>CAYMCD010000010.1:23232-42676 GCA_964388845.1 uncultured Verrucomicrobiota bacterium
GTTCACGCCGCCGGCCCCTGCGCTCGCGGCCCTGCGCGAGGAGCAGGAACAGTGGACGGAAGCCGTCGCGCGCTACGACGCGCTCATTGCCGATACGGCGTCAGCCTCCGTGCGCGGGGAGGCGCTGCTGCGCTCGGGTCTCGCGTGTTACCGAGGCGGGAACTTCGAGGAGGCGCTCGCCCGCTACGAGCGCGTCCTGCGGGAGCACGCGGACACCCCGCACGCCGAGCAGTCGTTCCACCTGCGCGGGCGCGCGCTGCACATGCTCGGCCAGACGCGGCGCGGCCTGCAGATCGCGCAGCAGTTCCTCGACCGCTATCCGACCTCCGCGGCCCTCCCGGAGGTCCGGTTCTGGATGGCGGAGCAGTTGTTCAATGCGGGGAACCAGGCGGAGGCCGAGACCCATTTCGCCGGCCTGGCCCGGACGTTTCCGCTGAACGAGTGGGCGGACGACGCGTTGTACTGGGCGGGCCGCGCGGCGGCGGCGCAGGGCGAATTCCGCCGGTCCATCGCGCTCTTCAACGAGCTGACGCGCACCTACACGAACAGCCTGCTGGCGCCGGACGCCCGCTTCGCGCAGGGCGACGCGCTGACGGAACTCGGCGAGTTCTCCGGCGCGCTGCTGGCCTTCGATGAGATTGTGCGGCGGTACCCGGGCCACGCCCTCGCCGACCGGGCACGCGGGCGGCAGGGCGACTGCCAGTTCATGCTCGGCGCCGACCGGCCGGAGCGCTACCAGGAGGCGATCGCCAGCTACCGGACGCTGCTCGACAGCCCGGCGGTTCCCGCGGCGCTGCGCCTGCAGGCGGAGTTCAAGATCGGCCGCTGCTACGAGCGGATCGGCCGGCCCGCCGAGGCGTTCCGGTATTACATGAACGCCGTGTACGGCTGGCTGAACGCCCGGGCGCAGGGGCAGTTCGTGGAGCCGGTCTGGTTTGTCCGCGCCGCGTTTGCCGCCGCGGCCATCAAGGAGGGCGAGGGGCGGTGGGAAGAGGCGCTCCGCATCTACGAGCGGGTCACCGCCTCCGGGCTTCCGGCTGGCGCGGACGCCGAAAAACGGATACAGGAAATCACCAGCGGCCGGTCCTCCGCGTTGGGTGCGGCGCCGGCCGGGAGAGGCAACCGATGATGGCTTTCTTGAAACTGGGCGGGCCGGTGCTGTGGGTGACGCTCGCCTTTGGATTCGCCGCGGTGGTCCTGATCGTCCAACGCGCGCTGCACGTGCACCGCGCCTCGCTGCGCGGGCGCGATTTCCTGACCGGGATATTCAATAACCTCCAGCGCGGAAACGTCATGGAGGCCGTCGCCCTGTGCGAGGACGCGCCGGGCCCGGTGCCGCAGATGACGCGCGCGGCGATCCTCGAACACCAGCGAGGGGGGGGGCGCGTCGGGTCGGTCATGCAGGAGGTTGGCCTGCTGGAAATCGCGCGGCTGGAGCAATACCTGCCGATGCTGCTCGCCCTCGCCCAGCTGGGGCCGATGCTCGGCCTGCTCGGGACCGTGGTGGGCATGTGGGACATGCTCGTCGCGCTGCACCAGCACGCGCCGCTTGTGCACGCGGGCGACCTCGGCGGCGGGCTGGGCCGCGCCCTCTCCACGACGATGATCGGGCTCTCCGTCGGGGCGGTCGGTTTTTTCGGGCACGCCTTCATCGTCAGCCGCGTCGGCGACGTCGTGCTGGAAATGGAGCGCGCCTACAACGAAATCCTCCAGGCGCTCGGCCGCCTCCCGCCGCCGGAAGCCAGGGGGTGACGCGATGAAGGCCACGGAATCCGGCGGCGGCTTGTTCGCGTTCAGGCGGCGATTCCAGCCGGCCCAGCGCGCGCCGCGCGGGTTGCTGGGCGTCGCGCCGTGGGTGGATTTTGTCCTCCTCGTGTTCCTGGTGGTGATCCAGCAGTCCTCGCAGGTCCTCCGCCCGGGGCTGCGCATGGAGTTGCCCCCCGCGCCGTTCGAGGACGGCATCGGGCCCGCCGCCCTGGTCGTTACGGTGCCCCAGGAGGGGATGTACTTCTTCCAGGATGAGCGGCTGACGCTCGACGGGCTGTCGCTGGCGCTCGACCGCGCGGCGCGCAACGAGGCGGCGCCCGCCCTCATCCTGGAGGCGGATCGGCGGATTTCGCACGGCACGCTGGTGAGTCTCTACAACCTCGCGCGCAAGGCGGGCTTCGGCGAGGTGGTGCTGACCACGCGCCTGGAGCCCGCGCCATGAGGCCGCGCGGCGCCGACGCGCGGCGCGACCTGGCGGCCGCCCTGCTCGCCGGCCTTGCGCTGTACGCCGCGGGGGCGGGCCTGCTGGATCGCACATGGCCCCCGGCCCTGGCCGCCCGCCCGGCGGCGGCGCCCCTCCGCTTCGCGTTCCACTCGGACGAAACCGGGATGCCGGGCGCATCCGCATGGGACCGGGATCCGCGCGCCCTCTGGTCGCCCGTCCTGTTTGCGCTCCCCAGCGAGGCGGGCTTCAGCCCCGCGTGGTCCGCGCGCCGGAAAAGCCCATCCCCGCTGTTGTCGGAACGGGCGCCGCCCGTCCTGCTGCTCGATCGAAACCAGGCGGGCGCCGCGCCGGCCGGGCCGGCGGATCGGACCGGCGGGGAAATCGCCCGGCTGTTCGCCCGCCGCTGGACTGCGCTCGCCGCGCTGGAGGAGCCCTTTGCGCGGTGGGCGCCGACGTCGGTCGCCGTGGAGGTCGCGTGGCCCGACGGCGCGCCTGAACTGACCGGCGGACTGCCGCTGGCGATCGAGCCGCCGCCGGGCCGGGACGAGAAACCGTGGGAGGCCGCGGCGAGCGTTTTTTTCGACGAGACGGGCGAACCCCGCGGCGTTTTCCTCGAACATTCGACCGCCGGGCGCGAGCGGAATGAAAGCCTGGTCCGCGCGCTCCGGCGCCTGCGCGCCGCGCCGGGCCGCGCGGCCGGCCATCGCGTGGCCGTGTTCCTCCAGCGACCGCCGCAGACCGCCGCCCGCCCGACCGGAGCCGCCCCATGAGCGCCGACCGGTCCCACCTGATCTTCTGGGCGCCCGCGGTTTTCGCCCTTGTGGCCCTTTTTGCGGCGTGGATATATTATGCGTCCCGAAACCGCTGGCTGTACAAGACGCCGCGCGAGGGCCGGCTCTACCGATGCGCGGTGTGCGGCCGGGTCTACGTGGAACCCCTCCAGGTCCCGATGGCCCGCTGCCCGCACTGCGCCCGGCTCAACGAGGGGCCCGCCCGCTGATCGCAATACCCGGTGGGAAGCCGGAGAGAGACACGATGAACAAAGAGCCCAACAGCAGCCCGTCCGCGCAGGTCACGGTCACCAAATGGGTGCCCGCCAGCCCGTCCCGGATCGTCCTCGACTACATCGTCCGGTCGGCGGTCCTGCCCGAGGCGGAGGAGATCGCTCGCAAAGTCCTCGACGACATCCGCGCGCGGGGCGACGCGGCGGTTTGCGAATACGCCGCCCAGTTTGACGACCAGAAGCTGACGCCGCAGAAAATGGCGGTCACAAAGGCCGAGCGGATGGCCGCGATCGAGCGCGTGGATTCTGATTTCAAAAAGGCCGCCGGCGAGGCGCTCGCCCGCATCACGAAATTCGGCCGGGCCGGGCTCCGTAAGGACTGGAACCTGTCGAGCCCCAAGGGCGGCATGGTGGGCGAGCAGTTCCAGCCGTATGACCGCGTCGGCTGCTATATCCCCTGCGGCGCGGCCCCGCTGGCGTCCACCGCGCTGATGACCATCGCCCTCGCGAAGATCGCCGGCGTGCTGGAGGTCGTCGCCTGCGCGCCGGCCGAGAAAAACGGCAAGGTCAACCCGTTCGTCCTCTACGCGATGGACCTCGCCGGCGCCACCGAGATCTACCGCATCGGCGGCATCCAGGCCATCGGCGCCATGGCCTACGGCACCCGGACCGTCGCTAAAGTGCAGAAAATCGTCGGGCCCGGCGGCCCGTACGTGACGGCGGCCAAGCGGCTCGTGTATGGCGCGGTGGACCTCGATATGATCGCGGGCCCCAGCGAGGTGGCGATCCTCGCCGACGACTCCGCCGTCCCGTCGCACGTCGCCGCCGACATGCTGGCGCAGGCAGAACACGGCACCGGGCACGAACGCGCGCTGCTGGTCACCTCGTCGCCCCAGCTCGCCTACGCGGTCGCGGACGAACTGCCCCGCCAGGCGGCCGACCTCGACGCGGGACCGGCGGTTTACCAGGTGCTCCGGCGGGGCGCGATGATCGTCATCGTGGACAATCTCGACATCGGCATGAACCTCATCAACGACTTCGCGCCCGAACACCTCGAAATCATGTGCCGCGAGCCGCGGATGTGGCTGAAGAAGATTCGCCGCGCCGGCGCCGTGTTCATCGGCCCCTGGACACCCGAGTGCGCGGGCGACTTCGTCGCCGGGCCGAGCCATGTGCTGCCCACCGGGGGCGCCGCCGCGCTGTTCTCCGGGCTTACGGTGGACTCCTTCCGGCGCCGCACCAGCTATATTTCGTTCACGCGCGCCGACCTGCAGGATGTCCTCCCGCACATCGAACAGTTCTCCCGCGTCGAACGCCTGCCCGCGCACGGACGGTCTGCGAAGATTCGCTTTGAGAAGTAGGCCCAAGGGGACGAAGGCACGGAGGCCCAAAGGGATGAAGATCGAGCGATCGCTGATTCGTGCTTCTGTGGCCAAGATGACCCCCTACACGCCGGGCGAACAACCGCGCGTGCCGGGCCTGATCAAGCTCAACACGAATGAGAATCCCTATCCGCCATCGCCGCGGGTCGCCGAGGCGCTGGCGGCCTTCACCGCGGAATCCTTGCGGCTGTATCCGGATCCAATGGCGCTTGAACTCCGCGGGACCATTGCCGGATTGCACGGATGCGGGGTGGAAAACGTCTTCGCCGGGAACGGATCGGACGAGGTGCTCGCGCTCTGCACGCGCGCGTTTGTCGAGCCCGGCGGCGCGGTCGGTTGGTCGGACCCGTCCTATTCGCTCTATCCCGTGCTGTCCGCCATTGCCGATGTCCGCGGGACGCCCGTTCCCCTGGGCGAAGATTTTGCCCTTCCGCCTTGCGCCCATCTCCCAACTCCCATCTCCCTGTTTTTCCTGACCACGCCCAACGCCCCCACCGGCATCCGGTATCCGCGCGGGCGCGTGGAGGCGTTTTGCGGGGAATTCCCCGGCGTGGTCGTGCTGGACGAGGCGTATGGCGACTTCGCGCCGGCCCATTTCATGGACCTGGCGCTTTCCCGGCCGAACGTCCTGGTGTCGCGCTCGCTCTCGAAATCCTACTCGCTCGCCGGGCTCCGGCTCGGCTACGCGGTCGGCCCCGCCCCGCTCATCGGGGCGCTCCACAAGATCAAGGATTCCTACAACCTTGACGCGCTGGCGCAGCGGATCGGGGTGGCGGCGCTGCGGGACCAGGCGTGGATGCGCGGCAACGTGGAGAGAATTGTCGCCACGCGCGAGCGCGTGGCGCGCGAACTGCGCGCGCGCGGCTGGACCGTCTTGCCGTCCGCGACCAATTTCCTGTTCGCCAGGCCACCCACCGGGGCGTCCGCGGCGGACGTGTTCAACCACCTGCGCGCGCGCAACATCCTGGTGCGCCACTTCCCCGGGCCGCGCACCGGCGACGGCCTGCGCGTGTCCGTCGGAACCGACACGCAGATGGACGCCTTCCTCGCCGCACTGGACTGAAGGACCACTGAAGGGGTCAGGACCACTGAAGGGGTCAGTCCTTTATCCTTGCTTAAGCAAGAATAAAGGACTGACCCCTTTCTGGGTCCCTTTCTGGATGTTTGTTGGCTTTGCCGACCTGCGCTGTTTTGCCACGATCGAGGCATGCGTGAGTTTATGACGTCCGACACGGTCCGCTTGGTGGTTATTGGCGCCGGGCTCCAGGGCGCGAGCGTGGCGCTGGCGCTGGCCGAACGCGGCGTGCGGGTGTGTCTGCTGGAGCGGCGGGCGGCCCCCCTGGCGGCGGCGAGCCGCGGGAACGAGGGCAAGATTCACCTCGGCTTCGTGTACGCGCTGGACCGATCGGGTCGGACGGGGCGGAGGATGATCGAGGCGGCGCTCTGTTTTGGGCCGCTGCTGGACCGCTGGTGCGGGCCCCTGCCGTGGGAGAGCTGGCGCTCGGCGGGGTTCCAGTACGTCGTCATGCCTGACAGTCTGGCTCGCGCGGCGGAATTGGAGGAGGCGTACGGGCGTTTGCGGGCTTGGATTCCGGAGGCCTCCGCCCTGATGCGGTTTGCGCCGCAATATGCGGGGCGTCCGCTGGACTGGTTCTGGCGGCGGTCCGACCTGCAAGCCGCCCGACCGCGAATTCCCGGAGCGGCCCCGTGCGACGTGCTGGCCACGGAGGAGGTGTCCGTGGATACCCGCGCCCTGTGCGACGTGGTCGCCGCCCGGCTGGCCCGCCATCCGCTCATCGAACTGCGCTGCGGCGTGCGGGTGGAGGGCGCGGAACGGCGCCCGAACGGATTCCGGCTGCACCTCGAAACCGCGGCCGGCTCGTCCGCGCTCGACGCGCAGACGGTTGTGAATTGCGCCTGGATTGACCGGGCCCGGATTGACCGCTCTCTCGGGCTTCGCGAAGAGCGGGCCCTGTCCTACCGCGTCAAGCATCGCGCGCTCGTCAGGCCGCGCGGCGATTCGCGCGCCATCGCCCCCGTGACCATGGTCCAGGGCCCGTATGGGGATGTTGTGCCGCTGGTGGACGGCCTCGTGTACATCAGTTGGTATCCGGAATGCCGCCGCTATTTCGGCGCCGTGCCGCCCGAGCGGGAGGAGGCCGATACGGCCGAGTGTTTCGCGGTGGCGAGCCGGTCGCTCGCCGTTCTGTCGGACCTGTACCCCGCGCTGCGCGGGGCGGAAATCGTCACCGCCTCCCCCTGCATCATCGTCGCCCCGGGCGAAACCGATGTGGACGATCCGGCCAGCGCATTGCATGAGCGCAATCGCTTCGGTCCGCGCGAACACGACGGTTGGTGGACGGTTGACACCGGAAAGCTGACGGCCGCACCGCTCAACGGCGAGGTGACGGCCGCGCGCATCACGGGGGAGGTCCGGCATGTGGCCGTTTAGCCGGCGACCGCGCGCGCGGCTCACCGTGCTGATGCCGCTGCACCGGGCGGCGCCGTGGCTCGACCAGATCCGGCTCAATCTCGAACGCATCCCGTCCGACGCGCGGGTGATCCTCAGCGACGAGACTTTCGAGGACGGCGCACTCGGCGGGCTGCAGGAAACATGCGGGTCGGATCCGCGCCTCTTTTTCCGCGAGGAACGCCATCCCGCCGGCTGGCGCGGACACGCCAACCGCCTGCTTGCCGCCGCCCGGACCGAGCTGGTCTCCATCCTGGCCCAGGACGACACAATCACCGACGGGTATTACGAAAAACTCATCGCCGCGCTCGACGCGCATCCGAGCGCCGGCCTTGCGTTCGGTCCTCTGGACGCCGTGGGCTGGAAGGGGCCGGACCCGGTGCGGTTCGAGCGCCCGCCCCTTGTGTTGGGCCGACGTCCGCCATGGCGGGAGGCGTTGGAGCTGGATCGGGCGTGGAACCTGGGCATTCCATATCGCGGCGTGATTCGGCGCCGGCTGGTGGCGCCGGTCCCCGCCACGCCCGGCGACCGATATGCCGACCAGATCTGGGTGTTTGGGATCGCCCTGCGCGCGCATCTAGTGGAGGCGCCGACCGCCCTCTACATCAAGCGCTACCATGCCGCGAACACGCACATGGTGTGGCGGCAGCTTGAAGGAGAAGATCGCCGCCTCGCCCTGCTGGCGCAGGTGCGGGCGCGCCTGCGCGGCCGGCCGGGCCCCCGCCGCGCCGCAGAGGCGGAGCTGGCGCGCCGTTTCGCCCCGGCGCCGCCGGATGACCCGGTTCCGCGGTGAAGTCCGGGCGGGCCGGCTTTACGACGCGGCGGCGATGGCCTTGTCCACCAGCAGGAGCGTCGCCCGGATGGTCTTCTCGAGATGCTCGATCGGGGTGTCCTCTTCCTTGCAGTGGCTCAGGCCGCGCGCCGAATAGGCGAACAGCATCACGACCGGCATGTGCGGAACCATCTCCGCGCTGTCGTGCAGCGGGCCCGACGGCAGTTTCGGCGCGTCGCCGGTGATCTCGCGGACGGCTTCCTCGGCCAACGCGACGAGTTCCGGATCGAACAGGCGCGGCTCGATGGTCCAGAGCTTTTTCCACTCCAGCCCGACGTTGTTTGCCTTCGCCGCCCGCGCCGCCGCGGCCTTCGCTTCCTGGAGCATTTGCGCCAGCACCTTCGCGTCCAGCGCGCGCTGATCAATCGAGATCTCGCAGACGCCCGGCACGGCGGTCACGATGCAGGGCTCCACCTTCACGATGCCGCAGGTGCAGACGACGTTCGCGCCGGGTTTCGAGTGCTTCAACCCGATCTCGCGGACCTCCAGCGCGAACTGCGCCGCGGCAAGGAATGCGTCGCGCCGCATCGGGATCGGCGTGGAGCCGGAGTGCGCGGCCTGGCCCGTGAACTTCAGCATGTGCCGTTCGACGCCGAACGTGCCGAGCACCACGCCGGTCGGCTTGTTCATCGCCTCCAGCACGGGGCCCTGCTCGATGTGCAGTTCGATGTAGCCGCGCGCCGCGATCTTCTTCAACTCCGCATGCGCCTCGAGCATGCGATCAATATCCACGCCGCATTCTTTCAGGGCGTCGGCCTGCGCGACGCCCGCGCGGTCCTTCAGGTTGCGGATGTCCTCGATATTCAGCGACCCGCCCGCGGCGGACGATCCGACCAGGCTGCGGCCGAAGCGCGCGCCCTCCTCGTCGGCCCAGTCCACCAGTTTGAGCGTGATCGGTTTCTCCGGCCGCGCGGCGTAGCGACGCAGCGCCTCCAGGGCCGACAGCGTGCCGAGGCACCCGTCGAGCCAGCCCCCGTTGGGGACCGAGTCGAGGTGTCCCGCGACGAGCAGCGCGTCTTCCCGGTCGCCGGGGATCGTCACCCACTGGTTGCCCGCCGGGTCCACGTGGACGGGCAGACCGAGCTCCTTCTTGACCTTGGCGACGAACCATTCGCGCGTCTTCCGGAAAACCGGGCCCCACGCGACGCGCTGGGCGCCGTTCGCGTCAGAGGTTAGGTGCGCCAGTTCCTTGAGGTCCGCAATGACGCGCTGGGCGCCGGCGGCGAGGGTCGGGTCGGGAGCCATGATCGTTTCCTCCGGGACAATCCCGGAAGTATGGCGCATGGACCCGGCCCCGTGCAATCGTGGAAACGGGGGGCCGTTTCGCTCATTCCAGATCCACGCGATAATGGCCGCCCGCCGCCGGCGGCGAAGGATCGGTCCACACGTTTTCCGGCGGGATGGCCGGCAAGCCGCCGGTCAAGGGCGCAAAGCCCTCCAGCAGGTTGGTGCTGCGCGAGACGCCGTAGAGGCGGTTCGACGCGCTCTGCCAGCGGATTACCACATTGCTGGGGCCCGCCGGGGCGGCGGCCTGCAGACGCAGCAGCGAGTTGCTGTTGTCCGGACTCGTGCCCGCGAGAAACTCGTCGCCGTCGCGGAATCCGTCGAGGTCCCAGTCGGAGGTCTCATTGATGTTCGTCAGGCTGCCAAAGTAGCCGAGCTCCCACGCGTCGTTGAGGCCGTCCTCGTCCGTATCGCTGCCCTGGCGGACGATGGCGACCTCGTCGTTTGTCGCTGCGCCCAGAGTGTTGGAACCCCACACGGTGATCTCGTTGGTCCCGACCGCGAGGCCGACCGTGCCGATCAGCCAATTCGTCGCCGCGGCGATTGCGCCGCTGCCGCCGGTAAGGCTGTTGGTCCACCGGATGTCGCCGGCCACGTTGGTCGTTGCGGTTCCGCCGATGGCGATGGACGTCGTGGGGTTGGAAACCGTCTGCGCCGTGGTCGTGATGGCGATGGAGGGCGCGCCGCCGGGCGGCGGTACACCCGCCGATCCCAGGAGGATCACATTGTCCAGCCGCCAGGTCCCGGCGGACTGGGAGGCGCTGCGCCCGTGGATGCGTATCGTCAACGCGCCGCTCACGCCCGTCAGGGCCAGAGGGACTTCATTTGTCGTGAAGGACAGGTGGGTCGCGCCGGAATCGAGATCGGCGACGAACCCGTCCACGCTGCTGCGGATCCCCCACGTGGAAGGTCCGGATCCGGAGCGCCGGTCGGCGAACTTAAGCCGGCTGACGTCAACTGTCGTCCCGCCGGGCAGGGTCAGCGTGAATTCGAACCAGTTGTTCGTCGTCCCGGTGAAACCGGAATCGGCGATGGCCCAGGTCGGGTCGCCGCCGAAATTCGTCGTCACCCCATCGCCGGAGGTGAACAGGCCGGCCGTCGCGCCGGCCAGCACGCTGTCGGCGGCGCGGGTGAAGACGGCGCCCGTGTCCTCGAAGATATACGTGACGAGCGAGCCGGTTGATACGGGGGCCTGTTCCGAGACCGTGATGAGCACGGCCTCGCTGACGGCGCCATCGGCGTCCACCGCATGAAAGGTGGTGGTGTAGACGCCGGCCGGCGCCGCCGCGTCCCATTGAAACCAGCCGTTTTCATTCGTCGCGCCGAAGGCGGCGCCGGACGGCAGGTTGCTCGCGGTGAGCGTCACGGGGTCGGCGTCCGTCGGCGTCGCGGACACGGTGAACTGCAACAGGTTGCTGATCGTCACATTTTTCGCGCCGATCGGGTTCAGGATGGGCGGCGTCGGCGCCGGCGGTCCGGGCGGGCAGCCGCCGGACAGGACGACATCGTCGAGATACCAGGTGTTGAAAGACGAGTTGAATCGGAAGCGGACGTCGGTCGCCCCCGACAAATTGGGCGAGGCATTCAATGCGAACGTGACGTTGCTGCCGGTGGTGCGGGCGGCAAAGCCGCCCAGCTGCACATACGAGCCGCCGTTGGTCGAATAATCCACCGTGCCGACCTTGTTGTTGCCGCCGTTGCTTGAATCCACAAAAAAGACCAACTGTGTAGGAAAGTCCACCGGTTCGGTGACGAGGCTGTCGCCCGTTCCAAGGGCGCGGCAATTGGGCGCGCTCTGGTAGTGGGCGGGATCGGTATCATTGGCGGTGCCGCCGTTTACCCATCCGGCGGGAACGTTTGTCGAGGCGCCGAAATCCTGCTCCACGATATTCGAGCCGGTACAGCTTCCGTCGGCCACGTCAATGACGATCGTCTCGCTGTCGGATCCGTCCTTGTCCACCGCGAAGAACGTGGTCGTGTAGACGCCGATCGTCAGCGTGTTGGTCCACAGGAACACATTGGTCACCGCGGGGGCGTTGGTGACGGTTGGGAACACCGCGCCGGGCGGGAGGTTCGACGCGCCGAGCGTGATCGGATCGCCGTCGTACGGATCGGATGCGTTCACCGCGAAGGTCAGGGAGTTGCCCTGCACGACGAATTTGTTTCCCACGGAATCGAGAACCGGCGGCTGGTTGCTGGCGCAGCAGACCGGTTCACCCGCGGTGATTTCGAGCCGCCAGCCCTGCGCGATGCTGCCCGAATCGCCGGCGGCCGCGTCGTTCACATAGAGCACCCACGCGCCGTTCGGCGAGGTCCCCGCGAATTCGGAAAGGGCCGTGGCGTAGGGCGCCGCCGGGGCGGGCGAGGGCATGGCCGCGACCGAACCGGACGGCTGGTAGGTCCCCGTCGTGGCCGATCCGGAGATGGGGCCGGACGCGTCGTCGTCGAAGGTGAGGGTCTGGCCGCTGACGGCGGTGCTGCCGCCCGCGCCGCCGAAGAGCGCGACTTTCTGTCCGCCGGGTCCGACGACGACGATGTCGAGGTCCGACGGATACGTGTGCGTGAATCCGGCCAGCACCACGCGCACCTTGCTCATGGCGCCCGCGAGGCCGGATACGTTGATCGTGGAGGGATAGGGGGAGGCGGTTCCACTATCCGGAATACCGATCGAGCTCGCGTTGGCGTTCGTGGCGGTGGCCAGCGCGATATCCCCGATGGTGAAGGGCGCGGCGATCGCGCCGAGACTGTTGCTGCCGTCGTCCAGCGCGAGGATTGCCGTGACCGTCCCGCCGCACGCGCCGGTCGCGGTGAACGTGAACGCATTGGTCACCGCCGCGCCGCCCTGGGCGAGCGCGCCGTAGGACTGCGCCGCGCCGGGGCTGGAGACGCCGTTGCCCGCGAGCAGGGTGGCGACCACGTTCGTCGTGTCGGCCGAGCCGACGTTCTTCAGCGCGAACTTCACCGTGACCGTTTCGTTTGGATCGAGCGCGCCGTTGCCGGCGCCGCAGCTTTCCACCGCGATCTGGGTCCCGGCGAGGGCGATCGCGGGAATCTGCGCTTCCTCGAAATTGTAAACCGCCAGGGCGAAGTCCTGGTCGAGGCCGCCGCCATGGTTCGGCACGCCATCCGAGTTGATGTTGGCGGCCGAGACCGAGATCACCACCGAGCCGGTCGTGCCGGCCGGCAGGAACACGCTCTCCACGTTGTTGCGCGTGTCGGACGATCCGCCCGTCGTCGAGAAGGCCCCGCTGAACACATTGCCGAGGTAGGACTGGCCGTTGACCGTGACCGTGAGGTCGAGGTTGTTCTTGTAGGCGTTGCCGCTGGTCGCGCCGGGCGCGTCGGTCCACGCCAGCGTCACGCGGAACGATTTGGCGTTCGAGACGATCGAACCCGTGAACGTGCGGGACTGGCCGGTCGCGGTGAACAGTTCGTTCGTCTTCTGGTCGCGCAGCAGGCGGGGCGTTTCGTCGAAGGACAGACCGAGGTCCATCATGCCCATGCCCTGGTTGTTCGAGAGCAGGCTGTCGTTCGCGCCGGCGCCGTTCATGTGGCGCGCGGCGTTCAGGAGAAAGGCCTTGATCATCGCGGGACTCGGCGCGTTCGAGTCGGTGTTGATGAACCACTGGTGGACCAGCGCCGCGCCGCCGGCCACCGCGGGCGTCGAGTGGCTGGTGCCCGAGGAGGTGGAGTACCACTGCTGGCCCAGCGGGAAGAAGTTGTCCGGGTCGCCGGACGAGCCGCCGCCGGGCAGCGCGCAGACGCCCTCCGCGTTGAAGCAGCTGACAGCGGTGCCGATCCCCGACATGGTCCTGATACCCTGGCCGACGCCGCCGGTCACGTGGGTGCCGGGCGCCATGATGTCCGGTTTCTTGCGCCCGTCGGAGCAGGGGCCCCGGCTCGAGAACGGGGCGACGTCGTTCGCGCTGTTGGCCTCGCTGTCGGGCGTGTCGCACCCGTCGTTGCCGGAGGCGTTGTTGCCCCCGTTGGTCGTGGCGTGGCTGTGCACGTTTTCCGCCGCGCCGACGGTGATGACGTTCTTCGCGGTGCCCGGGGACCCGACGGTTTGCGAGCCGGACCCCGAGTTGCCCGCGGCAAATACGAAGGTCAACTGCTGGTTGCCGTTGCTTTCCACCGCCGCGCCCGCCGGTTGCGCGTCCCGCACGAGGCGGTCGTAGTTCTGGGCATCCATGTCGTAGCCGCCGAACGTGTCCGCGCCCCAGGAGTTGCCGCTGATGCGCGCCCCGTCGCGGTACGCGCGCGAGGCGAGGTCGTCATAGTCGGGGCCGGTGAAATTGCTCGGATCGAAAATGACGGACGAGCCGACGCGCACGAAGGGGGCGATGCCCAGTCCGTAGCGGTAGCCGCCCGAATCGGCATGCGGGGAGCCCGACAGCGTCACATGGCCGCCGATGATGTGCGCGTTCAGGTTGCCGTGCCCGTCGCAGCCCTGGAGCGTGCTGCCGCCGTTCGCGCTGCCTTCGAGGCGGACGTATTTCACGCGCGCGACATCCGCCGTCGTGCCGCCGCGGAAGAGGGCGAAGTGGTTGATGTTCGTCGTGCCGTTGTCGAGGCCCGAGTCGGTCACATCCACCACCAGGCCGGAGTTGTCGAACTGCGTCTGGGTGAATCCCTTGCCGGCGAGCCAGGCGAGGTAGCCGGGGCCGCTCGGCCCATTGCCGCTCAGCTGGCCGGCCACAATCATGCCCTGCCGCTCGTCGCGTTTTTTCGGGGTGTTGTAGGGCCAGATTGAGATCACGTCTGGCCGGTCGGCCAGCTCCTCGATCGCGTCGGGAGGCAGGCGCGCGACGATGTTGAGGTAGGGGCCGGAAACGCGCCGTCGGACGATGGGCGCGCGCTTCAAGGCATCAATCATGGCCAGCGTGTCGCCGTTCGCCCCGGGGTCGTTCACCAGTTGGACGGCAAACTGGTCGGGCTCGGCGCGGGCGGCCGCGCGCTTCGACGCGGAGGGGCGCGCCCCCGGGTGAATCTTGTCCGCGCCGCGGAACGCGCCCTCCCAGCGCACGTGCGGTTTCGACGCGAGTCGGGCCTGCATGCCGCGCAGCGCCGCCGCGTCGCCATAGACGAGATGCGCGTTCTCCGGGATGTAATCCATCAGCGTCAACCCGGCGTCGGCCAGGTCCTTGACCCATTCGGGTTTGACCGGGCCGGCCCATTGGACGAGGTGCAGCCGCTTGCCGGAAAAGGATTCGACGGCGACCCGGCGCGCCCTGGTCGCGGCGGCGGTCGTGTCAATAGCGCCGGCGTGCAGGTGAATGAGGTGTTGCGGCGGGAGCGCCTCGACGCCCGCCCCGCCCGGCACGGGGCCGTCCGCTTCGAACACGGCGAAGCCGCCGTAGTCCGCGACCAGCGCCGCGCCCGCGTTCCGCAACTCCCGCGCGGATTCCGGGTCCGATACACGCCACTGGACGGGGCGCGGCTCCCCGCGGGCAAGATGGAAGCTGACGAGCGCGACCGTCAAAGCCGCAAGCGCGCGGCGCAAAGGGATATTCATGTGACTCCAAACGGGGCGGATATCGTTGTTCGCCCGACAGCTCAGTAAAACGATACATCGCGCGCGCCACAAGCGCAATTCGCGGTTTCCTTGGGCGGGGGAATCGGATATTGGAAAACGGGTCGCCGTTCACATCATGCACACACACCTACACGACCTCGCCACCGGTCCGGTTCGCCCGATGCTCCGGCGCCTGGCCATTCCGGCGGGGGTCGGGCTGTTCTGCAATACGCTTTTTAATCTGACCGACACCTTTTTCGCGGGCCGCCTGTCCACCGCATCGCTGGCCGGCCTGTCCATCTCCTTCCCGGTGTTCTTCGGCATCATTTCGGTGGGCGCGGGGCTCGGCGCCGGCACGACGGCGCTCATCGCCCACGCGATCGGGCGGGGCGACATCCCGCGCGCGCGCCTGTTGGCGGCGCAATCGCTTTCGTTCGCCGTCCTTGCTTCGCTCGTGCTGGCGGCGCTCGGGTTCCTGTTCGCGCGCCCGCTCTTCCGCGGGCTCGGCGCGGAGGGCGAATATCTTTCGGGCGCGCTGGCCTATATTGAGGTGATCTTCGCCGGCGCCGTCTTCTTCGTCGGCAGCTACGCGGTCAACGCGGGCCTCGTGGCCCGTGGCGACACGCGTTCGCTGCGCAACGTGCTGGCCGTCGGCGCGCTGCTCAACATCGGGCTCGACCCCTGGTTCATGTGGGGCGGCCTCGGCGTCCCGGCAATGGGCCTGCGCGGCATCGGGTTCTCGACCATCCTGATCCAGGCCGGCGGGCTGGTGTACCTGGTGCGCCGCGCCGCGCGGGCCGGCCTCCTGGACCGGAAGAGCCTGGGCTGCTGCATACCGAAGGCGGAGCCGTTTCGCCGTATCTTTGGGCAGGGCGCGCCGGCCGCGCTCAACCACCTCTCGATCGGGATCGGCATCTACATCATCACCTATTTCGCCGCCCGGTTCGGCGACGGCGTGGTGGCGGCCTACGGGGCGGCCACCCGGGTTGAACAGGTGGTCCTGCTGCCGGTGCTGGGTTTGACGTCGGCCACGCTGGCCATCGCGGGGCAAAGCCTGGGCGCGGGTCAGATCGGACGCCTGCCCGAGGTGTGGCGCGCGGCCCTGCGCGAGGGCTTCATGGCGACGCTGGTCGGCGCCGTGCTGCTGACGTTTCTCGCGCCGCCCGCGCTGCACCTTTTCTCGCCGGATCCCGTGGTCGTCGCCTCCGGCGCCGGCTACCTGCGGATCGCCGCGCTGGTCCTCTTCGCCTACGCCTTCCTCTTTGTCACCACTTCGCTGCTGCAGGCCGTCCAGCAGCCCCTGTACGCGCTGTGGATCGGTCTGTACCGGCAGATCGCCGCGCCGCTGGCGCTGTATCCGCTGCTGGCGGAGCGCTTCGGCCCGGCCGGCCTGTGGTTCGGCATCGGCCTCGTGACGTGGTCCGCGGGCCTTTTCACCCTCTGGTGGGGCCGCCGGGCGCTGCGCCGGATCACGGCCGGCGCCCCGGTGTAAGGTTCCGGCCCGGCCGGCGAATTCGTGACAAAGGAGCCCGCCATGAAGTCAAAAACATTCCCTCCGTTCGATCTTTCCCGCCTGCTGAAAACCGTCTTCGCGCCGGAGGGAGGCGAGCGCGTGGCGATCCTCATTGACCTCGACGACCCCGCGGATATGCGAGACTGCCGCTTCCTCGGAAACCCGGACTGCAGCATCCAGCGCCACGCGCACGACGTGTTCCACCAGGGCATCCGCGCCGGCGTGCTCGGCCTGAAGGGCGGCGAGATGTTCGCCTATAAAATCACCGGCGGCAGCAACCTCGACCTGCCCGACCTTGCCGTGGATGCCGCGGGCCGCGCGGTCAGCCTCGAAAAGGACATCTATCCGCACTACGACATCATCCTCGCGATCACCACCTATTCCGCGACGGCGCCGCTGACGGCGTTCGCGAAGAAATACGGATTCCGCGGCGCGACGATGCACGGGATGAACGACATCATCCTGCGCTCCGGCCTCGCCGTGGACTACGACGAGGTCAGCCGCGAGGCCGAGGCGCTGCGCGCCGGCATGACCGGGGCGGATTGGGCCGAACTGGATTTCACGGTGCTGGGCAAAACCTATACGTTGCGGCTCGATCTTGGCGGACAGGAGGCGCAGAAGAGCCACGGCCTGTGCCGCGGCAAACAGCCCGACGTCGCGAACCTGCCCGCGGGCGAGGTCTACTGGGTGCCGACCGGCGGCGAGGGACAGTTCCCGCTCAAATATGAGGAGGACGGGACGCTCGGGTTGATGACGGTGAAGGGCGGCCGCATCGTGAAGGCGGAACTGCTGAAGGGGAACCCCGCGACCGTGACGCACCACAACGCGAAGCTCGCGTCGGACCCGGTGACCGGCGAGCTGGGTGAACTGGGCCTCGGCACGCAGGCGCTGCCGTGGTCGGGCCGCGACATCCAGGACGAAAAGGTGCTCGGCACGTTCCACGTCGCCACGGGCCGCAGCGATCACCTCGGCGGCCGCCTCACGCCCGACAAATTCACCGAGTCCAGCCACGCCACGCACGACGACATCCTCTTCACGCCGCACAAGACGCCGGAGGTCACGCACTGCGAAATCCGCCTGCGCCGCCACGGCGAGACCCTTGTGGTCGCAAAGGACTACCAGCCCAGCGCCTACGCGCGGGAGCTGCTGGAGGCCGTTCGGTAGGGCGAGCTCTCCGAGCGAGCCGGGTCCGCCCGGCGGCTCGGTGGGACACCTCGCCCCACCTCATGCCGGTAAAAATCACTGTGGAACATACCTCTTCCATATACGAATCCGACGCGGCGCTCGCGCAGTATCTCTGGCTCCACTACGGCGAATCGGAGGAGCGGGTGCCGGACGCGTTCCGCGCTGCGCTCGGATTTCCCGCCCGGTGCGCCCGCCTCGCGTTGACGCCCCCTGTATCCGCGCACGATGGACGCGGCCTTCGCGCCCTCGATATGGGCTGCGCCGTGGGTCGCTCAACATTCGAACTCACGCGCGGGTGCGCGGAGGTGATCGGCCTGGAATATTCCGCGCGCTTCATCGCCACCGCGCAGGCGCTGCAGCGCGGCGAAACCCTTTCCTATGTCCTCCCGGAGCAGGGCGAACTGACGCAGGCGATGGAGGCTTGCGCGCCGGCGGACGTGGATCGCGCGCGCGTGCGGTATGAAGTGGGCGATGCGATGGACCTGCGCGCGGACCTCGGCGTGTTTGATGTCGTACTCGCCGCGAATTTGATCTGCCGGTTGAGCGAGCCGCGCCGGCTTCTCGATCGCTTGCCCGCGCTCGTGCGCCCCGGCGGCTCGCTGGTGCTCACCACGCCCTCGTCGTGGAAACAAATTTACACCCCGCGCGAAAACTGGATCGGCGGCTACGCGGGCGAGCGCGGTCCCGTGCACACGCTCGAAGGGTTGAAAGAAATCCTCGCGCCCCACTTCGCGCTGGAATCCCGCACCGACGAACCGCTCCTGATCCCCGAACACGCCCGCAAATACGAATTCATCCTCGCCGAGGCGACCCGCTGGCGGAGGCGGTAGCTAAAGCATCCACCACACCACGCCGGCGAGGGCGAGGCGGTACCAGGCGAAGGGGGCGAGGCCGTGGCGGGAGACGAAGCGGATGAAGAATTTAATGGCGGCGAGGGCGGAGAGGAACGAGACGGAAAAACCGGTGAGGAACCAGGGGATCGTGTCGCTCGTCAGCAGCGCGGCGTTTCGCAGCAGATCGTAGGAGACGGCCAGAACCATGATCGGGACGGCGGCGAAGAACGAATAGCGCGTCGCCGCGGGCAGGCTGAGGCCCAGCATCATGCCGCCGACGATGGTGCAGGTGGAACGCGACATGCCGGGCCAGAGGGCCAGGCATTGGAACAGACCGATGCCGAGCGCGATCTTCCATGTCATGCCCGCCAGGTCCACCGTCCTGCGCCCGCGCAACAGGCGCTCCGCGACCAGGATCCACACCGCTCCCGCAGCCAGCGCGGCGGCGACCGTGGCCGGCGCGAACAGGTGCGCCTTG
Source organism: uncultured Verrucomicrobiota bacterium (assembly GCA_964388845.1). Lineage (GTDB taxonomy): Bacteria > Verrucomicrobiota > Kiritimatiellia > CAIVKH01 > CAIVKH01 > JAMLJG01. The sequence continues at coordinate 41,940 of CAYMCD010000010.1, forward strand.
ATTGCGCCGTGTGCAACGAGGCCGAGGCCGCCGATCGGCAGCGACGTGAGGCCGAGCATCAGGATGCCGTTGTAGCCGCTGAACCCGCGCCCTTCGGGGCCGCTGAACAGCTCGGCGAATGTCCGGGAGTAGGCCGCAACCACCGCCAGGATCGCGCCGAGCTGGATGAAGACCTCGAACAGCTTGGCCGCTTCGCCGTCGAATTCCAGCAGGCGCCCCGCGAGGATGAGATGCCCGGTGGAGGAAACGGGCAGGAATTCCGTCAGGCCCTCGACGAGGCCCAGGATCACGGCGATGAGGTGCTCGTTCATGGACGGCCGCAGCATGCAGAATGGCGCGCCGCGAAAGAAGAAAAAATCGGCGCCCGCGCCGCGGCTATCGCGGCTTGACCCGCAACGCCGCGGCGGATAGTTCTTCCCCGTGGAATCCGGCCAGCAAGACATTTATCACGTGGACGAGCCGCCGCATCTGGCCCGGCGCCGGGCCCCGGAGCCGCCCGCCCCCACCGGAACCGCGATCCCGGATGCCTCGCGCGCCTATCGGCGGGCCGAGGCCGGCCGGGCCCCGCGCCTGCACCAGGATCACCGGGTGCGGCTGCGCCGGCGGCGGGGAGAGCACAATGCCAGCGTTGTCCTGATCAACAAATTGCTGTGGCTTTCGCTGGGGCTGGTCGTTTTCGTCTATGGGGTCCTGCTGGTCCTGTCCACCATACGCGCCCGCCATCGCGCGCCCGCCGC
>CAYMCD010000010.1:42686-44876 GCA_964388845.1 uncultured Verrucomicrobiota bacterium
GAGTCGAGCGCCGCGGACCTGGCCGCCGGAAAATCCGCCGAGGCGGCCGGGAAGGCCCGACGCGCCGTCGAGCTCGCCCCGGGGCTGGCGTCCGCGCACGGCGAACTCGCGCGCGCGCTGCGCGCGGAGCACGATCTGGCCGGCGCCGAGGCGGCCTGGCGGGCCGTGCTGGCGCGCGACCCGGGGAACAACACGGCGCGCATCCAACTGGCCGGCGTGTTCCTCGCCGCGGGCCAGTTTTCGAATGCCCTGGCCGCGGCGCGCTGGGGGCTCGAAGCCGACACGTATTCCGAAGAGGCGCACGAGACCGCGGCGGCCGCGCTCACCGCGCTGAATATGCAGCGGGAGGCGCTGGTTCACCTGCGCCGCCTGGTCAACATGGACCGTGAAAACCTGGCGGCCCAGAACAATCTCGGCATCGCCTACCTGGCGCTCGAAGACCACCGCAACGCGATGGAAACCTTCCGCGAGGTGCTGCGACTGGACCCGGGGAATTCCGCCGCCTTCTACAACCTGGCGATCGGCCACGCCCGGATGGGTGAGCCGGCGCAGGCGGTTGATGTCCTCGCGCAGGCCTCGCGCAAACTGGGGGCCTCGTTCGTTTTGTCCTGGACCCAGAGCAAGGACTTCGACCCGATCCGGGGGGAGGATGCTTTCGCCCGATTCGCGGAACACGGCGCGCAGCCCGCGCCCGACACGAATCTGACCGCCGCGGCCGCCGAGACCGACCCGGCCGCGCCCTGAAGCCGTATTATTCCTGGGCGCCGTTCTTGCCCGGCTTGCCGTTTTCGTCCCGACCGCCTTCTTCGCGGCCCTTTTTAAACTCGCCCAGGCTGCGGCCCAGCGAGCGGGCGAGATCGGGGATTTTCTTCGCGCCGAACAGCAGGATGAGGACAACGAGAATGATCAGGATCTCGGGGAGCCCGAGGTTTCGAATGAACTGCGCCAGCGTCATCATGGTTCCTGCTCCGTCGGCACCGGGCCGTCCCGCCCGTCGCGGCGCCACCGGTCGCCCGCCAGGACCTGGCCGGACACGAGATCGGCGATGGCATACGGCGGGCGAAACTCGCCCGTGAACCGGATGCGCCCCACGGTCTGGTTGCCTCGAAAGACGGTGGCCTCTTCGCGGGGCGAAGGCAAGACGGAACATTCCGCCACCGCGTAATGGGCGCGCGGATTGACGCGGACGATGACGCCGCCCGCCTCGGGGGCCGGGTTTCCGGCGGGCGGGGGCCGGGTGGCGCATCCGGCCGCCGCCGCCGCGCAGGCGAGGGCGATTAGTGTTGTTCGTTTCATCGCTGGGTCCGCCCGTCCGGCCGCGGGCCGCCCGCCGGGAGGAACGGGCGCAGGGGGCATTCTTCACACCGGGGCCGCGCCCGGCAATAGTGTTTCCCGAGCGCGACGATCAGGGCGTGGAATTCATTGTACAGGGCGGCGTCCCGCGGGAGTCGCCGTGTGAAGACGCGCGCGACCTCGTCGTAGGACGGACGCCCCGCGAGCCAGCCGTGCCGGTGCAGCAGTCTGCGCGTATAGGCGTCCACGACGAAGAAGGGGCGCCCCGCGGCATAGAGCAGGATGCTGTCCGCCGTTTCGGGGCCGACCCCGTGCACGGCGAGGAGCCGGCTGCGCAGCGCGGCCGGCTCCTCGCGCAGCATGCGGCGCAGGTCGCCGCCCCACGCCGCCATCAGCCATCCGGTGAGGGCGCGCAGCCGGCGCGCCTTCACATTGAAATAGCCCGCCGGCCGAATCCAGCCGGCGAGCCGCCGGACCGGCGCGCGGTGCATTGCGCGCGGGGTCAGGACCCCGGCCCGGCGCAGGTTCGCGATCGCGCGCTCCACATGGGTCCAGGCCGTGTTCTGCGTGAGGATCGCGCCGGCCATCATCTCGAACCGGCCGCGCGCGGGCCACCAGCGCTGCGGGCCGAAGCGCGCGAGCAGGGCGTCGAATACGGCGCGCAGCGGAGGATTGGAACTGGCGCGGGGGGCCGACATGCGTATGATCAAGCCACAACAACCATGCACATTCAATTCCTAGGCGGAACCGACGCGGTCACGGGGTCCATGCACCTCATCGAGGCGAACGGCTGCCGGGTCCTGCGCGACGTCGGGCTGTTCCAGGGCCGCCGCGGCGAAGCGGATGCCCTGAACCGCGCGCTGCCCATTCCGCCCGCGAGCGTCCGGCACGTGGTCC
>CAYMCD010000011.1:0-44531 GCA_964388845.1 uncultured Verrucomicrobiota bacterium
CAACAAGCTCTACGTCAACATGGCCAAGGCCGGCGAGGTCGGCGGCGTGCTCGACAAGGTCCTGATCCGTCTGGCGGAGTTCATGGAAAAGGCCCAGAAGATCAAGAACAAGGTCGCCAGCGCGATGGTATATCCCTCCGTTGTGCTGGTAATGGCCGTGGGCATCCTGACCTTCCTGATGATTTTCATTATCCCGAAATTCAAGGAAATCTTCTCGGAGCTCCTCGAGGGCCAGGCCCTGCCGGGTTTGACCGAGTTTGTGATGGGCATCAGCACCGCGGTGGCCGGCATGGTGGACCTGGGTTTCATCCGTGTCCCGGGCATCCTCCTGGTCCTGCTCGTGGGCGTTGCGCTGGCCATCGGACTCAAATTGCTGGCCAAGACGAAGGCCGGGGCCTATGGGGTGGACAAGTTCAAATTCAACATGCCGGCCTTCGGGCCCCTGGTGAAAAAAACCGCGGTGGGGCGTTTCACCCGCACCCTCGGCACCCTGATGTCCTCCGGCGTGCCGGTCCTCCAGGCGCTGAATATCGTCCGCGACACGGCGGGCAACGAGGTGCTCGCGCGGGCCGTCTCCCAGATCCACGATGCGGTCAAGGAAGGCGAGAACATGGCGCCGCCCATCGAGTCCACGCGCGTGTTCCCTCCGATGGTGGTCAGCATGGTGCAGGTCGGCGAGGAAACGGGTGAACTCCCCGAAATGCTTATGAAGATCGCCGACACGTATGACGATGAAGTGGACAACGCCGTCGCCGGGTTGACCTCGGTCATTGAGCCGCTGCTGATCGTCTTTCTCGCGCTGGTGGTCGGCACAATCGTCATCGCCCTGTTCCTCCCGCTCATCTCGATCATCGGCAAATTGAGCTAACCCCCCGGCACGCCGTGCGCCCCGACCAGGCTGTATCCGAGCCCGTTGAGCCGGCGAAGATCGGCGGGCTGCGCCGCCGCTTGACGAGGGCCGAATGTGTCTTTCTCTCCGCCGCGCTCCTCTTCATCCTCGCGGCCGGCATTCCGGCGTGGGTGGCTGCCCGCCACCGCCGGCAGCATGTGATGACCCGCCTCGACATGGCCGCGCTGGAACGCGCGATCCGCCGCTACCATCGCGAGTACGGCACCTGGCCGGCTCCTTCGCAGGCGGGCGGCCTGGACGTGCGGTACGGACGCCAGAGGCCGAACGCCGACTTGATGCGGATCCTGCGCGCCGAACCCGGGTCCGGCAATTCGGATCATGTCCTCAACCCGCAGCAGCTCGTCTTCATCGAAATGGCGTCGCACGCGCCCGGCTGGTCCGGGTTGGACGAGCGGGGTGAATTCCTGGACCCGTGGGGCATGCCGTATCAGATCGTGCTCGATTCCAATTACGACAATGCGGCCCAGGTCGAAAACAGCATCTACGGCCGGATGCCGGGCACGGGCGTCATGATCTGGTCCTGCGGTCCGGACAGGATTTCGGAGACACGCGACGACTTGATTTCCTGGCAGATGTGAACGGCCGCGCGGGGCGGGGGACGCCCCCGCCGGCGGGACGCGCGAAAAATGCGCGCGACGGGATTTGACAAAATTATACCGTCCCGTATGTTGCAACCACTGGGCAGTCGTGACTGCCCGTTATTTTTGGAACGATTGGCGACATAAACAGTCGGGAATAGACGAATAGCCGTGCTCACATTAAGTAAACGAGTTGAATACGGGCTCATGTCCATCCTGCATGTGGCCGCCCTGCCCGCCGGCGAGTGGGCCACTACCAAGGGTATTGCGGAGCGATATGCCATTCCCGCCGAGTTGCTTGGAAAGGTTTTACAGGCGCTGGCGAGGGCGGGTCTGCTGGCCTCGTCGCCCGGCGTGCATGGCGGCTATCGCATGAACCAGTCCTTGGAACAGGTCAAGCTGGGCGCGGTCATCGAGGCGGTGGAGGGACCCGTGTATCTGGCTAATTGCCAGGCCGATCCTGAACGGTGCGGACAATTCCACGCCTGCTCGATCAAGGAGCCGATCCAGCAGATCCATGCGCAACTTGTGCGGTACATTCACAGCATTTCACTGAATGAATTCAGGGTCCTGACACCGGCGGAGCATGTCTGATGAACTCCTCGTCGCCCGAACCCAACCCGACTTCCGGTCCCGCGGGACCCGCTCCCGAAGCGCCCGCATGGACGCCCGACCAGGTGCGGGAAGTCCTGCGCGGGGTGTTTGACCCCGAATTGCACATGAACATCGTGGATCTGGGCTTGGTGTATGACGTCCGTGTCGAGGGCGCGGCTGTGCATGTGGACATGACGCTGACGTCGCCGGGCTGTCCCTATGGGCCGTACCTGATCCATCAGGTCAAGGACACCCTGACGGGTTTGAAGGGCGTCGGGCAGGCCGACGTCAGCGTGGTGTGGGACCCGCCCTGGGGACCGGAAAAAATGAGCGAAGAGGTGCGCCTGGAGCTCGGATTCGATCTGTAGTCCGCGTGGGGCCATGGATCAGCGAGAGGATGGAAGGAGCGTTGAACGATGAGCAGCGAAGGACCATTTTTTGAAATTCGCAACCTGCACGCGCGGATCGAGGACAAGCCGATCCTCAAGGGCGTGGATCTGGTCATCCAGCCGGGGGGCACCCACGCGTTGATGGGCCCCAACGGATCGGGCAAAAGCACCCTTTCCAACGTCATCATGGGGCACCCGGCGTATGAGGTCACGGAGGGCGAGATCATCTTCCAGGGCCGGAACATCCGCGAGCTGGAGCCCGACGAGCGCGCTCGCCTCGGCCTGTTCCTGGCCTTCCAATACCCGGTGGCCATCCCCGGGATCACCGTGGCCAAGTTCCTGAAAAGCGCCGCCGACGCGCGGTTCGGACAGGGGACCGTCAAACCCGCGGATTTCATCAAGCAGATGCGCGAGGACCTGAAGTTCCTCGAAATGAACGAAGCCTTTCTGAACCGCTTCCTCAATGACGGTTTTTCCGGCGGCGAAAAGAAGCGCATGGAAATCCTCCAGATGCTGACGCTCAAGCCGGGCCTCGCGGTGCTGGACGAGACCGATTCGGGTCTCGACATAGACGCGCTCCGGATCGTTTCCAAGGGGGTCAACCGGCTCGTCGGACCCGGCTTCGGCCTGCTGGTCATCACGCACTACGAGCGCATCCTCAACTACATCAAGCCGGACCATCTCCATGTCCTCATAGATGGCCGGATCGCGATGTCGGGCGGCCCCGAACTCGTGAAGGAAGTCGAAAAGAACGGATACGACTGGATCCGCGCCCGTTTCGGCAAGGAAGTCCTGGTCTGACGCGGAACGGAGGTTTGACCGCATGAACCAGGCTGACACAAAGCACCATCTGGAAACGGACAGCAAGCTCGTCCAGGAGTACCGCTACGGGTTCGTGACCGACGTGGCGACCGACGAACTCCCGAAGGGACTCGACGAGGACATCGTCCGCGCGATATCCGGGAAAAAAAACGAGCCGGAATGGATGACCGAATGGCGGCTCAAGGCCTTCCGCCGCTGGAAAACCATGCGGGAGCCGCGCTGGGCGAAGGTGACGTATCCGCCGATTGACTACCAGGCCATCCGCTACTACTCCGCGCCCCGCTCGGCCGCCGCCGGCGCCGCCGAGTCCGATCCGGATCTCATTAAGACCTTTGAGCGGCTGGGCATTCCGATCCACGAGCGGGACCGCCTCGCCGGCGTAGCCGTGGACGCCGTTTTCGACAGCGTCTCCGTGGCCACCACGCACAAGGAAATGCTCGCCGGCAAGGGCATTGTCTTCTGCTCCATGTCGGAGGCCATCAAGGATCATCCCGACCTGGTGCGCCGGTACCTGGGCAGCGTGGTGCCCCCGGGCGACAATTTCTTCGCCGCGCTGAACTCCGCCGTGTTCAGCGACGGATCCTTCTGCTTCATCCCCAAGGGGGTGCGGTGCCCGGTCGAGCTTTCGACCTATTTCCGGATCAACGCGCGGGACACCGGGCAGTTCGAGCGGACGCTGATCGTCGCGGAGGAGGGGGCCTCGGTTTCCTACATCGAGGGCTGCACCGCGCCCATGCGCGACACCAACCAGCTCCACGCGGCGGTGGTGGAGCTGGTCGCGCTGGATCACGCCCAGATCAAGTACTCCACGGTGCAGAACTGGTACGCCGGGGACGAGGACGGGAACGGCGGCATCTACAACTTCGTGACCAAGCGGGGCCATTGCCGCGGCGCCCATTCGAAGATTTCCTGGACTCAGGTCGAGGTCGGCGCCGCGATCACGTGGAAATATCCCAGCGTGGTTCTCGAGGGCGACCATTCGGTGGGCGAATTCTATTCGGTGGCCTTCACGAACAACCGGATGCAGGCCGACACGGGCACCAAGATGATCCATGTCGGGGCCCACACGAAGAGCACGATCGTCTCCAAGGGGATTTCGGCTGGACGCTCCGCGAATTCCTACCGGGGCCTCGTGCTCATCCTGCCCTCGGCGCTCCACGCCCGGAACCACACCTGCTGCGATTCGATGCTGATCGGGGACCGGTGCTCGGCCAACACGTACCCCGTGATCGAGGCGGAAACGAGCACGGCGATCGCGGAGCACGAGGCCACGACGTCGAAGATCAGCGAAGAGCAGTTGTTCTACGTGCGGAGCCGGGGCATTGACGAGGAGAGCGCGACCTCGCTGATCGTGAACGGTTTCTGCAGGGATGTCTTCAAGGAGCTTCCGCTCGAGTTCTCCGTGGAGGCCATCAAGCTCCTGGAACTCAAACTCGAGCACAGCGTGGGTTGACCACGCCGGAGGGGACGTCGCATGAGCACGGCACAGCCACAGACCATGGAGGCGCTGATCCCGGGTTTCGGGGAGTTGCCGCGCTGGGTGGACGCGGAACCGGCCTTGCTCCAATCCAAGCGGGCGAGCGGATTCGCGCAATACGCGGCGCTGCCGCTGCCGACGCACCGCGACGAGGAGTGGCGCCGGACGGACCCCGCGATGATCCCGTTCGACCGCTTCGCGCCCGCCGCGCCGCCGGCCGCCATGGAGCAGCCCGCCGGGCCCGGGGCGTGGGACCATGAATTCGATGTCGTGGTATCCGTCTCCGACGAGGGGTTCCACATTGAAGATCGCACGGGCCAGCTGGCGGCCGGGCGCCTGGTTGTCGCCTCGCTCGCCGACGCCGCGCGGACGCACCCGGCGCTGGTCGAGCGCTATGCGCAGGGCGCCGCGCGCGTCAAGCATCCCCGAAAATTCAGCGCCTTCGGCGACGCCTTCTGGACCTTCGGTCTTTTCATCCATGTGCCGGAACGGTGCGTGGTCGCCGGGGGGGTGCTGGTCCGCTACCTGCATCGCCGCCCCGGCCAGGCCGTGGTGCCCCGGCTGGTGGCCGCGGTCGAGCGGCAGGCCGAATTGACCCTGGCCGAATACTACGAATCGCCGCCGGACGTCGAGCTTCTCGCGGTTTCGACCCGCGAACTCTACGCGGGGCCCGGGGCCCTGCTGCGCGCCGCCTCGGTCCAGGAGTGGGGCGACCGCACGTTTCATATCGGCGAGGACTGGGTGCGGGCGGAGCGCGACGCGAGGGTGGAGTGGGTCACGCTGCTGCTGGGCGGCCAGGTGAGCAAGATGATGGTGACCTGCGATGTGCGCGAGCCGAACGCCAACGCCTGCATGAGCGGGCTATTTTTCGCCAGCCGCGAACAGCACATTGACCAGAAGACGCTCCAGCTGCACTCGGCGCCGCACACCTCCAGCAACCTGCTCTACAAGGGGGCGGTCAAGGACCGCGGGCGCTCGGTCTACCAGGGGGTCATCGAGGCGGCGCCCGGCGCCATCAAGGTGGACGCCTATCAGATGAACAACAACCTGATCCTCTCCGAGGGCGCCCGGGCCGACTCCCTGCCCGGCCTCGAGATTGATGCCGATGACCTGAAGTGCAGCCACGGGGCGACGTTCGGGAACCTTGATCCGAACCAGTTGTTCTACCTGCGGAGCCGCGGACTCTCCGAACTGGAGGCGCGCCGGTTGCTGGTGATGGCCTTTTTCGAGGAGGTGATCGCCCGGGTTCCGCACGCCTTCATGCGCGAGCGCGTCCGCGAGGATGTGCGCCGCAAATTCGGTGATCCGGCATGAGCGACTGGCACGACGTGGCGGGCGAGGATGAATTCTCGGGGACCGACCGCAAACTGGTTGACCTGGGCGGCCACCACCAGATCGCGCTCTACAAGTTGAGCGACGGGTACTACGCCGTCAGCGCGTGGTGCAGCCACCAGAAGGCGTCCATGTTCAACGGCGAGATCTCCGGCCACGAACTGGAATGCCCGCTGCACGGGGCCCGCTTCTGCCTGCGCACCGGGCGAAATCTATGCCTGCCCGCCGTGCGGCCCGTTCGGCGCTACGACGTGAAACTCGATGGCGGGCGCATCCGGATCAAGGTATGATGGCGGAATGAGCACCGAACGCCAGCCCACGGCCGGGGGCCCCGGCCTCGAGGCCCTGCGCGCGGACTTTCCCATCCTCCGCCGGCCGGTCCGCGACGGGCGGCCGCTCGTCTACCTGGACAACGCGGCGACCACCCAGAAACCGGACGCGGTCATCGAAGCCGTCGCCTCCTACTACCGGGAAATCAACGCCAACGTCCATCGCGCCATCCATCGCCTGGCCGAACTGGCCACGGAGGCGTACGAGGAGGCCCGACGGAAAATCGCGGCCTTCGTCCGCGCGCCGGACGAGCGCGGGGTCATCTTTACGCGCGGCACAACGGAGGCCGTCAACCTGGTGGCGTACGCCTGGGGCGGGCGCCACCTGCGGGAGGGCGATGCGATCCTCCTCTCCGAGATGGAACACCACAGCAATCTCGTGCCCTGGCAGATGCTCGCCCGGCGCACGGGCGCCGAGCTGCGGTACATCCCGGTCACCGAGGCGGGCGAATTGGACCTGGAGGGTTTCCGCGCCCGGCTGACGCCCGCCGTGAAACTGGTTGCCGTCACGCACATGTCCAATGTGCTCGGGACGGTCAATCCGGTTCAATCCCTCGCGCGCGCGGCCCGCGAATCCGGCGCGCGCGTCCTGGTGGATGCCGCCCAGAGCGTGCCCCACATGCCGGTGGACTTCACCGCCATCGGATGCGACTTCATGGCCTTCTCCGGCCACAAGATGTGCGGGCCCACCGGGATCGGCGCGCTGGTGGCGCGCCCCGATGTGCTGGACGAGATGGATCCGTTCCTCGGCGGCGGAGAGATGATCAACCGGGTCACCTGGGAGCACGCGACCTGGGCCGAGCCGCCGCACAAGTTCGAAGCGGGCACACCCGACATCTCCGGGGCCATCGGGCTCGGCGCGGCCGTGGACTACCTCACGCGCGCCGGCATGGACGCGATCCAGCGCCACGTGGCGGAATTGACGCGCTACGCGCTCGACGCGCTGGCCGCCGTCCCGGGGCTGGCGATCCACGGCCGCGCCGCGGAACGGGGCGGCGCCATCTCCTTCTCGCTCGACGGCGTGCATCCGCACGATGTGGCCCATTTCGTGGACCGCGACGGCATCGCGATCCGCGCGGGCCACATGTGCGCGCAGCCGCTGATGAAAAAGCGGGGGGTCAATGCCCTGAGCCGCGCGTCGCTGTATTTCTACAACACCCGGCCGGAGATTGACGCCCTGGCCCGGTCGCTGAAATCCGTGCAGGAGTTCTTTGCGCGTGCAACTGGATGATCTCTACCAGGAAATCATCCTGGACCACTACAAGCACCCGCGCGAGTAAGTCTAACGTGGTGAGTGGGATGTGGAAGCGCTGCCTTTCCGAAAGGTGGCGAGTGTGGGCGAAAATGTGGGCGAAAATCGCCGGGGACGGCCCGCAACGGGCTGCCTGTTTCGGCGCGGTGACGTGTGGTGGCTGGAAACGCGCGTGGGCGGGAAGCGCGTGCGGCGAAGCCTTGGAACGTCCTCACGCACCGAGGCTGAGCTGAAGCGCTGGAAGCTCGTGGCCGGCGATACCAGCTCAGCGGCCGAGCGCGTAACCGGCCCGGCCGTACCGCTCCCTCGCGCGATCGAACCCGTGGCCGTAGACGCGCTGGCCTTCGGCGCGCTGCCCGAGGTGGTGCAGAACATGCGCGCGCGGTGGGAGCGCATCGTGCGCGCGGCCAAGGCGCGCGGCGTGAGCACGCTGAAAGGCCTGCCGGGCGTGGCGCGCACGATCCTTCTGCGCGACCTGAGCGACCTGTCCGTGAAGACCCGGCGCGAATACGCGGGGATCCTCCGCCGCGTGTGCCGGGCCCACCAGATGCAGGACACACTGGCCGGCATGAAACTGCGCGGGGCAGGCGCCACGCGCCGGGGGCTGACCGATGACGAGGTGCGCCGCCTGTTGGATGCGGCGACTGGGGAGGTACGCCTCCTGCTGCTGCTCGGCCTGTACACCGGGGCGCGACTCGGCGACATCTGTCGGCTGACATGGGCTGACGTGGGTCCCGACGCGATCCGCATCACGCCCTCGAAGACCGCGCGGAGCAGCGGCGTGCGCGTGGCGATCCCCATCCATGCGGCGCTGGCCGAGGCACTTCCCCCGCGGGGGCTGCCTACCGGCCCCGTCCTGCCCGAGATGTGGGAGCGCTACAGGCTGGATCGGCACCGTCCCCTCTGGTGGATCAAGGAGGCGTTCCGGAAGGCCGGGATTGCGACGCAGGAGCGCCTGGACGGGCACGCCCGCACATCCTCGTGCCTGGGCTTCCACGCCCTGCGGCACACGTTCGTGTCGCGGCTTGCGAGCGCGGGCGTGGCGGAGAACATCATCATGGCGATGGCCGGGCACACCCACACGGCCACTTCGAGGCGCTACCAGCACCTGGACCAGGGCACGCTGGCGGCGGCGGTCAGGAAGATGTAGTGAAAGGGGGGCCATAGGTATGAACACGGAAGAGTATCTCGCACAGCGCAACAGAATGGACGCCCGCACCTACAAGACCCTGCTGGCGATCCAGTGCGTTACGATGGCATTCATCGTCATCGTGATCATCGGGAACTGGCAGGAGGACCGGCGGCTGGACGCGCTGGGAAAAGCCACGTCCGAACAACCGGCGCAGCCGCAATCGCCGCAAGAATAGCGGTCACGACGGCGATGGCGATCAACAGGCGGTGGCGGCGCTTGGACTGCTCGTTCAGCGCCAGATTGTGGCGATCCGGCCAGGCTGGAACGGACTGAAGCATGTCGTCCAGTTCGCGCGAGTTGGCGCGGCGCACCAGCTTTAGGGCATCCTCGTGGGGCGTGCCGGTATTGGCGAAGCGCCGAACACTGTCGTTGTCCGTCATAGCCCTCACCCGCGGCCCATGGGCGCGGTAGGCGTGCGCCCCCTAGTTCCAGCCTCCGCAATCCGGCCAGCGGTCGCAGGTGGGACAACGGCATGTCGGGCCTTTCCCGGTGCGGCGGGTGCGGATTGGGCGGCGCGCATTGCGTCTACTACCATTTCCCTCACAACCTGAGACGACGAGCTGCGCTTTTGGTCGCTGCGCCGCTGAAGCCACTCGATCACATCATCACCCAGGGTCAGCGTTATTGCCCGCGTCTTTCGCTTCGTCTTCATCTGTAATGCAGTGTAATGCAATCGCACGCAAAAACAAGGGGCAAAATCACCTCAACAAAGGTGCATGATGATGCTTGCGCAGTGTCATGCACTGCATTACTCTGCGAACCATGAAAAGAAAGAACGCCTCGCCGCAAGTTGTGGTTCGCTTCCCCCCAGAAATACTTGCGTGGCTGCGAAGGTCGGCGGCGAAGCGGCGCGTGACACTCTCCCACGTTGTTCGTTCGATGGTGGTGCCAGCCTTTGACCGGAGGCACGCGAAGTGAGCCACGATTCCGCCATGTGGCTGATGGGCGTTTACGCCGGGATCGGGACCGCCGTTCTAGCGGGGTACGCTTTTCGATGGTACGACGCCAAGGAGCCCGGCGAGCTTCGCCTTCAGCTCCACGTTCTCCGCCTTGAGGCGCACTGCCTCGCGCTCAAGCTCCGCAATGCGGGCTTGAAGCTGCTGGTTGCGCTTGCGTGTGGACGCGGCGAACCACAGCGGCGCGATTGCGGCGCCAATGGCGAGCCCAAGACCGACGATCTCAACCATGTTGATGAGCGTGAGGTCTTTGGTCGCAAAGATCAAGCGGGGAGGGCACGTCCATGATGCCGTTCTGGTTTGTGCTGGTCGAGGAGTGCTGGCGCGTGTTCTGGCGCGTTCTGGAGGTGCTGGCCGTCAGCGCGGCGGTGCCGGCCGGGGTGCTGCTTGGGTTGCGGATCGTTGGGGCGATCGTCCCCAAGGTGACGCCGTGAGGCTCTCCTGCGGATGCTGCACGGACACGCGCCAGCGATTGATCGCCGTCTGTCCGAACTGCAACGGAAATGCGTTGCGCGATGCGGCGAGCAAGGCGCGCGGGGAACGCATCGCCAAGCTGTATGCCATCAGGAAGCGAAAGAAGGAGGGCACGCTGTGAATATGCCGACGATCCGGCCGCGCGAGCCGATCACCATCAACCTGCTCGCAACGGAGTATCACCAGATGCGCGACCGTGAGGCGTTCCTGCGGCGCGCGTGCGTGCTGTCGTTTTGCGCCGGTCTGTTCCTGGCGGCCGTGGCGGCCCTTCTGATCGTGGTGCTGGCATGACGCTGACCCTACGAGGCGGCGCGTTTGAGGTGGACGACGCGGGCACGTTCGCGGAATTCCGTGGCAATGGATTCAGGCTGCTTGTCGTAACGCACGAAAGCCTGCTGCTGGAGACGCCGGAGGGCACGCGATTGCGCATCCGCGCGGCGACGTCGATTCTGGTGACGCCGGAGGAGGCCACGTGAGCGCACAAATGGAACTGTTCACGCCTCGCCGCATGTCGGAGACCGGCGCCGTGGCCTTTGATCCGTACCCTCCGCGTGCGGATGATGACGTGTCTGCGCGGCTGGAGGCCGTTGCGCTGCAGGTGGCGCGAGAGCGCGGACGCGTGACGGCGGATGACCTGCACGGCGTTGACCTGGGCGCGCGCGACGGACGCATCATCGGCGCGGTGCTGCGCAAGCTGTCCAAGGCCGGACTGCTGGTGACGGGCCCGCTCGTGCTGTCGCAGCGCCGCGAGTGCCATCACCGGCCCATCCGAGAGTTTCACGCCCCGAGGGCTGCCGCATCGGCCCGAACCGCTGACCACGGCGGGGCTGATTTTGACAACGCTCGGCTTGACCGGCCCGATGGGGCCAAGGAGACGACATGACGACACCACAAAGCGCAGCGGCCCCAGCGGGTACGGTCGGAGCCGTGGTTGGCAAGCGTAACTACCTTGTGATCCAGGGGGCGGCAGACATCACAACGGACTGGCGCGATATCGAGACGCTGCTTGACGGTGAATATGCGGCGCGCGTGATGCCGTCGCGTCTGGCCGAATATCAGCGCGGGGACTGCCACGCAATGCGCTTCACAGAGTATCGGATGGTGTGGCGCACAGTTACCGACCGCGCGATTGCCAACAAGGTAATAGGCGGATAGGCGTGTCACCTACGTATTACAATTTAAATAACCACAACAGGAGATACGAGAAGATGAATGAGAATACAGAATTGGCGATCCGCTCCGTTGCGGACCTGGAAGCGATTGGGGAGAAGTTCGAGCAATCCGGAATGTTCGGGTGCTCCCAGAAGGGGCAGGGGATGGTGCTGGCCATGACCTGCATGAGCGAGGGCATCAGCCCGATCCGGTTCGGGCAGACCTACCACATCATCGACGGGCGCGTGACCATGCGGGCGGACGCCATGCTCGCCAAGTTCATCGAGCGCGGTGGGCGGTTCAACATCCGCGAGCGCACGACCACGCGGGCCGCAGCTTTGTTCGTTTTGGACGGGAACGAGCTGGATGCCGAGTACACGATGGAGGACGCGCGCGCGTCGGGCATATGCCTGGGGAAGGACGGCAAGAGCCTCAAGCAAAACTGGGCGCGGTTTCCCAAGCAGATGCTCTGGGCGCGCCTCATCTCCGATTCCGTTCGCACGCTCGCTCCGGGCGTCAACATGGGCACCTATACCCCGGAAGAGGTGCAGGACTTCGACTCCGTGCCGCCGTCGCGGCAGGCGGAGACCGAGTTCGATCCGCCCATCCGCACGCGCAAGACGAAGGTCGCCCAGGCGGAGCCCGACGCCGCGTCGGCGCAGCAGAAGCCTGCAGCCGAGGCACCAGCAGCTCCGGAGCAGGTCGAACCCGAGGTCGTGAAGGATCAGGACTTCGGCGTGATGCCCGCCGGCAGGCACGCCGGGAAGCCCTGGAGCGAGTTCACCGCGGACCAGCTCAAGGCGGTGCTGCAGAGCAACCACGCCGCGTTCACCGAGGTCCACAAGGCCGCGGTGCGCGCGGAACTGGAGCGGCGCGGGAGTGCGGCGTGAGCAACGTCATCAAGCTGCCGGCACTCGACAACCAGATCGAGATCGCACCGGACTGGATCGCGGCGCGCGACGAAATCGTTGCCGCGGCTGCGGTGGTGAAGACCATCGAGCACGACGCGGATTTCCGCGCCGCTGGCGACATCCTGCGCAAGCTCACGAAAACCAGCAACGCCATGGAGGCCTTCCGCAAGCAGTACGCGGAGCCCTACGCGGAGGCGGTGAAGATCATCAAGGGCGCGGCGGACACGGCGCGTGAGCCCTTGGAGCGTGCGAAGGCGCGCATCCAGCAGGCGCTGAACCGCTACGCCGAAGAGCAGCAGCGCAAGGCTGAGGCGGAGCGCAAGCGAATTGAGGAGGAGCAGCGGCGCGCCGTCGAGGCCCAACTGGCAGAGCAGGAGCGCGCGCGCAAAGAGGCCGAGGAGCTTGGCCTGGACGAGCCGGAGCCCCTGGAGCCCGTTGCGCCGGTCGCGGAGCTTCCCGCTGTGCAGGCCCCGCACGCGGAAGCCGTGCGCGTGCAGACGGATGTCTCGTGGGAGGTCACCGACGAAGAGCGCGTTGATCGCGCATTCATGGCGGTGGACCCGCGCAAGGTCAACGAATGGGTGCGCGCCAACAAGGAGCGCATCATCGAGGCCATCAAGGAGGACGCCGGACAGGGCGCGAAGTTGCTGGCTGGTATCAAGTTGGAAGTGAAAACCAAGGTAATCAGCCGGTAATCCGGCGAAGGAGAGACATGAGCGAAGTGAAGAAGCCTGAATTGTTGAAGGAGGTCGGCACGTTCGACGTGCAGATTCTCGAACCGTATTGGGAAGCGCCGCGCGAAGATGCGCCGGACAAGGAACAGATGTGCCTCGTCCTGCCGTGCCACACGTTCGACGGGCGCGTTGCGTACTTCCGCCTGTACTTCTCGAACAAGCTGGCGGCGAAGGGGCGCAACGCTGGCCGCGCGCTGCACGAAATCAGCGCGGAACAGTGCATCGAGTTGGGCATGGCCGCGCCTTTCGATCCCTCGCGAATCGACGAACTCAACGACAAGACCGCCGACCTCGTGATGGAGGAGGACACCTACCAGGGCAAGACGACCGTGCGCCCCAAGTGGCTGAATCCGCAGCGCGCAAAGAAGCTCGACAAGGCCGACGCGGGCGCGCTGTGGGCGAAGATGACCGGCAAGACGGCGGCGAAGATGACCGGCAAGACGGCGGCGAAGAAGGCGGAACCCGACGACGATCTGCCGTTCGGATGAGACTGTCCATCACCATAGACACGCGAGAACAGACACCGTGGACCTTTCCGGAAGAATTGGCCGAAACCGTGCGCGGTACGCTGGTCGCTGGCGACTACGCGCTGCGCGGCGATACGGCCTTTGCCATCGAGCGGAAGAGCCTCGACGATTTCATGGGGACGATCTCATCGGGTTGGAATCGTTTCCAGCGGGAGTTGCAGCGGATGGAGGTGCTTCTATTCCAGGCGCGCGTGGTGGTGGTGGAGGGATCGCTTGTCGATCTGTTCGAGGGCGAGCATCGGCACGGCGGGCTTTCGTTTAGGTTCGCCCTGATGCGGATCGCGCAACTGACTTTGCAAGGCGTGTCGGTCCTGATGGCGGATAACGCGGTTCACGCGGCGGCGCTGGCGTATTCAATCCTCAAACGTAGGCACGAGCACATCAATGGAAACGATCACGATCACGGTCCAGCAAGTGAAGCCTGGACAAGTCTGGAAATACCGGAAACCGGACAGCAAGTGGACGGTGCTGCGGGGACTCCTCGACGGCTCGACGCGAAGCGTAACCGTCAAAGGCGTGCTCGCGGTGGAGCCACGGCACGGCGAGCGGCTCGAACTGCGCGGCGATTGGAAGCTGAACGAGTTCAGCGGTGAGCAGGAGTTTGATTTTCGCAGCGCCGCGCCGTCCGTCCCGGCGGACCCATATGCGCTTCTTGCCTATGCGGTGGAGATCACGAAGGGGCTTGGCCCGGCGCGTTTCGATGAGATTTGGCGAGCTTACGGCAAGGACTGGCAGGCGCACACTGAACTGGACGGGATAGACGGCATACCCGCTGCGACGCGCCTATTTTGGGGCGACACGTTGCGCAGGATCGAGCAGGACCGCGCGCAATCGGCGACCATGAGCTTCCTCCTTGGGCACGGGTGCAGCATGACGCTGGCGCTCAAGGCGTGGGAGCGGTGGGCTGGCGAGACCGTGCAGCGCGTCACGTCGGACCCGTACTGTCTCGCTGACCTTCCGTGGGCCGGGTTCGGAACGGTGGACGGCGACATTCGGCGCGCGTTCGGCATCGCGGACACGGACCCGCGCCGGGTGGACGCGGCGGTGCTCTACCGAATGGGCGATATGGCGCAGCAAATCGGCACGCTGGTTCCAGAGACGGCCATCGCGGACGCCGCGTCGGACCTCGTGACGGACGCGCCGCAACTGATTCCACCTGCTATCGAGCGGCTGGTGCAAGCCGGCAAACTGGTCCGCATCGGCGGCGGGCTGGCGCTGGCCGACGATTTCGAGAATGAGCAGGCGGTTTGGAACTGGATCAACAACAAGGAGAATGCGGCATGAGCATGATTATCAAAAGGGTCAAGGTGTCTGGCGGGCGCGTGCATGTGGATTTTGTTAACGAATTGGACGGAATTACGAATGAACTTTCCATGGCGAGCGATGACGCGCCGTCCCCGGACTTGCTTGATGCCATGAACGGGCTAACTGAACACGCGCTTTCAATGTGCCGCGTGAAACCGGAGAAGGGCGAATGCTGCAAGTGTATCGGCCTTTCCCTGTCAAACTCGAACGGCATCATGGGTGCCGTCATCACCGCGCAGGTTGCACTTTCCGATTCGGTTGTCCCGTTCACATTCAGCACGCCGCACAAACCCGCCGAACCCTATGGAGGCTCATTGGAGTTCAGAGATTGCCTGACGTGCGAGTGCTGCGAGGCCATCGAATGTGTAATTCAGGAGGCGATGGCATATATCAAGGGCAAGCGGGCGCAACTCAATCTAGGGCTCTGAGATGCGTTGCAGGTATTGCAACCAACCGTTCAATCCTCGCGACGATTGGCACGAAAAGCACGGTTTGTCGTCGCACTGTTCGCACGGATGTCTCTACGCGACGGAGCTGCCGAACAGCCACGCGGGCCAGTCTTTCGTGTCTTTCGATGCGATGGGGTCATCCGCGCCGGACTTTGTACTCATACAAGATGTGGCGGCGGCGGGACCGGGGAACACCCAAGAATTTGATGAGATGGAAAGACGATTCATCGCCGTGATCAAGTTGCTGGCCGGAATGTGCGACCAGGACAGGGATCTTGTTCTTTTTTGCATCCACAATCGGGAAAGAACGCTCGCCGATTATGCCAGGAAGCACCGCGTCAGCACGCAGGCCGTACATTCGCGGTTGGTAAAAATCTGCAGGCGGCATCCCTGCATCAAATGGGCGATAAAAGAACGTCGGTACAGGAAGCGCGCATGATTTTCGACAAAGACCAGCAGTCTGCTATTGATGCTGCCGCATCGGGCGCCGACCGCCTGCGGATCATCACCGGGCCGGCCGGCACGGGAAAGACCAGCATCATCAAGGCCATCGCCGAGCATCTCGGCGGCCGGGTACTGCTCACGGCTCCCACCGGGAAGGCTGCGGCCAGGCTGAAAGAGGCGACGGGATTCGAGGCGTCCACGATCCACCGCGAACTCATGTGGGACGGAGCGCAGACACGGCGCGAGGCGCGGTTTGGCGTTACGGTCATCGTGGACGAGGCAAGCATGGTGGACTCGTGGCTCATGGCGCAGCTTGTACGGTTCCGGCCGCCCCGGCTGGTACTGGTCGGGGACGCGGATCAGCTTCCCCCCGTCGGTAAAGGCCAGCCGTTCCACGATCTCCTGCGGCTGAGGTCTGAGTCCGTGTCGGAGCTGAAAACCTGCTACAGGGCTCGACAGGCCGTCCACATGGCATGTACTGACGTGCGCGATGGGAAGATGCCGCCCGTTTCGATCAAGACCGATGCCGAAAGCTGGAAAATGGTCGAAACCGGCGACGCGGAGCGCAGCACGGCGCGGCTGCTGGAGTGGGTGAGGGCCGGGCATTATGACCCCGAGCGCGATGCCATCCTCGCCTGCAGGTACGGCGCCGGGAAGCCGGATGAGCCTGACGGAGGAATTGACAGCCTCAACGCCGAGGTGAAGGCGCTCGTGAACCCGGGGAAGGCCGACAGCTTCCAGCCCGGAGATCGGGTCATCTGCTGCAAGAACTTCGGGACGTTGGACCTGTGGAACGGCGACATGGGGAGGGTTGAGGGCATGACTCACAAGGGCGGCGTGGTCATCCTGCTGGACCGTGGCGGCGAAACGCGCGAGGTCGAGCGCAAGAACCTCAACGAGATCAAGCTGGCCTACGCGCTGTCCGTTCACAAGTCGCAGGGCAGCCAGTTCAGGCGCGTGTTTTTCCTCACTCTGCACCGACATCGCATGATGCTTTCGAGGTCGCTCATCTACACGGCGATCACGCGGGCACGTGAAGGGGTGTGCGTGTTCGGCGAGCTTCGCAGTTTTGAGAACGGGGTCGGGGTTGTGGCGGTCAAGTCCACCGTGCTGCGGGCGCTTGCTGGAGGAGATGCGGTATGAGCGATGCAATCTATTCGTGGGATGATATCCGGGCCGCAGGGGACTGCCAGCGCTTCATGGAGGAGGTACTCGGCGCGGTCTCGGTGGGTCGCCGCAGCGGTGAGGATCGCCGGTATAACTGCCCGTGGCGCAACGGAAGCGATTCGGAGGCTTTAGCTGTCACGCGCGAGGCGTGGTTCGATCACGTCGCGAAGGAGGGCGGCGGGCTGCTCGACCTGTGCGCGCGCGCGAAGTTCGCAGGGAATCTCTTCCAGGCTGGCGCGTTTCTAGGGCAGTGGCTCCACCTTACGCCGCGGATGAAGGCGGCGCGCACCAGGCGCATCGTGAAGGTTTACGACTACACGGACCTGCTCGGCCTCGTTGTGCATCAGACGGTCCGGTACGAGCCCAAGGACTTCGCGCAGCGCCGCCCTGATCCCGAGCGCGAGGGGCAGTTCATCTATAACCTCGACGGCATCCAGCCTGTGCTTTACCGCTGGGGCGACTGGCACGACAAGCCGATGGTGTTTCTCGTCGAGGGTGAGAAGGACGCGGACACACTCGCCGAGCTTGGCCTTCCGGCCACCACGTCGCCGATGGGCGCCGGGAAGTGGTGCCAGGCGTTCACGGACGCGCTCAAGGGCAAGGCGGTCGCCATCCTGCCGGACAATGACGCGCCAGGACACCAGCACGCGGAGCTGGTCGCCTCGTCCATCCACGGCGCGGCGAAGGCGGTCTGCATCGTGGACCTGCCTGGTCTGCCCGAGAAGGGCGACGTGTCGGACTGGGTTGCAGCCGGCCACACGGCTGAGGAGTTGCGGGCGCTCGTCAAGGCCGCGCCGCGCTGGAAACCTGGCCACAGCACGGTCAAGGACGCGCCAAGGGCCATGCCGGACGGGTACGACATCCAGAAGGCGAAGACCCTGAACCGCATCCCGTTTCGAAACTTCCGGTGGGAGACGGCCCAGGGCGACGGCGGGCGTGATGAGGACATCCGCCGCCCGATCCACATCGAGCCCCTGCGCAACGAGCTGTTCGACCGGTTCCTCGGATTCCCGCGGATGGTCGGCGACACGCTCTTCGACCACGAGCGCAAGACCGGCCGTATCCGCTTCATCCAAGAACCAGCGGAAATGATGGCGTGGGTGTCGGAGAAGTCGGAGCAGCTCGTGGAGTGGGCCCGCATCGAGGGGGCCGTCAGCCAGGATCAGTTCATGGCCACGGTGCGCGCCAACACGCGCCGATACCAGACCGTGAGCGGGATTCCGTGCTGGCCCCCCCGCGATGACGTGTACTACACGCACGGCCAGCTTCCGGCCCCGATCCCTGGCGCGCCTCGCCTCAACGAGTTCCTCGCCCTGTTCAACCCCGACGAGGATGCCGACGCCATCCTCCTGCGCGCTTTCTTCGCCACGCCGCTATACTACCGCCTCGGCGTTCACAAGCCGCTCATGGTGGTTGATTCGGCCAGTGGCCAGGGGTCCGGAAAGACCACGCTCGTCTCCATGCTCGCCATGCTCTACGGCGGCGACGATCCCGAGTGCGCCACCCCCATCACCATCGAGCCGGACGAGCTGACCAACGTGCAGCAGTCCGACCGCGTGCGCCGCCGCCTGCTGTCCACATCCGGCCGCCAGAAGCGCATCTTCCTCGCGGACAACGTGGAGGGCTATTTCCGCTCCAGCAGCCTCGCCAAGCTGCTCACGGAATCGGTCATCACGGGCATGGCGCCCTACGGCAAGGGCGAGGAGAACCGCCCCAATGACCTGACGTACTGCATGACGGTCAACTCCGCGACCCTCTCCCGCGACCTCATCCACCGGGCCGTGTTCATCCACGTCCGTCCGCCAGACGCCACGGACGGCGCTCGCGTTGGCTGGTCGCGCCGTGTCCATGCCTTCATCCGCAAGCACCGGCTCCAGATCATCGCGGACATGATCGGCCTGCTCGAAGCCGGTCCCCAGTTCGAGTTCGTTCCCGTCTCGCGCTTCGCCGACTGGGAGCACGACCTCATGGCCCCCATGTGCGGCTCCATGGAAGCCTACAGCGCCGCCTGGGCGGCCATCCGCAAGCGCCGCGAGCAGTCCGACGGCGACGTGGAGGAGGCCGAGGCCATCCGGGCCCACTTCATAGAGCGCCTCACCGCGCTGGGGTGCAACCCCGAAACCCGCCCGTGCTGGATTCAGTCCGACGTGCTCAAGCGCTGGTGCCAGGAGGCCGTCCCAGGCTACGGCGGACGCGACGGCCGCGGCGCCATCCATCACCTTCGGAACCTGGTCAAGGTGGGGATGATTCCGGAGCTGTCGTCGCGCGGGCCAGAGAAGTACCCAGCCAGAGGCAGCGACCGCCGCCGCGGCATGATGTGGCTCATGGACCTGCACGAGTCGCCCGACTACGAGGGCTACACCGCCATCGCCAAGCTCGACGGGGATGTGGTCCGGCTCGCGTGAGGATCAAGGAGGCACGATTCTGCCATGCTGCTTCACACCACAAGGGGACTCATCCGGTGCGTGCCAGGGTTTCCAGTCGCCGGGCTTCTCGTAGAGGCCGTCACGCTTGAGCCAGACGACTTCCGCGACCTCACGGCCCTTCGTCAGTTCCTTGAGCATTCCGTCGCGGTACGGCTCGTCCGGCCTGGTGCACCCGCTGGAGGACCGAGTACAGCTCCATTTCAGCGCCCTCCTTTCGATCCGTTTTACGCCACGTTCAGGCCCGTTTCCCAGCCCGGTTTCCCGGCCCCATTTCCGACCCGGTTTTCGCCCCCGAAAATCGCCACGGAAAAAAGCTGCACACACCCCAAAGGTATAAAAAAGAGGAACTCGTTTTGCGCACACCCCAAGGCCATATTTGCGCCCATGCGCCCACCACAAAGGTATAAACTTTTGGGCTTTGATTCCGATATTTCCGATGACGTTAGGCAAAAGTTTATACCTGCTGAGTGGGCGCATTGCTTTGCGCCCGGCTGCGCCCGGCACTTTTACCCTTCTACCCCTTTTGGTGTAGCGCCCCTTATCCCAAAACAGTCACGATTTTTTGGGGTGGGTAGGGGGCGTGGAAACACCGTAAAGGGTATCTATAGTGCCGGGGTGGGCGCAGTGGGCGCAGCCGTTTTGCGCCCACCCCGACCCTTCCAATTTCATGCCCAATTCCCGCCCCCATTTTCGGCCCGGTTTTTGACCCTGTTTCCGGCCCCGGTTTCCGCCCAGATTTCCACCCCCAACTCGCCACCCGATTCTACCCTCTCGCTCGCCGTGCAGTTTGATTCTCCGGCCAGCTTCATGCCGGGCGGTTTCCAGAAGGGCAACAAAATCGGGAACAGGTTCAAACGGGGTACTTCCGGGAACCCAATGGGCCGCACGCTCGGCGCTGGCGTCCCGCGCACCATCCGCGCCAAGTGGATGTCTGTCGAATCCGGCCTCAAGAACGCGGGCCTGGTTCTCGACATCGTCAACCAGGAGTTGGAATCCGCGGAGGTGCAGGCCAGCATCCGCAATTCTATTCGTAATCTTGCCTGTTCCAACGATCCAGTTATCACGCTGCGCTTTCTCACTTTTGTGATGACTTTCGCACCGAAGACAAAACAAGAGGCTTTGGTTGCAGAGTTTGCAGGCAATCGGGACGCTCTTCGCCGCGCCGTCGCCAAGCTGGACACCACTACGGGTAGTGGTTCTGGCGAGCATGGCACCACGAATAATCTTGAAGATTCAGCCAAATCGCCGCAAGATGTTGATATTGGGTTAGATGCGTGACATTCAAATTATAGACATACCGTGTATTATGCGACGTTGGATACCGGACCCCAGGGGCCTTCCGTGCTGTGAATCCTTGAGAACCATAATGTTACCCCCACCCCCCCGGCCATGTCTGAGAACCTGACACCCGAGGAATCGGAAGCGCTGTACCAGGCCGCGGTGTCGGCTGGGCGTAGGAATCTGGAGGCGTTCACGATGCTGGTGAGGCCTCGGTACGCCGGGACGTGGGCGCCGTACCACACGAGGCTTTGCGACGCGCTGGATCGGGTAGTGGAGGGTGAATGCCAGCGGATGATCGTGACGCTGCCGCCCGGGCACGGGAAGAGCGAGTTCTGTAGCGTGCTGATGCCAGCGTACATGCTGGGGCGGCAGCGGAACGCGAAGATCATCGTGACGGCATACGGTGCGACGTTGGTGGAGTTGGCGAGCCGGCGGTGCATGGAGGTGGTGGAGAGCACGGGGTACGGGGCGGTATTTCCAGGGGTGCAGTTCAACGAGCGCGCGAAGGCTGCGAGCTTGTGGGAGGTGATAGGGGGCGGGCGGTATTTGGCGGCCGGGATGAGCGGGAGCATCACTGGGCACCGGGCGGACCTGATCGTGGTGGACGATCCGCACTCGAACAAGGCGGAGGCGGAGAGCGAGACGGTACAGCGTACCGTGTGGGACATGTTCACCGGGTCGTTACAAACGCGGCTTCACCCCGGAGGGCGGATCGTGGTGATTATGACGAGATGGAGTCCCGGGGATCTGGTGGGGCGGATACTGGAGAGCGAGAGCGCCGGGGCGTGGGATGTGATGCACCTGCCTGCGCTGTCGGACGAAGGCGAGCCGCTGTGGCCGCAGATGTACGGGCGGAAGTACCTGGACGAGCGGCGGGCGACCGATCCGCACACCTTCGAGGCGCTGTACCAGGGGCGGCCGTACATCCGCGGCGGGAACTACCTGCGGCGGGACTGGTTCAAGTACAGCGAGGTCGAGCCGGATGGCGTGACGTGGCACCGCGGGATTGACCTGGCGGTGAGCGCGAAGCGGAGGGCGGATTACACGGCCAGCATCCGGGTGGCGCTCAAGGAGGGCGTGCTGTGGGTGGCCGGCGGGTGGTTCCACCGGAGCGAGTGGCCGTTCACGAAGCGAAAGATTGTCGCGCTGGCCGACGTTGAGACGAGCATCCTGCACGTTGAGGGCGTGATCGGGTTCGACATCGCCGTGCGCGAACTAATGGAAGAACTCCGCGGGCGCCGCGTGGTAAACGCCGTGAACGTGAAAGCCGACAAGCTCACGCGAGCCCTGCCGTGGATCGCGATGGCTGAAGCTGGCCGCGTGGTGATTGTGCGGAGGCCTGGGGGTGAAGATGACACATGGATCAACGAGTTTCTCGCCGAGGCGGACACCTTTCCAAGCGGCGGGCGCCATGACGACCTGATTGACGCGGTTACGCTGGCCTATCACGGGGCGGCGACGGGAGACGGCGTGGTCAGCTCAAGGGCATGGGGGCGTTGATTCTACGGCCATAATCATGATGCAGGGTCGTCGCTTTCTATCCCTACTGAAGAACCGAGCTGTGTCCGCCGTGTCGAGCTGGTCGGGCGGACGCCCCAAGGAACCCGCCGACCAGTTCGGTGACGCGCTGGCCTCGTTGACGGTGGACACGATCCGGCGCGTGTACCGGAACAACCTGAATCGTGGCGAGTACACGCGGCCCTGCTTCGCGCTGCACGAGGCGGCGCGGGTATGTCCGATCGTGGTGGACAAGGTGAGCTTCTGGACCGCAAGCATCAGCGGGCTCGACTGGAGCATCCACCAGACCGGCTTTGACAAGAAAGACGACGCCGAGCGCGCGCGCGCGAAAAAGCAGGCCGATGCGCTGCGCAACGCCTACGACCAGATGGACGTGAAATCCGCGCTGCGGCACCTCGCGCTGGCGAAGTTCTACGGATTCTCCGTGCTGGTCAAGAAGGGCCTTGCGCTGGAACCGCTCGACTGGTGGAACCTGCTGCGCGATGGGCGCTACGGCGCGTGGTACTGGAACGGTGACCTTCGAAAGTCATCCGCGTTCGGGAACCCTGGCGATCTCTCGGAGCTTCCGCTCGACCAGATGATCCTGCGTGAGGTTGAGGACAACCTGCTGCTGGTGTCGCTTTCGATATTCTACGAGTACGACAAGCTCAACAACTGGTGGAACCTGAACCTGGAGCAGGAGAGCAAGCGTCAGGTGGTGATCCTGGCCGGGAATGGCATCCTGGACAAGGACGCCTTCAAGACGGCCGCATCGGACATGAGCGACGGGAAGAGCGGGTGGCTGGAAAAGGGCGGGTATTCAGGTGGTCCGACCACGGAAGTGCTGTTCCCGCCCGCGTCGCGCGGCCTCGGGAACTTCGACATTCGCGCGAAGGTGCTCGACGAGACGCTGACCAAGGCTCTGACTGGCGGCGTGCTGTCGATGCTGACGGCGCCTGGATCCGGCACCCTTGCCGGGAGTGTTCATTCGGAGACGCTGCACACCATCATCGGGGCCGAGGCCGCCGCGATTTCGGCCATTCTTCAGGACCAGTATGACCGGCCCATCCTTGAGGCCGATGGACTTCTCCGGCCAGGCGAGCGCCCGCTGGCCTACTTCGAGCTTACCAACCGGCGGATCATCGACCCCGGAACGATCATCAACTGGGCTGCGAGCCTGGCGACGGCGCAGTACCGGATCGACCTGGACGAGCTGAGCGAGCGTACCGGGATGAAACTTATCGAGGCCCCGACGCAACCCACGC
Source organism: uncultured Verrucomicrobiota bacterium (assembly GCA_964388845.1). Taxonomy (GTDB): domain Bacteria; phylum Verrucomicrobiota; class Kiritimatiellia; order CAIVKH01; family CAIVKH01; genus JAMLJG01. The sequence goes on from CAYMCD010000011.1 coordinate 23,464, forward strand.
AACTACCGGGCCGCGAGCCCACGCTACAAGAAGGCGGCGGGGGCCTCGATGATTTGTCCAACGCGAACGACAACCACGACGAGTTGGGGCGGTTCGCGGATGCACCAGGCGGCGGTGGTGGCCGAACAGACCATGACGCCACTATGAAGGCCCACGACGAGGCAATAAAGAAGGCCAAGGGTGCAGCGAAGACCAAAGCGATGCAGGCGAAGCTCGACTACATGCGAGAGTATCGCACGGCTGCGGAGGTGTCGCTTGCGGAAGCCGAGATACGACGCGACCGGCCTGGACAACTGGACAGGAAACTAACGAATCGTGGAGGACGCGAATCAGATGAGCAGCCATCTGTCGCGCTCCTTCAAGCTATAGCCGCTGCTGGCAGCTTGCCGGACTACTTATATACTACCCCGCCCACCGATCTTGTCAACCGCGCCGCTGAGTCCATCGGCGTGCCGGAATCGTGGCTTGGCCCGGTCCGCAAGCTGCTGAACGACATCGCGGCGAAGGCACCGGACCAGATTACGCCGGAGTATGCCGCCGCGACACTGGCGGAGATCAAGAGCCGCCTGCCCGAGCTGTTCGGCGAGATGGATATTAATGCCTTCGCCGACGTGCTGGAGGAGGGCATGGGCGCCGCGGCTGTGGAGGGTGTGCGCGATGCCATCCGGAAACGCGCCGCAGTTTGACATCGGCCCCATCGCCGAGGCGGTCAAGCGAATATCCGCGAAGACCCCCCTTGGGACCGCCCTGCGCTCGAAGCAACTGGAGGCGTTGCCGCTGGCCCTGCGCGAGCGTGCGCAGATGTCGTCCGCCGTGGAGAGCACCCGCATCCTTTCCCAGATCCAGCGCAGTCTGGAGCAGAACCTGCGGGCCACCGGCGACGGTGCGGTGATGAGCCGCGAGCGATTCGTCGCGAAGCTGCTCGATGTAGCGAAGGAGGAGCTGGGTGATGCGCCGCGCAAGAGCGGGCTCCAGGACATCCGCAGTGTCGGCCGGGCCCGCCTCATCTACGACATGCAGACCAGGAATGCGTATGGCCATGCCCAGTGGAAACTGGACACCGACGAGGAGAACCTGAACGCCGCGCCGGCGCAGGAGTTCTTCCGCGCCGAGCCGCGCCGGAAACCGCGCGAGGACTGGCCCGAGCGGTGGGCGGCGGCGGGCGGGCGGGTGTACGGCGGGCGCATGATCGCGCTGAAGACTGATCCCTTATGGGCTGAGCTTTCGCGCTTCAAGACGCCATGGCCTCCCTACGACTATAACAGTGGGATGGACGTGCGCGACGTGTTCCGCGACGAGGCCGAAGCGCTCGGGCTCGTGCATCCAGGCCAGCGGTTGAAGGCGACCCAGCAGCAGGACTTCAATGACGCGCTGGAGGAGAGCGTCTCGGGGCTTGATGAGTGGGCGCGCAAGGCGCTGGAAGTGCAGTTCGGAGACCAGGTGCGCTTTGTTGGCGGGAAGGCCAACTGGCGCGGGAACCTCATCGGCGACCTTGTCAAACGGGTGATGGATCACGGGCTCGATCGGCCGTTCGACAATAAGGATTTCAAGGGGCAGTCTATTAGGTTTGGAGCGGCAACACCGACGGCGGTTGATAAAGCGGCGCGAGCTGGTGTTGATATTCGAGAAACGCAAATGGTGCTGATGCCGGATAATATCCATCATGCGCTTGGTCGTCACGGTGATGGTCGTGAAACTCAGAATGACCAGCGACCACTGACGCGACTGGACATCGAGACTCTTCCGCATGTTTGGCGCGAGCCCGATGTCGCGATCAAGGATCGGGATGGGATTCGCTTCGAGAAAAATATGCTCGGACGCACGGTAACGGTGGTGTGGGACCAGCGGAAGAATGGCACATTCTTTCCGGCGTCAATCAGGGTGAAAAAGTAAGGGACCGTTGCCTGATCGCCGATGGTGGCTACGTTGTGTCACCCCCCGCAGTACGCTCGAAACGCCATCAGGTCGATCCCTGAAATCAAGTTACCCGACCAACGCCCAGGGGTCAATACTCCCCCCGCTTTGGCTGGGTCAACCTGCTACGCCGCTATCAATTCTTCCCAGCGGCTTCCTCGGTCTCGATTTCGATAGCGACGCGGCGCTTGGTGTCCGCATTCAGGTTGCACACGGCGCGCAAAAGGTCCACCACGGGCGTCAGATTTACGCGGGTTCGGCAATTGGGGCACATTTCAGGCATAACGGACGAGCCGACGGGAACCCTGTTGGACCAGCCGCAATCTTCACAGCGCAGCGTTACGGTCTTGATTTCCAAGAGGTTGGTGACGTGGATGTGCTTGGTCATGCTCATAGCGTTGCCCACGATTGGCCCGCTTTTCAACCTCCAACGTCTATAAAACCCGTCCCGTGCGGCTTCCAACGTCTGTAAAACGATTCCCTCGCGTTGATTTTCCGGCCATTGGCAGCGGGGTAGAGCAGCAGGCGAGCTCGGGAGGTTCATTCTCTCCAGGTCGTTGGTTCGAGCCCGGCCCCCGCAACCAATTGCCATGAGCGTGGAAGTTTATGACGGCATCACGCCGGAGCTGAACCGGATCGCCGCGAACTTCCGGAACACGCAGGGCCTCATGCGCGTGGCTGGCGGCGAGCTGCGCGCGGCGCTCCAGGAGCACTTTCGCTCGCGCGGGTGGTCCATCTACAAGCAAATCGCAAATGCGACGGCGCTTTCCAGCGTGATGCCTACTGAGGCGGTGGTGACGGTTGGCGGAGAAGAGGGGAAAATCCTCATCCATAAAGTCAGCGGCGGCGTGGTGCGCGCGAAGGAGGCGGGCGCGCTGGCGATCCCGCTGACGCCGGCGGCGAAGAGGGCCGGCTATGCCCGCCATTTTCCCCGGCCGCTTACGATGGTGAGCCGGAAGACGAAACCGCCGCTGCTGGTGGAGATCAAGCGGTGGACGGGTAGGAACGCGGCGTGGGTCATCCACTACGTGCTGAAGAAATCCGTCTATCACAAGCCCGACCCGTTGGCGTTGCCGGATCGCTCCGCTGTGGAGGCCCGAATCATCGCCCGGGTGCGTATCTGGGCGGACGCCATGCTGCGGGCCGGTTGATTTTTCGGCCAGTGGTATATGGCGACGAAGTGGCATCTGATTGTTCCAAGGGGCGAATTTTCGCACCCGTCCGGCGTCGTGCAGGTCATTGATGACGCGGCGGTGTCGGCGATGGCGAGCGCATTTGACCCCAAGCGCCGGATTCTTGTGGATTTCGATCACTACAGCGATTTGACCAACGCCCAGCGGGAGAAGGTGCAGGAGGCCGGCATCCAGCTACCGAGTGAAGCCGCGGGATGGGTCACGGCGGTGCAGGCGTCGGAAAAGGGCTTGCTCGGCCAGATTGAGACGACGCCGGCAGGCCAAGAGAGGCTGGCAAACAAGGAATATCGGTTCCTCTCCCCCGTGTGGCGCCGGAGCGACTGCGACCGGCTTGGTTCCGATCGGGTGCGCCCCCTGGTGCTTTCCAAGGTCGGGCTTACGAACGAGCCGAACATTGCGGCAATCCCGGAGCTGGTCGCGAACCGTGGAACGGAGCGGTTGATCGGGCCGATGGTTGATTTTATGGCCAACAGTGAACAGGGAGCACACGGCATGGACTACAAGAAGAAACTCTGCAACGCGCTCGGGCTTGATCCCGAGAAAGCCACCGACGCCGACATCGAGGCCGCCGAAGTCGCCGCTGCTGAAAAGCAGAAGAAGGACGCCGAGGCCATGGAGAACCGCTCCAAGTCGCTTGAATCCGAACGCGATGCCCTTCGCGCCCGCGCGGAAACCGCCGAGGCGAAGCTCGCCGAGCAGGAGAAGGCCGCGCTCAAGAACCGCGTGGACGCCGCGCTCAAGGATTACGAGTCGGTCATTACGAACCGCGCCGACGTGGAAGCCGCTTTTATGAGGGATTTTGAGGGCACCATCAAGGTGCTTCGTGCCCTGAAGACCGACGGACTTCCGAACCGCGCCGACGGGGGGCTCCCGGAGGGCGCGAACGCCGATTTTAGCGCGAAGGTTCGCGCCCAGCGCGAGGCGGTCGAAGTGTACTGCAATCGAAACCCAGGCATGAGCCGGTCGAGCGCATTCGAAATCCTGCGGGTGCAGGGTCACGAGGCGTTCGAGTAAACCAGAGGAAGACCCATGAACGTCATCAAGACGCTGTTGAACAAGACCTCGACGGATTTGACGGGCAAAGAAGGATACGCCGTCAAGTTCGACACGAGCGGAGTTGCGCTTTGCAGCGCGATCACCGACCAGGCCGTCGGCATCATCACGAAGGGCGGGGAAACCGAGTCCGACGTGTGCGTGTACGGCGAATGCGTCGCGCTCGCCGGCGCGGCTATTACGCGCGGCAAGCATGTCATTCCGCACACGGACGGAACCGTCAAAAACACCGCCGCCAGCTCGCAGGAGTTTGCGTTGGCCCTGGAAACCGGCGTTGCTGGCGACTGGGTGCAGGTTGTGGTGTTGGGCTCCAACAAGACTGTCAGCTAACCAGAGGATACGAACATGGCAAACAAACCCCAGAACGTTATCAGCCGCGCCGACCTGACCACGTATGCCCACGGCATTCAGCAGGACGAGCAGGCGGCCCGCACCCTCATCAAGGCGCTCGCCCCCGTAGTGCCCACCGGCGGCACGACCGGGCGCTTCAACAAGTTTGAGGACACCCAGTCCTTCAAGGCGTACGCGAACGCGAACCGCGCCATTGGCGGCCAATCGAACGCAATCACGTTCTTGTCGGATACCTCCGATTACACCGTGAAGCCGTACGGCCTCCGCATCTCCATTGACGAGTTCGAGCGCCGGCAGGCCGGCGGCCAGGTCTCGCTTCTGGAGCAGGCCAAGACTCGCACCCTCACGATCAACTGCATCCTGTCCCATCTGTCGTCCGTGGTGAGCAAAATCACCGCCGGCGTGTCGGTTGTGGCGGGAAAGGGCAACTGGACGGGGCAAAATATCGATCCGATCGCCGAACTCGATGGCCAGATCGAGGCGATGTGGAACGCGACCGGCATCGTGCCGAACAAGCTGTTCCTGGACTTCGGGGCGTGGCTCAAGCTGCGGAACAACCCGAAGGTGCAGGCCCGCTTCCCCGGCTCCGACGTGGCCGTGCTCAACACCGAGCGCCTTTCGGCCCTGCTCGCCGTGCCCGTTCAGGTCGTCATCGCCACCACGGCGGTGCTGTCCGGCGGCGGGCTCGGGAACTCCGGCGCGACAAAGGCCGGCGCCCTCGGCGCGAACGTGGCGATTCTCGCACAGAATAGCGACAGCCCGACGCAATACGATCCGTCGTTCTGCAAGACCTTCGCGGAAAGCGCGAACCTTTTCACGGAGGTTTACAGCTACCGCGAGGAACCTCACCTCGATTGGCTTGAAAACAACTGGGCGGCGGACGTGCAGATCGTATCTTCGTCGCTCGCGCGCCGCCTGGCCATCACGTAAGTATGGAGGGAATCACAACCATGAAACGATACATGTTCATTCTGGCTGCCGCGGCGATTTCCGCGGCGGCCGTGCTGGCCGGCCAGGTCTATGACCGGCAGGTCGTGACGATCACGAACACCGGAACCGCCGACTGGGAAAACGATATTTCCTATTCGGCCGTCAAGCTGGTGCGCGTGTGGCAACTGTCGAGCCTGGCATCCTCAAACAACCTGACCATCCAACGAGTGACGGCCGATGGCCTTTACACGCAGACGGTCGGCTCGATTACTGGCCCGGCGCCCGCGAGCACGGCGACCTTCACCGCGGGCTACCTGTCGCCCGGCGACATCCTGCGCGTCACGTCCGATCCGGCTACGGGAGGCGTGGTGCAGGTGGAGTACGAGGTCCAACAGCATTGATCCGGGAGATTTCCGGCAAGCCCACCGGGGGCGGCGCGGCGCATCTCCCGCCGCCCGCCCCCTAGCTGTTTTCAGCCATGTCCTACGCCACGCAGAGCGAAATTGAAGCGCTGCTTCCGCCCAGGTTCCTCACGCAGGGGTTGGACGACGATAACAACGAGTCGGCCGATACCGGCCTTTTGACGAGCCTTTTGGGCGTCGTTGACCTCGAAATTGATGGGCTCATTACGCCGGCGGCAACGCTGCCGCTTTCCCCTCCCTATCCGTCGCGCATACGCTCATCCGCCGTGGTGTTGGCGCTCGATGCGGTTTACCGGCGGCGCGGCATGGCGGACGAGATCAACCCGTGGGCGGCGCGGGCCGCGAAGGTGCGCGACGAGTTGGCGGCGGTCGGGAAAGGCGAATTGGCGCTTGAAGCCGGATCAAGCCTCGTGGCCGGGTTCAACGACCACACGCTCGCTTTCTCAGAGGTTGGCGAAAGCTGATGCCGCTCCAGGTACCAGACGCGAACGCCAAAAGCGTTGATGTCCTTATGGAGGCCATGCGCGCCGATCTCGATACCTGGGCGAGGGCCCAAAAGGGGACTTGCGTGGTCGCGCGCGATCCACTGGCGGTAATCGAAATGCTGAACGAGTCGCCCGCCGGCTGGCGTTTGGTTCTATCGTTCGAGGGCGACCGACCGATGGACACGCACTCGATAGCGATCCCGGAGCCGTACATCCTTGAATCCACGATTCGCGTGGTGGTGACATGCAACCCGGGGTTGCGCCTGATTCGCGATGGGCAACTGCTCAAGGGGGATGCCACGCGCGGCTCGCTGCTCGGCATCTTGTCGTCCGTGCGTTCGCGCCTGCTTGCCTACCGATGGGATACCGCGTTGGTGAACGGCGGCGCGCTGGTCTACCGGGGGACGCGCCCATTCGGCATTCCCGACTTTCTGCCGCTGGCCGCATTCGAGATGACGCTTGTCATCGTGCATTCGGTTCCCGAACCCGCGAGCACGGTGGCGCTTGTCCTGAGTTGATTCGTCGGCCAATGGTGTGACGCATGGCGACCCTGAACATAACGCTGATAATCGAGGTCGAGCAAAACGGCGAGCGGACAGAGCGCATCGAGCCGCCCCGGGAGGCCGGCACGGTTGAGGGACTGCACGGGCGTCATGTTGTGGAACTGGAGGCCGATGCCTATACCACGTTGGAGGTCGGAGGACTGGATCCGGGTTGGTGGTACATGCGTAATGTACACGAAACGGCGGACGTGGCCGTTAGTTTCGGAACGAACGACGACATAGTGCTGGCGCCGGGACGGTTCGCTTTTTTCTGGAGCAGTCAAATCCCGTTGGCCAAAGGCGTGGGGGCGGAAAGCCGCCTGGCCTACACCGTCGGGGAGGAGTAGGTCATGGAAGAAATTGTTTTGAAACACAAAGACGACGCGGACACCAGGAGCACAATCACTGTGCCGAAGAAGAATCGCGCGCTGTGGGAAAAACAGGGCTACGTGCCGGTTGAAAAACCTGCTGCGCCAAAGCCCGCGAAAGAGGAGGAATAGGCCATGGCACTCACTGCATTTCACGCTCATACCGACGATCCTTTGGGCTACGCTACCGCAGGCGATATCGTGCTGGTTGATTGTTCAAAGGGCGACGTGTACGACCGGGTTGACCTGCTTGCGGAAACCGGGTTTTTTATCAGCGACAACGACGCGCCGGTCCTGCTTCAAAAGTTCAGCCAGCAGGCGAGCCTGACATACGAGCTGAAAAAGACGAATCGCAGCATTGCCATCGGTGCGAAGATAAACACCGACTGGGTCATCCAATCCCTGACCGTGGATTACTCGCCTGGCTGGCCGCGCGTGAGCATCAGTGCCTTCAAGTTGGTCAATGCCAGCGCCTTCGCGGTGAAGGGAACGGTATCGCCCTATCTCGCGCTCGGCGGCTATGGCGCATGCGATGTATTCGGCACAACCGGCGCGGTCCCACTTTCCGGCCAGTATTCGATCTCTTTCGACGTGTTGGAGGCCATGGGCGTAGGCAGCGACGCGAAAAAACTGCTCAACGGTGGCTACCTTATGTGGAACTGGCGGCACAACTACAAGCTGGACAGCTATGACGACTTCACGCTCCCCGCCGGGGCACAACTGACCGAAGCGCCGAAAAATACCGGCCGCGATGGCTGGAATGTCTACTCGAAAAGTTGGTTCAATTACGTAACGTCGTGAGCGCGCATGAACAAGCTGCTGGAAACGTTCGTCAGGCGCATGGTCGCCGAGGGGGCGCCGTTTGACCCGCTCGCCGATCTGGACGACCTGATAGAACTCCAGCGGCTTGCGTGCGCGACTACCGGGACCGACCAGCGCAGCCCGCAATATCTCGCCGCCCTGCACCCGCAACTCGTCTACGCCGGCCAGATATTTCACCGGGTGTCCATCGGCTGCCGCATCTTCTCCGAGGATTGTCTCGATCGGTGGTTCGCCGCGGACTGGCGCACGCTCGATCTTGCCTGGTGCTGGCTCCTGGCACACTCCAAGCGGCCCGATCTGGTCTGGGGGTATCAGGAGGGCGGACCGGATGCTTTTCGGGACGCCCTGCGCCTCTGGCTGCGAAAGCTGCCCGTTACTGAGGCGGAACTGTTGGAAACGGTCGGCAACTGGATCAACCGGCAGAATATCGCGCCATCGTCCAATGGGGAAGACGAAGAGCCGCCGAAAGACCTGTCCGGCGCGCTGGAGGAGCTGGCGGCTGAGTACGCGCGTCCGGACCTGAACTGGTGGATCTGGCAGGCGCCAGAGGCCGAGGTCGCCTTGCTGTGGGAAAAAATGCAGGAGCGTAAAATCCGGGAGCAGGGAGGGAGCCTGGCGGAAAACCCGGACAATCCATTTGTGCGCGTGCTGCGCGACTACCGGCTCAAGGAGGCGGCGGTATGGAAGAATCTCAAGGCGAGGGCCGCCGAGTTCGCGAGCGAATCCCATCCTCATCCGCCGGACGCTTCCCTGAAAAGTGGTCCGCAACCAGCGTCGCCGCGTGAAGCGCCGCGAAGCCATGCACCCACAGGGCATATGGAAATCCGTACTCCACCCAGCAGTAAATCGCCATGACGAGGAAAAATACAGCGGTCCATGGGGCGGCGTACATGAGCTGCGCCCATCCGGGCACGATCAGCGATGCCATCCAATCTGTTGATCGACGCTCAATCATGGGGGGAATCCTACACGCATGAGCGCCGAGTGGAAAGGGAAAGTTTCGGTTGACGGCGCGAAGCAAGCCGAGGGCGATTTGAAGCGGGTCGGTAAGGCCACGTCCGGCGCGGCCCTTCAGATGAAGTCTCTTGCCGGGACGATGAGCGGCGCGATGGGTTTATTTCACGGCTTGCGCGGAGTGCTGGCTGGAGACGCCACCGCAATGGTCAACGTCGCGACCGGCGCATCGATGCTCTGGCGCGCGGCGTCGCAACTTCACCCGGCGTTGCGCATTGTGGCCATTGCAGGGACGGCCCTTGTCGCGGTGTGGCCGAAGATCGGGCACTATTTTAAGAGTGCCGCCCAGCAAGCCGAGCAGTTAAAGCAGTCGCTTATCAATGCCGGTGTAGTGCTGACCGGATATGCAAAAGCGACAGCCGACCTTGCCAAGTTGAGCGCCGATATGGATCGGGAAAAGACGCGGATTGATGCAATCGCCGAGGCGTGGAAGGCGGCCCAATCCGCGAATGCGGAATATGCCGATACCGTGAGTCGCGCCAAGCTCGCCGTTCTTGATGCGGGCGAACAGCGCGAACTAATGGACGCCGACGACGATCCTCGACAACAGGCTGAAATCCGCGGCAGATACGGCCGTAAACGGGCCGAGGTAAAATACGAATCAGATGTTGCCGCTATCAAAAGGAGGGAGGCAGAATTACAGGACAATCGAGACTCCGCCGGATCTGATGCAGCGGGAAAGCGAATAATCGAAGAAAAGGCGAAGGGGGTAGTTGGAGAGGCTCGCGCGAAGTACACAGATGCGGTGATCGCCAATAATCAGGCAGGCGGTCGGGATGAAGAGTTGGTAAAGGCGCTGAAAGATGCTGCCGCTGCCTATCGTGACAGCATAGCCAAATTTAAGGATGCCGAGACGGATCGGAAGGCGTCTGAGGTATCGCTGGCCGGGGCCGACAGCGCGCTGAAGACTTTTTCGGAGAAGACCAAACCCGCCGCTCTTGATCTTGCAGAACAAGAGCGGAAGGATGCAACAGCTAAAGCGGATGCTGATTTGCTGTCGGCAGACAAGGCTCACTATAAGGATATTGACGCCGCGCGTGCTGAGGATGCCCAGTTTGAGGAGGAAGAACGTTTCGGCAACCTCTCGGTGTCGGATCAGCGCAAGGAACTTGATACGAAGATCGCGGAACAGCAGAAGAGTCTCGATTCCATGTCCGACTCGGATCCGGCGAAGGCGAAGGCCATTCGCGACCTGACATCGCTAAAACGGCGTCGCGCTTCCCTCGCGCCGGAAGAGGGCCCGGAAGAGGGCTTCGACGCATTCCTGAGCGATCGGGCAAAGCAGCCGGGTGGTCCGCAATTATCCGACACCAAGCGCGCGCGTGGATTCCGGTCCAAGTTGGGGCCGAAGTTTGCCGACAAGCTAACCGCGTCGGCTTTCGGAAAGGGTGGGAAAGAGGGCGACTCGCGTTCGGCTGAGGAAAAGCTGGTCGCGCTCCAGGAGAAATCCGTCGAATATCAGAAAATTATCGCGGAGCGCATCCAGGGCGTTGCCCTGAAGGAGTAGCACATGGCAGCGGGTGGTAATGAATGGCGGCTAATCTCGCTCCGGGACGCGAGCCGGATTTTCCAAGAAGATGGAGGCGGCCCGTGGTTAATACAACGACACTACATCGTTGAGATCATGCGAAAAGTTCACTCAATGAATGTGGACGTTACGCCCAATGTGGTCGGGACAAAATCGCCTTCGATTTCGTTTTCGATTTCCGGGCGCACGCTTTTTCGGGGGCTGTCAGGCGGCGGGGAGAATGCGGCCAGGTATATCTGTCGAGAAGATGCCTATGAAACCCTTGACGAAGCATCAAATTACGTGAACCAAAAGCAGGTGTGGGAATGGCTGGAACCGGAAGATCAGGCAACCGAAATCTAGGGCGCGCGCTGGACGGTGTTTACGCGGAATCCGGACGCATCACGGATTTCCGCGTCTCGCCCGGCGCGGCGCAGCGTGTCGCCGTTGTCGGATCGCCATCCGTCGGACATCCGCCGGATTGTCCGGCCCGTGCGCCGCTCGCGCCATGTGTCGGTGGCGAAGCGGTCCCACTCCTCGACGGCGCGCCCGGAGCCGTCGCGCGCGATCCAGATAGAACCGTTCAGCATGGGATACCAGCGGACACTCCCGGCCCTCCGCCCCTCAACCACATGCGTCGAAAAAGGCGTGACCGACAAAGTATCGCGCGTGAACGCCGGCGGCGGAGTCTGTGCGCTCGCGGCGACCGGGAGCAGAAGCAGCATGAGCGTCAACTTCATGGGGTAATTCTAGCATGATAAACGCCGATTACAACGTGCGATTCCGCGACAATTTCCGGGCCGGCGGAAGGCACAGCGCCGGCGCTTTCAACGATTTGGCGCGAGCACTCAACGGGATGAGGGGAGAGGGCGGAATAATTGTGCGCGTGGATCGCAGCGGGATCGTGATTTCGGGCGGCGCCACAGCCGCAAAATTTTCCGGCGCAGCCGAGGTATCCGGCTACTGGTATTACGGCCTCGACAGCGAAAAGACAAAGCCCTACGTCGTAATTCCGCTCGATGGCAGCGCTCCGCGCGAGGATGAGGGACCGATGCCGAACCCGAACCCGGCGAACGAGGTATGGTTTCCAAAAGCAACTACGGCGGGGGACATCCACGTCGGGGCCAACAGATGAGACTGGCCGTATATTTCCTTGCCGCGCTGTCGGCAAGCGCCGGGTTCGCCCCGGAGTGGGACACCCTAACTTCCTATGCGCGGACCAACCGTCATACGATTACAGTTGACGTACAGCGCATTACGCGGACCGTCTGCTGGACCAATCCGATTACGTCAAACGCTGTGGCGGTGACGCAACGGTACGCGGCCTGCTATCGCCCGATGATGTCGGAAACTATGCTTTATGGTGCCCCACAGTACGACACGAATGGATCAATCACGGGGCGGGTCGCCGATGGGTGGGCGTGGACCAATACGGCTCTTGTCAATCTGCCGGTTTTTGTTGTGGGGACGGACATCTTTGAGAACGTGGAGGTCTGGGAAAAACTGGAATCGAGTCCGGCGAAAAACCAGAAGAACACCGTCCCTTCCGGCGATCGTCTCCTCCTCGACGCCTACCAATCATGGGTTGAGCGATATCTTGCGACCGGCGTTATCACGACGAACGCGCTGCGGGATCATATCTACGACCAGTACAAACCGTCCATCTACGGCGGCATGTCCCTCAAGCGCCTTGGTCCTTCCGGGCCGGAGTATTACGGCGGGTGGAACTACCTACAGAGATACAAAGCCATGCTTGCGTCAGTGATCGGAGCGTACGTCAACACGTCGCGCTACCCATCCTCTTACGAAGCCTATCCGTTCGCGACGAACCGCATGTGGGGGATCGTTGACCTGTGCAATGCCGTCGGCGCTCCGATCAACTACTTTGAGTACACACCAGAACGGGACTGGGAGGGCCGGTTCACGAGCTATTACGGCGCTGTGATCTCGGGCAGTTGGGTTATGACGCCTCCACTGGTGGAAGTCGAAAACACCAACGATCCTTTTGGGCCGCTGATCCTGCAATCGGTGACGAACGTTCCCTTCACGAATGTCGTGGTGGATAGTTGCGGAAACAGCCGCGAGATTATTGGTACGAATGGCCAGATCGTAGCTTTCACATGCACGAACGTTCCGACGGCATTGGGCCGTACGCGCGCGGATTACGGTCTGAAGTATATCAAGCCGATGCTGCTTGCACTTTCGCATGTGGAGCGGGAAGAAAAATACTGCGCAAGCACGCGGACGTTGTATTACGAGGAGCACGTTGGTGAGGCGACCGAGCCTTGGGATGGCGATGGTACGATACTTGCCGCGGAGGAGAGTCGGGTTTGGAACCAATCTTACTCTTGGTATCCGTCGGCCATTACCAGCGGGGCGGGAATAATCGCGGGGCCGGATATTGGTGGCGGGCGCTGGCTGCGGTCGGAGGTTGTTTCGGAATGGCCCGGCGTTGAAAAAATATGGTCGGTCCATGTTTGGCAGGCGGCATTGATTCCGAGTGATCTCCGGCGTGGTGCGGCGTACTCGACGGAGCTTGCCGGGACGGTTCCTACCGTTTGGTCGGTCAACCATCAGCTCAACACCACCAACGGGACCGGGCCATGTGGCTACACTGATTACCTTGACTCAACCAATACGATGATAATTGAAGCTCCCGCGAGCTATGCGGCGACGGGTGTGCTTGGAACCGCGCCGTTGCTGACCGAGCCGACCGCCTGGTATGACTTCGGCGGGCTCGATCAGGGCGTGCCGGTGCTGTTTCTCGGCGCAGATACACCGGTTGAGGTGACTCCGGTTTGTGATCCGCTTGACATGATTCATTCGCTGCGGGGGCCGGAAACAAATCTCGTTGTCGGGGATGTTTCTGATGCGCCGGACTATCCGTCGCACAGGCTTATTTTCCAATGGAACGTGCCGGGCGGGTTCGTATACCAGTAGGCCGAGCGCATCGCGGCCGATTGATTTTCTGGCCATAGGCATGAAGACATGCCTCTCGTGTGCCATCCTCCTGCTTGCCCTGTCCGCGGCGGCCCAACCGACCCTGCCCGTGCGTGTGGATCTGCAAGCCCCGCAGCGCGAGTTCAAGACGCGCTGGGCGGCGGGCAGCACCCCCACGCTGGGCGTTGACGTGTACAACGCTGGCGCGGCTTACACGAACCTGACGGGCTGGACCGGCCAGCTATATGTGGCTGTCACAGCGACAGCCGGGGTCTTCGTAAGCTCCTCCAGCCACTCCTCCAACCGCGTACTGTTCCCGTTTGGCGCGAGTCAATGCGCGACCGTTGGGACGTTTGCTGCCTACGTGATTCTTGGAAACGGCACGAACAACTACCAGTGGGGCGAGGGTAGCTTTACGTGGACGGACTCGCCCGCGTTGCTCGGGGCCGGGCCGATCTCGCTGGCCGTGCCGTTCAACTGGGACAACTACACCTTCACCGGCACAGCGCCGGCCTTCCCGGCGTACTTCACTAACCCCATCGCCGGCGAGGTGACGGGCGACCCCACGAATACGGTGATCGCGGCAGGCGTGGTCACGACGGGCAAGCTCTCGGCGGAGGTGCGTGGGATGCTGATCGAGCCGGATCGCGTTTCGACCGGCGACCTCACCCCGCAGGTGCGCGGGATGTTGGCTACAGGCGTTCAGGCGCACGCGATGGCCAGCGCGGCCTACTCGCCGACGAACCCGCCGCCCGAAACCGGCATTGACACGAACAGCGCGTCGTGGACCGGGCTTGTGGCGCAGGTGGAAGCTGCAAGTGCGACGGGAGCGACGGCGTATGCGCGAATTGCAGAGCTTTCACCCCAACCCGGCGTGCTGGAAAAACTTACGGTTCAGGCCCCAAGCGGGACGACAAATTACACGGCGAGTTTTGCGCCCGGAAGCACGTATTTCTCCATTGGATATATGCGCTCGGTCACGAACTTCCCGACGAACGGAATCCCCGTCAACGACGAAGTGTATTTTATCTCGGGCGCCTTGTGGGCCACATGGAGGTGGAACGGAGCGGCGTGGGTCCACGTGAGCGGCCCCTCCGTCACGGACATTGGTGATGTCGTGGGTATGTATAACAACAAAGGGACAAACAATGTCGTGTGGGTCGGCAGGAATTGGGTAGGGGGGTCAGGGATACCGCTTGGCATCGCGCTGACGTGGTGGGATTTGTATTATGCATGGGCCAACTCGATAGAAGCACGCTACGGGACGGCTGCCAACTCATCCAAGCTCGGCGGCTACCTCCCCACCGATTTCGTGCTGGCCGCCGCGCTGACGAACAGCTACATCCGCCTCGTCGCGCAGCCGTCCGCACGCACCAACAGCGGTGCAAACGGGCAGGCGTTCCTCACGAACGGCTGGTTCGGCGCGTATCAGGCCAACGGATGGGGGACCGGCACGAATTGGGGCGCGGTCGAACTCGACGGGTGGCCGCCGTGATTCACTGGCTCGCCATCCTCGCCGCCATACTCCTCCCGCTCGTAGCCAGAGCGCAGGTCATCACCGTGGACACGCAGGACGCGGCGCCGACGAACTGGGCCGGCACGGCGGGCCAGCCGTGGTATCTCCGCACGGTCGTCATGCGCGGGCCGGACCCGTTCGACTTCAGCGGTCGGCGCGTGGACTGGACGATCCGCCATGTTGACACCGAGGCGCTGATACACAGCAGCACCGGCGTGATCTACAACGGGAACGAGGTCATTTTTCAGTGGACCCCGCCATACGCCGGGACTTATTACAGTCGCGCGCAGATCATCAAGGCCGATGACGGCACGCTTATCGCAAGCCTGCTCGACGACACGCTCGCCGTGACCTCCGCGCCCAGCGCGGCAATTTCGGCCAGCTTCTCGAATGAGGTAAACCTCGGCAACCTCACCGTCCAATGGGCGATTCAGGGCGACGGCGACCTCGCGCCGGATGGCACGGATCGCACGATCTCGCCTGCATCCGACCTTGGCGCGGCACTGGGTAGGACCAACGAGCGCTATACCGAGGCGCACGTACGCGATGGTTTTTTCGAGACGATCCAAGCGGGCACCGTGGAGGTATCCACCGCAATAGGTTTCCTGGACACGACGAAGGTGCGGCTTGTCGGCGAAACTAACTCCGTGCTCCTGACCAACACGAGCGTGCAGGCGCGGACCCCGACGAACGACAATGAGGTTGCGACAAAAGCCTATGCCGACACGCTCGCGGGCGGCTCGTCGCCCTACGAGTGGAGCGGGCTGTCAATTCAGCCGACCAATGGCGCGAACTCCGTCAACACGAACATCTGGAACGTCATCGCCGGTGGCGCATCGAACGTCATGGATGGCGCGAGCACATACAGCTTCATCGGCGGCGGGCTATCTTCAACGAATCGCGGCTCCTATGCCGTTATCGGTGGCGGGCAACAAAACCTTATATTCGCCGGTGTCCAACGCGCCACTATTGGCGGCGGGATGTTAAATCGCATCCTGTCCGGCGACTACGGCGTGATCGCTGGTGGCGGTGATTCCAGCATCGGCACGGCGAATGTAATTTCGGGCGGCACGTATAATGCCGTCGCCGGTGGAAACGGAAATGCGGTAGCCTTGAGTGTACCCAACGCATCGTTCCAGCAGCAGAACGCCATTGCGGGCGGGGCGTTGGGGTACGTGGGCGGACTCCGCTCTTTCGTCGCGGGTGGAGGCGGGAACCATGCCACGGGCAACGTGGCTTTCGCGGCGGGGCACTACGCGCGGGCGGGCAGCGGCATGTTTGTGTGGGCCGACTTTCGATCAACGTCCTCCGATCCGTTCGGGCAACAGTTGCCGACCAACTCGGTCGGGTTCCGTGCTCGAAACTGGATGTGGCTTCAAACCGATCCTGGCGAGGCGACGAACCTATGGGGCGTGCTCGCGTTGAAAGTTATTACGAATTCAACTCCAACGCGGTTCCTGCCAACGATCCCGCACCGACAGGGCGTCTATGATGCGGGGTCTAACATTCTCTGGATTGCCACCGGAACCACAACCAACGACTACAGGGGGGCGGAATTCGCGCTGACGCCATGAAAACACTAATCGCCATCATCATTCTGTCGGCGGCTACCGCCGACGCGCAAATCCGCATCCGCGTGACCGACGCGCAGGGGAACGTTGCGACGGCGAATATCACGGCGTCAAACCGCATCGCTCGCGTGGACGAAATGGCCGAGGCCAAGCTGACCGGCACGAATACGGCGGAGCGTCTGGCCGCTTGGTTCGAGGCTCTGGCGTTGCGGGAGGCCGCGCAGCATCGGCGCGCAACCAGAATTGCGGCGGAAGATGAGAAGTTCCGCGCGGCGGTGGAGCAGATCGCGTCGGAGGAAACCCCGTGAGCGCACAGCCGAAATCGCCGCAAGACCATACGGGCTACGTGGAGTCATTGTCTCGCATCGAGGGCACGGTCAACGATATCCATAGGCGGCTGTTTGTGGACAATGGCGCGCCTTGCATCCAGACGCGGATCAACAGGCTGGACGGATGGCTTGCCGTCATACGCTACGTCGTCCTCACAATCATCGGCGCGATTACCGCGCTGTGGATAAAAAAGACATGACCTCCTGGACCTCATGCCCGACATGCCACGGACTGGGCCGCATCCGGCCGGACGGCGAGGCTGTGCCGTGTCCCCGATGCCGGGGCGAGAAGTGGGTGAAGCTGGAACCCGCGAAGATTTTCCGCGCCACGGACCCCGCTCCCGTCGAGCGGAGCCAGCTGTCGCCGGGCCGTGGAGTGCAACAACAGGCGGGTAAGGGTGAGCCTGTGGGAGCGCCATCAACGAGCGGCCAACGGCGAGGCGCGGGAATTGTTTTGCTGTGTCTAGTCGCATGGACCTCACACGCTTCGGCTGTACGCAACTGGGTACGCGACCAGCTTACCCCGCCGCCGGTAGTGATCCCGACCAACGCGCCGCCGCCGGTCGTGACAAATACCCCGCCAAAGCCGCAGCGCCCGGACACGCTGTACGGGGGGGGAGACGGCCTTTACAAGCCTTACGAGTGGGACGACGACGGCAAAATCACGGCCAAATCGAAGCTGTGGCTGCTCCCCGCTCCGATCAAAGCGGCGCAGGTCCACCGCGCGGGCGAGTTTCGGCCAGACGGCACGCTGGTCAAGTGGTTCGCATGGCCGGGTTCCGACGTGCCCTATCCGGCAAACAACCGAACCGTTGACGGGACGGCCCTCGCCCCTGCCCCGCCATCAAGCTATTACCACAATGGCAGGCTCAAGATGCGTCAGGCCAAGGCAACAGCGGCAGGCAACATTTTCAGGGCGCTGGATGCCACTGGCGGCGTTTTAGCGGCATTGACAATCATTGACCCGGAGCGTCGCCAAGAGGGGAGATCGAAAAAATGATTGATTGGATATACCAGATATTCCGGGCCGTTTTCCCGGCGAAACTCCCGGCGAAGCTATCCTTCCGGCGCATCCTGGACAACAACGCCGGGCCGTGGAAAGTATCCGCGATGGTCAAGGCCAAGTGCGGCCTACTCGTCTGCACCTACCACAACACGAGCCGGAACGATGCGTGCGTCAACCTGGTCAATCCAAACGACGGCACGGAGCGGACCTTGATTCGGACAAACGCCGAGACTTATGGCCGCCCGGTCAAGTACGGTGGCAAGTGGTATTTCACGCAAGAGGACCGTGGGCAGATTGTAATCGTGGACGACGCGACCGGGAAGGTGTCGCGCGGTCGGACGCAGCCGACGGACTACTCGACATGCGGGCTCGGCAAATGGTTCGCCGTGGTTGCGCGCGCGGGGGCGGGGTATCCGTGGCTATGGGACTTCCGCGACGGCGGGAAGGGCCACCAGTACAAGCGCGCGAAGGGCATTCCGTCGGCCATCGCAAAGGACGGCGGGTACGTCATAGCGGTGCAGGATGGCGCACCTGCGGGGATCGAGTGGGAGGACGGCAAGTACCTGCCGGACGGCGCGGCGGGGCTGGAACGAATTGGGAACCGTCTGCTCGCCTTTACCAAGTCGGGCGACATCCGCGTGGTGACAGGCGGGAGGTACGGGCCCGTAATCGCGCGGTATGGCCGGAAGTACGTGCGTGCCTCGCAGTCGGGCGGGATCGTCTACGCGCTTACGAGCAATCCTGATTCGCTGATCGTTTGCAACGGCGACGACGCGAAGCTCGTCTTCGACTTTCCGGGGCCGGACCTTTCCGACGGGACGCGAAGCGGGAGCCTATTCGACGGCGACGTTGTGGCCGAGGGCAAGACCGTATGGGTGGCGCGCTCCCTCCACAACGGGGGATATGAAGTCTGGAAGGGCACACGATGACACGCGATGCGCGCAGCTTCGTTTTCGTTTTGATTTCGTGTGTGTTGCTCGTCGTTCCCGCGTGGGTGCTTACCCCGCTGCGGATGTTCGCGGCGATGCTGACGTGCCTTGTGATCGTGTTCGCGGTGTGGGAGGGCGCTTCGATTGCTTTCGAGGCGCGGACGTTGAGCCGGTCATTTTGGGAGTGGGGCGCGGCGAACCGGCGCAAAGCATGGATCGTGCTCGGTTGTATGTTGGCCGCTTGGATGGTGGTCGTGCTGCACTTGGCGGCGGAAATCGGAGGGAAATAGGATGAACGTGGAACTGATAAAATCGTGGGTGTTGAAACTGTTGCCCGTTGTGACTGGCTACCTTGTAGGCAAGGGGCTCATCTCGCAATCCGTCGCGGACCAGATCGGCCCGGTGGTGGATTGGCTCATCGTGGGACTGGTCCTGATCCCGACGCTGTGGCGCTCGTGGCGGAAATACAAGGTCGTCAAATTGGAGCCCGCCCCGTGAGTGGGTGGGGCGAATTGCTGGCCCTGCTCGGTCGCGTCATTGTGTGGTGGGTGACGCGCGATGAACGGAACCGGGCGGAGCTTATTGCGCGGATCAACCGCAGACAAGAGGGGTGGAAGGATGAGAACGGCGATATTTTTGGCGGTGGCGATCCTGCTGGCGGGGTGTAGCGGAAAGTGGGAGCCAAGGCCGGTCGGGAATCAGTTCAACCGCCCGATGGAGACCAGTGTTCCGGAGTTCGGCGAATGAAATTGTTGCTCGTCATTATGCTGGCCCTGTGCGCCGGGTGCGGAACGATCCGCCCCAAGCTCGTGCTGCTGGAGGACGCGGACTACAAGTTTACGCGGCCGGGCGAGGCGGTGGCGGGGATTGAGACGCGCGAGCAGGGCATTTGGTTCCGGCGGGGCGCGGTGCAAAAACTGCAAAACAAGGGGTTCCTGCCGTGGGAAGACTGATCGTGATACTGGCGATGGGGGTCGCGGTTGCGGCCCACGCCGACGCGATGGGCTCGCGCCGTCCGAAGCAGACGGACGTGCAGGCGCGCGTGGCCGCGCGGCGCGGCGCCGAGATCAGGCGCATGGCCCCGGCCATAGGCATCCCCGTCGAGCGCGCGCTATCGGTCAAAGTGGCGGCGATACACGAATGCCCGGAAAGCGGGCGAAACGGAGACGGCAGCTACACTTGCGGAGACTGTCCTGGCACTGGACGCGACTGCGTACACGCATGGTTCCGGGGCGCGCCGGGCAGCAAGCGTGCCGAGTACCTTTTTGCCACGCCCGAAGTGCGGGATGGCTGCATATCGCACGAGGTCATGCACGAGCTGCTTGTGGTCTGGTACGGCATCGGCGGGCATCCGGCGCGGGCGGAGGTCACGAGGCTCGACAATGGCAAAAGGATGTCATTTCGCCCGGCCGATATTATCGGCTGGCGCTGGCCGAGCCTGGTCAACTGGGCGCTCCCGGCGTCGGTTGAGATCGGCGGCGACTGGGGCGCGGACATCAAGTGCGGGACGGCAGAGACGTTTGAGGACGGTGGCGGGATTTGACGGTTCGTGTTGACGTGCGGGAGAAACTGTGGGCTATATTCCATCGGGTCGCTTTCACAACGCTCAGAAAAGGTTCTTTGCGCGTGCAACTGGATGATCTCTACCAGGAAATCATCCTGGACCACTACAAGCACCCGCGCCGCTCCCGTCTGATCCCGGACGCGGAGGCCCTGGTGGACGAGGAGAATCCCACCTGCGGCGACCACATCAAATTGAACGCCCGCGTCGCAGGCGGCCGCGTGGCCGACGTCGAGATTGACTGCCAGGGCTGCGCCATCTGCAGCGCTTCGGCTTCCATGATGGCGGAGCGCGTGCCGGGGCAGCCCGTGGAGTCGGTGCGCGGGTTCGCGAGTGCCTTTGCCGGGATGATGCGCGGCGGGCCGGACATGACTGACGAGGCGCTCGGCGACCTTGTCGCGCTGCGCGGCGTCCGGCGCTATCCGCTGCGGGTCAAGTGCGCCACGATGCCGTGGCATGCGCTTGAAACGGCGCTGAAAAAGCTGGGCGCGTGAATCCGCCCCACGCGCGGGGGCGCGCGCGCTCCCTGGACTCGTGCGGGTAGTCAACGACTCGGGAAACTAGTCTACTGAGTCAGAATTATCTGTTAATATAATCGCACCTCTGTCAGAGTGG
>CAYMCD010000012.1:0-43186 GCA_964388845.1 uncultured Verrucomicrobiota bacterium
GCAACCCCTCAGCCCTCCCCGATGCCGCCTGATGCAGAAATCAGTCATGCACCCACAAGGCGCGCCGTCTTTGCCGCCTTCGCGCTTGCCAAACCCGCGCGAGCTGCTACCTTCTGCCCCTCACGTCGGCCCCCGGACGGGCCGCGGGGGACCTGTACCATGAAAGCTGATATCCATCCCGAATACGTGGAGTGCACGATCCGCTGCGCCTGCGGCAGCGTCGTCAAGACCCGCTCCACCCGCAAGGAACTGCACGTGAACACCTGTTCGCGTTGCCATCCCTTCTACACCGGCTCGGCCAAGATGCTCGACACCGAGGGCCGCG
Source organism: uncultured Verrucomicrobiota bacterium (assembly GCA_964388845.1). GTDB lineage: Bacteria > Verrucomicrobiota > Kiritimatiellia > CAIVKH01 > CAIVKH01 > JAMLJG01. Next base: position 326 of record CAYMCD010000012.1, read on the forward strand.
TGCAGCGCTTCCAGAAGAAGTACGCCAAAGCCGCCAAGTAGCTTCGCCGAAACCGGGCCGGCTGTTTTCCCTTGGGAAATCCGCCGGCCCGTTTTCTTTATCGGCGCGGCGCACTATTTCCAGACATTGGAATTTCCAGACGTTGGAAGCCGACCGGGGCAGTTTTTACAGACGTTGGAACTTTTTATCGCGCCGCCATGATCGAATCATCCGCCATCGAAAAGCTGACCGCCCGGCTCGCGGTGCTGGAGGCGGAGCTGTCGGATCCCGCGACGGCGGCCAACCAGAAGAAATACCGGGCGCTCATCGCGGAACACCAGAACCTGCGCGGCGTCCGCGCGAAGGCCGACGCGCACTTCCGCCTGCTGCGCGAGCGGGAGGAGGCGCTGGCCCTGGCGGCGGGCGATGACATGGACCTGCGCGAGATGGCGAGGGCCGAGCTCGCGCGGATTGACGCCGAGGCGCCGGCGGCCGAGCAGGCGCTGAAGATCGCGCTGCTGCCGCCGGACCCGGACGACAGCCGCAACACGATCGTCGAGATCCGCGCCGGCACGGGCGGCGACGAGGCCGCTCTGTTCGCGGGCGACCTGTTCCGGATGTATTCGCGGTTCGCCGACGCGCGCGGGTGGCGGGTCGGCGTGATTGACGCGAGCGCCTCCGACCTCGGCGGCTACAAGGAAATCGTGTTCAGCGTCGAGGGCGAGAACGTGTACCGGGTGTTGCGCTACGAGAGCGGCGGCCACCGGGTCCAGCGCGTGCCGGAAACCGAGGCGCAGGGCCGCATCCACACCTCCGCGGCGACCGTGGCGGTCCTGCCGGAGGCGGAGGAGACGGACGAGGTCCTCATCAAGCCGGACGACATCCGGATAGACCTTTTCCGGGCCTCGGGCGCGGGCGGGCAGAAGGTCAACAAGACCGAGTCCGCCGTCCGCATCACGCACCTGCCGACCGGCCTCGTGGTCCAATGTCAGGACGAACGCTCGCAACACAAGAACCGGGATCGGGCGATGAAGGTCCTCGCCGCGCGGCTGCTCGACAAGATCCGGACCGACGAACAGGCGAAGCAGGCCAGCGAGCGGAAATCGCAGGTCGGCTCCGGCGACCGCAGCGAGCGCATCCGCACGTATAATTTCCCGCAGAACCGCGTGACGGACCACCGCATCAACCTGACGCTCTACAACCTCGACCGCGTGATCGAGGGGGCGTTGGACCCGCTCGTCAACGCGCTGTACCAGCGCGACGTTGAATTGAAACTCCAGAAACACCTCGGGCTGTGAACGCGGGCCACCATCGGGGTCGCGCGCGTATGCGCGCTTTTCAAAACGGGATTCACCCCGACCCGGCGGGCGTCCCCTCGCGGGGAGGGGCGTCAGGGGTGGTTTCGACTCCGGAGGTTTCGGAGCTGCTGGCCGCCGCCGAGTCCGCCCTGGCGGCGGGCGGCGCGGCGGAATCGCGCACGCAGGCGGAATGGCTGGTCGCCGCGGCGGCCGGGGTGGGGCGGCTGGACCTGTTCACCCGCGATCCGATCGCGTGGGCGCCGGCGGCGCGTGACCGGCTGGAGGGATGGGTCCGCCGGGTGGCCGCGGGCGAACCGCTGCAATATGTCCTGGGCTCGGCGCCGTTCATGGGCCGCGAGTTCGCCTGCGACCCGCGCGCCCTGATTCCGCGCCCGGAAACGGAGGAACTCTGCGAACGCGTGCTGGCCGATTCCCGGATCTGGGGGCGCGAACGCCCGCGCGTGGTGGACGTGGGCACGGGGACCGGCTGCATCGCCATCACGCTGGCGCTGGAGCGACCCGACGCCGTGATCCACGCCGGCGACCTGTCGCGCGATGCGCTGGATCTGGCCCAACACAACGCGCGGCAACTGGGCGTGCCTGAAGGGCGCATCGCGTGGCGGCGGGGCGACCTGCTGGACGGGCAGCCGCGGGGCGCCGCGGATGCCGTCGTATCCAACCCGCCCTACGTCGCGGAGGACGGATGGGCGGACCTCGATCGCGTGGTGCGCGACCACGAGCCGCGTCTCGCGCTGGCCGGCGGGCCGGATGGCCTGGCGGTCATCCGCCGATTAATCGAACAAGCGGTTGAGGTGCTGCGGCCGGGTGGTATGCTTTGGCTCGAAACGGGCAATGAACAGGGACCCGCCGTGCGCCGGCTGCTGGCGGGCGCGGGGTTCGGTGAGGTTGCCGTGTTTCGCGACATGGCCGGCCACGAGCGGATCGCCGCGGCCCGGCGGACCCCATGATTCCAGCACCCAGAACACGAAGGTTGAAGGAGAACCCCGATTCGCGCCGCTCGTTCTACATCCTCGGCGTTGTCGCGATCTGCGGCCTCACGCTGATCGGCCAGATGTTTTGGGTGGCCCGGAATCAGTTCCGGTTTTCCCCATTCGCCATCGAGCGGATTCGCTGCGATGCGTGCAAGGGGATCGGCCTGGTTTCGATGACCGACGAGCAGGGCATCAAGCGTCTGCGTATGTGCGATGCCTGCCACGGCCTCGGCAACCGCCAGATCCGGCGGGTGGACGAGCACGACCTGCTGTGCCCCGCATGCACGGGCTTTGGCCGCGTCGAGGATGAGCAGGGCTGGCGCTGGTGCCGGCGCTGCGATGGGCGCGGCCTGATGCGGCACGTGGGGACTCCGCCGCCGACGTATCAGCCGCCGGCGCCGGTCTTCGGTCCGCAGGCGCCGACTAACGAGACCCCCCCGACACCGGATGCGGACGGGGAGACATGGGACATCAGGCATCCGGCATCGAACACGGAACACCGGTCGCGGAACACCGGTCCCTGAAGACCGGCCACCTCGCCCCCCCGCCCATGGCCCTTTTCGACAAACTGTCCGGCGCTTTTCAGAAGGTGTTCCGGGATCTGCGCGGCTACGGGAAGTTGAGCGAAAAAAACATCCAGGACGCGTTGCGGGATGTGCGGCTCGCGCTCCTGGAGGCGGACGTCAACTTCACCGTGGTCAAGTCGTTCATCGCGCGCGTGCGCGAAAAGGCGCTCGGGGCGGACGTGGTGGAGAGCGTCTCGCCCGGGCAGCAGTTCATCAAGCACGTGCACGATGAGCTCGCGGCGCTGCTCGGCGGCGAAACGCGGGAGTTCAACCTCGGGTCGCGCCCCGCGACGGTCATGATGATCGGCCTGCACGGTTCGGGCAAGACCACGACCACGGCCAAACTGGCCGCCCGATGGAAACGGGGAGGGCGGAGTGTCCTGCTCGCGGCGTGCGACATTCGCCGCCCCGCCGCGGTGGACCAGTTGCGCATCCTCGCGGGCCAGGTCGGCGCCGGTCTTCTGACGCCGCGGCCGGGCGAGACGGTGCCCGAGATCGGCGCGCGCGCTCTCGCGCACGCCGCCGAAAACAAACTGGATGTCGTTATTTTCGATACGGGCGGCCGGTTCCAGATTGACGCGGAACTGGTGGCCGAGCTGAAGGATCTCAAGGCGGCCGTCCGCCCTGCCAACGTGATCCTTGTGCTCGATGCCGCCATCGGCCAGGAATCCGTCCATGTGGCCGAGACCTTTCACAAGGAAGTCGGGTTGACCGGCCTGATCCTGACGAAGCTCGATGGCGACGCGCGCGGCGGCGCCGCCCTGTCGGTGCGCCAGGTCACCGGTTGCCCGGTCCTCATGGCGGGGATGGGCGAGCGGCCGGAGGACCTCGAAGTCTTCCATCCGGACCGGATGGCATCCCGTATCCTGGGCATGGGCGACGTCGTCACGCTGGTGGAAAAGGCGCAGGCCGCCATGGACGATACAACCGCCATCGAAATGCAGGAAAAGCTTCTCGCCGACGAATTTACGCTGGCCGACTTCCTTGATCAGATCCGGCAGGTCAAACGGCTGGGACCGTTGGAGAATCTCCTTGAAATGCTGCCGGGCGCGGCTAACCTGCCGGGCCATCTTCGGGATTCCTTCGGCAAGGATGCCGGGCGCGAAATGAAGCGCACGGAGGCCATCATCCAGAGCATGACCCCCGGGGAACGGCGCCAGCCCCACCTGCTCAACGCGAGCCGCCGCCGCCGGATAGCGGCCGGCAGCGGGACCCGGGTGCAGGAGGTGAACGAATTGATGAAGCGATTCGAGATGGCGCGGGACATGACAAAACGTCTGAAAAAGCAGCGAAAAAAGTTGCTGCGCTTCGGGCGTTAGGGTATCACGGTCGGCTTGTTTCGGGAGTACGGAGGCAGCATGGTCAAAATTCGAATGGTGCGCGTGGGCAGCAACAAGAAGCCCTTCTTCCGCATTATCGCGGCGGATATTAAGCGCAAAATCAACGGGCAGTTTCTGGAGAATGTCGGCTGGTACGACCCCAAGCTGGTCCGGAAGAATTTCGAGTTGAAGCTCGATCGCGTGGACTACTGGGTTTCCAAGGGCGCCCAGTTGTCGGATTCCGTAGCCGCGCTGGTGCGCAAGCAGCGCCGCTCGGCCCCGGCCGCCGCCTGAGGGACCGGGTCATCGCATGAAAGCTTTTGTCAACGAATGCCTCCGGTGGTTCGTGGAACACCCCGGCGACCTGCACATCCATTCCATTGATGGGGAGAAGACCACCGTCATGGAGATCCGCTGCCACGAGGAAGATGTCGGCAAGGTGATCGGGAAAAGCGGCAAGGTGATCCAGTCGCTTCGCGCCCTGGTTGCCGCGCTTGCGGCGAAGGACAACCGCCGCGCGGTGCTCGAAGTCGTGGAATAAGCGGCATCGGGAGGACGTGAGGGTTTTCCCGGGTCCCGATCCGGATTCCTGTCCCCCATGCCGAATCCAACGGACCCGGCGGCAGATCGTTTCCGGTGAACCCCGCGGCATTCCGCGCGACAACCGATTCCGATTCCGATTTCGAGTCCGATCGCGCTATGATTGGGGATCGTGCGCATAGATGTCATCACCATCTTCCCGGAAATGCTGGACGGCTTCCTGCGCGCCAGCATGATGAAACGCGCCGCGCAAAAGGGCGCGCTCGATCTGCGGACCGTCCAACTCCGCGACTTCGCGACCGACAAGCACCAGACCACCGATGACCGCCCGTTCGGGGGCGGACCCGGCATGGTGATGAAGCCCGAGCCGATCTTCGCGGCCGTCGAAGCGGTGCGGACCCCGGGGTGTCGCGTCGTGCTGATGTGCCCCCAGGGCCGGGTATTCCGCCAGCCCATCGCGCGGGAACTCTCGACCGCTTCCCATCTGGTCTTCATCTGCGGCCATTATGAAGGAGTAGATGAACGCGTCCGGGAGACCCTCGCGACGGATGAACTTTCGATCGGCGATTATGTCCTCACCAACGGCGTCCTGCCGGCGGCGGTGGTGATTGATGCCGTCGTCCGGCTGCTCCCGGGCGTGTTGGGCGGCGAGGGCGCGGCCGAACAGGAGTCGTTCAGCGGGCCGGCCCTGGAATACCCGCAGTACACCCGCCCGTCGGATTTTCGCGGCATGGCCGTGCCGGGCGTCCTGCTGAACGGCAATCACGAGGAAATCGCGCGCTGGCGGGCCGAACAGTCCGCCGGGCGGACCCGCGCGCGACGCCCGGACCTACCCGGGTGAAATTCCCGCGGCCCTTCAGGACGGGGCCCCCCGACGATCCCTCGGTCCTTGTGCCGGTGGGGGCGGATAAATAGCCGGGCAAAGTCCCGCCTTCAATAACCTTGACTCCCGGCGCTCCCTATCTATCCTCTCACGTTTTTCAGCGAGGTATTCTTATGGCCACGAACATCTTCCAGACCCTTTCCGCCGAGCAGACAAAAGACCGGACCTTGCCCGCGTTCCACGTGGGCGACAGCGTCAAGGTCTACGTCAAGATCAAGGAAGGCGACAAGGAACGCGTGCAGGTGTTCGCGGGGACGGTGATCGCGCGCGACGGCGCCGGCCACACCGAGACGTTCACGGTCCGCCGCATCTCCTACGGGGAAGGCGTGGAGCGGATTTTCCCCATTTTCTCGCGCAGTATTGACAAGTTGGAAGTGGAGCGGTCGGGTCACCCCCGCCGCGCCAAACTCTATTACCTGCGCGGCCGCAGCGGCAAGAAGACCAAGATCCGGGAAGAGCGCGCGAAGACCGAAGCCGCCGAGCCGGCCCAGGCCACGGCTTGATTCGCGGCATGCTGCGGCACGAGCGGAACGCCTGGACGGAGGGCTACCGCATCCTGGCCGGCCTCGACGAGGTGGGCCGCGGCCCACTCGCAGGCCCGGTTGTCGCGGCCGCCGTTTCCCTTCCGCGTGAGTTCCTTGAGCGGGCTTCCGGCGACGCGCTCGCCGGCCTGACGGACTCCAAGCAACTGACCGCCGCGCGGCGGGCTGCGTTTTTCCGGCTGCTCGTCGAACAGACGCCCCTGGTCTACGGGCTCGGGCGCGCGGAGGTGGAAGAAATAGATGCCATCAACATCCTGCGCGCGACGCACCGGGCCATGGCGCGCGCCGTCGAGGCGATGGCCACACGCGTGGATCTGCTGTTGGTGGACGGGCGCGCCGTCCCGAGCCTGCCTTTTCCGTCGCGCTCGTTTGTGAAGGGCGACGCCCAGAGCCTGCTGATCGCCGCTGCCAGCGTCATCGCCAAGGTCTCGCGCGACTGCGAAATGGAAGAACTGGATCAGCGCTTCCCCGGCTATGGCTTTGCGCGGCACAAGGGCTATGGCACGGCGGCGCATCTTGCGGCGCTGGCGCGCCTGGGCCCATCGCCCATCCACCGCAGATCCTTCGCGCCCGTGCGGGCGGCCGCCGCGCGCGCGCGGTAATCCCCCTCCGCATTGAACAGGGGCCGGGAACCTCTTGAACCCGTCGGCAGGGCGGGGAATCGGATCGGATTTCCCCTCGGAAGCCACGGCGGACAGGGCGCGGGCGTCCGCTTTTCAAGATTCGCGATGTTTTCGATTCGCCGTTTGATATGGTATAGGCTGCGCCCGGATGCAGTGGTTGAAAAAATGGTTTCGCTCCGAGGCCCCGCACCTGGCCACCGGGCGGTGGGGCGAGTCGGCCGCGGAGCGGCACCTCCGCGGACGGGGCTACGCCTGCGAGGGGCGCCGGGTGCGTGTGGGCCGGGACGAGATTGACCTGATCCTGCGGCGGCGGAACGTGGTCGTTTTCGTCGAAGTGAAAACCCGCGCGGGCGAACAGTTCGGGCGCCCGCTCGACGCCGTGAAGCGCGCGAAGCGGGCCAAGATTTCCCGCGCGGCCGTCCGATGGCTGATGGACCTCCGCGAAAAGCCTGAATACATCCGGTTCGATGTCGTCGAAGTGATCGGTCGGCCGGGCGACCCCGCGCCGAGGATCACGCACATCGAAAATGCGTTCGAGTTGGATCGGAGGTACAGACTTCCATGGTGAAATCCGCGCAGGCCGCCGCCCTTGCCCTGCTGATCGCCCCCGCGACCATCGCCCAGGAGGCGCAGTGGGACGTCCTGATGCAGCGCGGGCTCGATGTGTTGGATCGGCAACTCGACGCCCACGGGTATGCGCTCGACCGGGACCTGCTGGCCTCCCTCCCGCGGCTTGACGAGCTGACCCGGTTCCTCGGCAGTGTTGACACGCTGCTCGAACAGGGATTGATCGAGGAACTCGCGTGGTGGCGGCCCGAGGCCGAGGCGTCCCTGCGCTGGCTCGAGCAATTCCCCTCCGCGAGCCCTTACGCGAACTGGTTGCGTCAGCAACTGGACTATTTTGCGGTCGCGGAGGTGGCGGTCGCCCCGGTGCCGGAGGCCCCGCACCGACCGCCCCCCTTGTCCCGCGAGCCGCCCAAGCCGCTGGCCATTCCGCCGCGCCCGCCGGTCGCCCCCCCGCCCGCGCGGGCGAAGGCCGAGCAACGGGCGGTGAAGGCGGAGGTGTGGAAGAAACGCCTCGCCGGCAGGCCGGCGCCCGCCCGCGCGGCCGAACTCGCACCACGGCTGAAAGCGGTTTTCCGCGAGGAGGGAATTCCCGAGCCCCTGGTGTGGCTGGCGGAGGTGGAATCCAGTTTCGATCCGGACGCGCGGAGCCCCGTCGGCGCGGCCGGGCTGTTCCAATTCATGCCGCCGACCGCCGAGCGCTTCGGATTGAGTCCCGGGCGGCCGGATGAGCGCCTGCAGCCCGAAAAAAGCGCGCGGGCCGCCGCCGCCTACCTGAGATTCCTCCATGGCCGGTTCGGTTCGTGGCCGCTGGCGCTGGCCGGATACAACGCGGGGGAGGGGCGCGTTTCACGCCTGCTCAAACAACAACGGGCCGGCTCGTTCGACGAGATCGCGGGCGCGTTGCCGCTTGAAACCCGGATGTATGTGCCGAAGATCGCGGCGGTCATCGAATTGCGCGAGGGCTTGCAACTCGCCCGCCTGCCGCCCCCGACGCGTTGAAGGGCCCGTCCGCCCGCGAAACGGGCGGCCGGGCCGCCGTCAGGAAGCGGCGCGCAGCCGCTGTTCGAGGGCTTCGAGTTCGTCGTGCAACTCCCCCGGCACGCGGTCGCCCATCTTCTCGAAATGCTGGCGTATGCCCTGGAGCTTGGCCAGCCACCCGGGCGCATCCACGTGGAGCAGTTCCTCGATGTCGCCGGGCGCGAGGCGCAGGCCCCGCGTATCCAAGTCGTCCGGCGCGGGCATCGGGCCCAGCGGGGTGTTGACCGCGTGGCCGGCGCCCTCGCAGCGCTCGAATATCCATTTCAGCACACGGCTGTTTTCGCCGAAGCCGGGCCAGAGGAAACGCCCGTCGGCGCCGCGGCGGAACCAGTTCACGAAAAAAATCTTCGGCAACTTCGAGGCCTCCGTCCTGCTTCCCATGTCGAGCCAGTGCTGGAGGTAGTCGCCGATGTTGTAGCCGCAGAAGGGCAGCATGGCCATCGGGTCGCGGCGCACGAAGCCCACCGCGCCGGTGGCCGCGGCGGTCGTCTCGGAGGCCTGGATGGATCCGAGGAAAACGCCGTGCCGCCAGTTCAGGGATTCGTAGACCAGCGGGATCGTGGTCGGGCGGCGCCCGCCGAACAGGATGGCGGAGATCGGCACGCCGTCCGGCTCGTCGTAGGCCGGGTCCACGATGGGGCACTGCGACAGCGGCGCGGTATAGCGCGCGTTCGGGTGCGCGGCCTTCTTGTCGGTGCCCGGGGCCCACGGCTCGCCGAGCCAGCTGGTCAGGCGCGGCGGCGGTTCGCCCATGTCTTCCCACCAGACATCGCCGTCCGGCGTCATCGCCACGTTCGTGAAGATGGTGTTGCGCTCGATGGCCTTCATCGCGTTGGGATTGGACTTCATCGAGGTGCCCGGCGCGACGCCGAAGAAGCCCGATTCAGGATTGATCGCCCACAGGCGCCCGTCCGGTCCGATCTTCATCCAGGCGATATCGTCGCCCACGCACTCGGCCTTCCAGCCGGGCAGGGTGGGGGTGAGCATCGCGAGATTGGTTTTCCCGCAGGCGCTGGGAAACGCCGCCGCCACGTAGATTTTCCTGCCGGCGGGGTTGGTCAGGCCGAGGATCAGCATGTGTTCGGCCATCCAGCCCTCGTCGCGGGCCATGCAGGAGGCGATGCGGAGGGCGAAGCATTTCTTGCCGAGCAGCGCGTTGCCGCCGTAGCCGCTGCCGAAGGACCAGATTTCGCGGGTCTCGGGAAAGTGCACGATGTATTTCTGATCCGCATTGCACGGCCACGGGCTGTCCTTCTGCCCCGGCATCAGCGGCGCGCCGACCGAATGCACGCAGGGCACGTACGCGCCGTCGCCCAGCGCGTCGAGCACGGCCTTGCCCATGCGCGTCATGATCCGCATGTTCACCACGACGTAGGGCGAATCGGTCAGCTCGACGCCGATGTGGGAGATCGGCCCCCCGATCGGTCCCATGCTGAACGGGATCACATACATCGTCCGGCCCCGCATGCACCCGCTGAAGAGGTCGCGCAGGATCTCGCGCATTTCCGCCGGGTATTTCCAGTTGTTCGTCGGGCCGGCGTCCGCCTGCTTCCGCGGGCAGATGAACGTGCGGTCCTCCGTGCGCGCGACGTCGCCCGGGTGGGACCGGCACAGGTAGCTGCCGGGCCGCGCGGGGAGCGGGATGAACGTGCCGTTGCGGACAAGCAGGTCGCACATCGCCTGGTTCTCCTCCGCCGACCCGTCGCACCAGTGCACCTGGTCCGGCTTGCACAGCGCGGCGATTTCGGCGACCCAGGCGTCGAGTTTCTTGTTGCGCGTCATGATGGGGCTCCTCGAATTTCCCGGGGAACATCCCGACCTTGCCCGGTAAATTCAAGCGGATTCAAGAATGTTCAGGGTTTCCCGGATGGCCTGGTCGGGGGACTCGTAGAGCACGCACTGGAATCCCATGGCGCGGGCGGATTCAACGTTCTCGGGGCGGTCGTCTATGAAGAGGCTCGACCCGGCCTCCACCCCGAAGCGGGCCAGCGCGCGCTCGTAGAACAGGGGCTCCGGCTTCGCCGCGCGCACGTAACAGGACGCCGCGTAATCCCGGAAGAAGCGGAGGCGCGGATACCGGTCAAACACCCACGGCACATGCAGGTCGCCGGCGTTCGTCATGAAATACACGGGGTAGCGGCCCGCGAGCCGGTGGCCCAGTTCGATCATCGGCTCATTTTCCCGGAAGATGCCGCGCCAGATATCGGTGAACTGGCCGAGCGACCCCTGGAACCCGGTCCGCGCGACAAATTGTTCAAAGAAGTCCCGCGCGCTCATCTCGCCGCGCTCATAGGCGTCCACGACCGGCGTGCGGCCCAGCAGCCGGAGAAAGTCGCCGCCCGCCGCGATCCGGTCCGGATCGCAACGGGCCGCGCAGGCCGCGCGCGCGCCCTCGTACTCGAGGTGCAGCAGCACCACGCCGAGGTCGAACATCACATGGCGAACCGGTTCAGGCATGTTGGGCAGGGCCTCCGCGTCGCGCACGGGGGGCGCCGGCCATATGACAACAGATTTGTTCGCGCCGCCAGCACATAAGCGGCGCGCGCGGGCTTGCCTTGCGTGTCGCGTCGCCGCATCATGCGCGGCCCATAGAGACCGGAGGTCCCCGATGAGTCGAACCGCGATGCCGATGCTGGAATTTGTCCTGACGAACTACACGAATTTCAACGCCCGCGCGACCCGCGACGCGCTGCTGGCGTACTGGCGGCACATCGAGGGCGGGGGACGGATGTTCTGGGCCGTGGCCGGCGCGATGTCCTCCGCGCAGCTCGGTATCACCATGGCCCCGGCCATCCGCGCGGGCCTGATCCACGGCTTGTCCGTCACCGGCGCGAACCTCGAGGAGTCGCTGTTCCGCCTCGTCGCCCACGCGCACTACAGGGATTTCCCCGACTACCGTTACCTGCGCAAGGCGGACGACACGGCGATCCTGGACGCGCGCATGCGCCGGGTCACCGACACAAGCATCCCGGAGGACGAGGCCTTCCGCGCGGTCGAGAAGATCATCGTGCCGATGTGGAGGGAGGCCACCCGGAAGGGCGGGCGCCGCTTCTGGCATGAGTATTTCTACGACGTGATCCTGCGGCTCAAACGCGCGCGGTGCGACGGCGACCCCGCGTCGTGCTGGCTGCTCGCGGCGGCGAAGGCCAACCTGCCGATCGTCGTGCCCGGCCACGAGGACTCGACCTTCGGCAACATCTTCGCGTCCTACGTGAAAACCGGCGAGTGCGGCGCGGACATCGTCAAGTCCGGCATCGAATACATGGCCGGATTCTACGGCCAGTACGCGCAGCTTTCCCGGGGGCGCGGCTGCGGATTCTTTCAGATCGGCGGCGGGATCGCCGGCGACTTCCCGATCTGCGTCGTGCCCTCGATCAAGTACGACCTGCAGAAACCGGTGAAACCCTGGGCCTATTTCTGCCAGATTTCCGATTCGACGACCTCCTACGGTTCCTACTCCGGGGCGACGCCGAACGAGAAGATCACGTGGGACAAATTGACGGACAAGACGCCGATGTTCGTCATCGAGTCGGACGCGACCATCGTCGCCCCGCTGATGCTGCGCGCGCTGCTGGAATGCAGGGCGAACCCGAAGGCGGCCGCCCGGCTCATCGCGTCCGCCTCGGGCGCGGGCCGGCGGCGCTAGCCCGCGTGCGGCGCGCCCCGCGTGCCGCCATGCGCCCAACGGGCTGAGGCAGAGGCGCGTCGCGCCACGCTTCAGGTCAGCCCCGGGATCCGTTCGGCTGGGCGCGGATCCGATCCCGGAAGAAATCCCACAGCGCGCGCGTGGCGTCGAGCCGCCCCGAGGCCGGCCCGACGAGTTTCTCCGGCAGCAGCCGATGGCCGCCGGGCCAGACGTGGCCGAGGTCGTGGACCGTTATGAAGCGCACCTCGCGGGGATCGCCCGCATCGCCCCACCGCTCCACGGTAAACCCGTCGCCGGATTCGGTGCGCGCGTCCCGTTCGGCCCATCCGTTGCGCACCGCCCAGGCGGCCGGCGCGTCGCGCGCGGGCGGACGCCATTCGGTTTTGCCCCACGGCAGTTCGACTATCCCGCCCGCGTACGGACTCAAGGGATCGAGCTTGCCGGAGAAATGGGCGAGGGGGACCGGCGTGGGCGGCGCGGCGGAGGCGGCGCGGAAGTGGCCCGCCACGGCGCCGATCGCCGCGAGGCGCGCGCCCGCCTCCGCCGCGAACCGGAGGGTCATGGACGCCCCGTTGGAGAATCCCGTCATATACAGGCGGCGCGGGTCCGCGCCGCGCGCGCGCAGATCGTCGAGGACGGCATGGAGAAAGGCCGTGTCGTCCACCGGCGGGCGTTCCGCGTCGGAGCCGCCGAACCCGGCATTCCACATCTGCGGATTGTCGAGGAAGTGCAGCGGGCCGTGCGGATTGATGCGCGTGGCCTCGGGGTAGGCGACGAGGATGCCCGCCTCGTCCGCGAGCGCGCTCCAGCCGGCGCTTTTCATCGCGGTCCACGGGGTGCCGCCGCGCCCGTCGAGCATGACGACGGCCGAACACGGACCGCGCTCCGTCCGCGCGGGCGGTTGGTGCAGCACATAGCGCCGGTTCAGACCGCCCGCCTCCAGATAGATCACCTCGTCCAGTTGGCTCATGCCGCGGAGCGTAGCGGAAAACGGCAGCCCCCGTAAGAAGAGTTCCAGCCCGCCCCCGAGGGAATCATCCCTCGCCGCGCGGGCGCAGCAGGGAGTACATCACGGGTGTGACGATGCGGCTCAACAGCAGCGAGCTGATCAGGCCGCCGGTGATGACGATCGCGAGGGGCGAGTACATCGCGCTGCCCTGCAGGGCCAGCGGGAGCAGCGCGCCCACCGCGGTCAGGGCCGTCAGGACGACCGGGAGGAAACGGATTTCGCCCGCCTGCTCGATGGCCTCGCGCATCGGAAGGCCCTGCCGGCGCAATTGGTTCGCGAAGTCCACCAGCAGGACGCTGTTCTTGATCTCGATGCCGATGAGGGCGATGAACCCGATGCTCGCGGTGAAGCTGAGGGTGTAGCCGCTGCACCACAGGCCCAGCAGCCCGCCGATGATGCCGAGCGGGATCACGCTGGCCGCGACCAGGGCGCCGCGGAAGCCGCGGAACTCCAGCACCAGAATGGCCAGGATGCCGAACACGGCCAGCAGGATCGCGGCGCCGAGCCCGCCGAAACTCTCGCTGCGGCTCTCCACCTCGCCGCCGAACTGGTGGCGGAACCCCGCGGGCCAATCGAGCGCGCGCAGCTGTCGGCCCGCCTCGCGCGTGACGTTGTCGGTGATGAAGCCCTGTTGCACATGGGCGCTCACGGTGACCTGCCGCTCACGGTTGAAGCGCTGGATCAGCGGCGTCGCGCGCTCCAGTTCCAGCGTGGCCACCTGGCCGACCGGCACGTACTGGCCCTCCCGATCCGGCACGTGCAGGCGCGGCCATCCGGCGAGCGTCGCGCGATCGCCCCTGGGCAGGGCGAGCGTGATGTTGTACTCGTCGCCGTCCGGCTCTCGAAAGCGCGAGACCGGGAGACCCGCGAAGGCGAGCCGCGCCATCTGGTCCACCGCCGCCTCCTCCACGCCCAGCAGGCCGGCGGCCCCGCGGTCCAGTTTCACGCGCAGATCGGTTCGGGCCATGCGGAGCGGATTGTCCACGCTGTGCGTGCCGGGGAGCGCGAGCAGGAGCTGTTCGACCCGGCCGGCCAGCCGGGCCAGGGTGTCCAGGTCGTCCCCCAGGACGCGCACCTCGATGGGCGCCTGGAGCGGCGGGCCGTTCGCGTACTCCTTGACCACGATGCGCGCGCCGGCCAGGCCCGCGAGCCGACCCCGCAGGCGCTGCAGCACGGCGGGGGAGGTCTGGGGGTCGTAGGCCCGGAGCCGGCAGAACAGCTCCGCCGTATTCGCCGCCTGCTGGTCGGGGAACTCGTTGTAATAGACCTGCGGATTGCCCCTGCCGATGCTGGTGAACCACGAGGCCACCTCCGGCGTATCGCGCAAGACATCCTCCACGCGCCGCGCAAGCTCATCGGTCAGCGCCACGCTGGCGCCCTCCGCGCCGTGGATGCGGATGGTGAACTGGGGAATGCCGGCATCCGGAAACAGGCTGAAGCCGATGCGCGGCACGAGCAACAGCGACGCGCCGAACAGCGCCGCCGCCAGCGCGACGGTCGCGCCGCGGCGCCCCATGGCCCGGTGCAGCAGGGGGCGGTACCCGGCGCGGATGGCCCGTTGCAGGAAGCGCAGCAGCGCGTTGCCCTCCGGCGCGGCGCGGCCGGCCGGCGCGCGGCTGGCCAGGAACGGAATGACCGTCAGCGAGACGGCGAGCGAGCCGAGCACCGTGTAGATCACCGCGAGCGGCATGCCGCGGATGAACTGGCCGGGTCCGCCCGGCAGCATCAGCAGCGGGAGGAACGCGAACAGCAGGGTCGCGGTCGTGCCCAGTACGGCCCCCGCGATCTGCCGCGTCGCCGCCACCGCCGCCTCGACCGGCGCATGACCCTGGCGGCGGAACCGCGCGATATTCTCGACGACCACGATGGAATCGTCCACCAGCAGACCCAGCGCAATCACGAATCCCACGATGGACAACTGATTCAGCGAGTGTCCGGTGCAGTACAGCGCGACCAGGCCGAACGCCAGCGACAGCGGGATGCTGGCCGCGACCAGCGCGCTCGCGCGCAGGCCGAGCGGCAGCACCGTCATCAGCACCAGCGCGAACGCGATCAGGAAGTCGTGCTCCAGCCGGCCGAGCCGGCGTTCCACGTTGGCGGCCTGGTCGAAACCGATCTCCAACCGCACATCGTCCGGCAGCGCGGCGCGAAAGGCCTCGACCTGCGCGCGCAGGCCATCCCGGAGGCGGACGACATTCGAGCCGCGCTGCGGCAGCGCGGTCACGAACACCGCGCGCTCCCCGTTGTAGCGGCCGAAGTGATTGAGTTCCTCGTAGGCCCACGCGACCTCCGCGACGTCCTCCAGGCGCACGGCCGCCGCGCCGGCGCGGAGCAGCGGAGTCCGGCGGATTTCGTCCAGCGAGGCGTAGGGTCCGGTGGTCTTGACGGAGAAGCGGCGGTCGCCCGCCTCCGCGCCGCCGGCCGGCAGGCTCTGGTTGCCACCCTGCAGCGCCTCCTCGATCCGGGCGACTGGAATCCGGAGTTGCGCCAGCTTGTCGGGATCCAGCGTCACCCGCACCTGTTTCGCGGGGAACGCATGCTTTTCCGCGCGGCGCACGCCCGGCGCCGCTTCCAGGCGGCGGGCGAGCGCATCCGCCAGGTCCTGCAGGCGCGCATAACTCGCGTCGGGCGAGACCAGCGCGATCTGGAGCAGCGCGGTGTCATGGGTCTGCACCTTGAACACGTCGAGTTGCGCGATGCCGGCCGGCAGCGCGGAACGCCTCGCGTTGACCTGCCGCAGCACATCGTCCTCCACGCGGTCGGGATCGGTCCCGTAGGTGAACTCCGCGATGAGACTTACCAGGCCGTCCCGCGCCGTGGTGTGGAGCTTTTGCAGGTCATCGAGCTCCTTGATGGCGTCCTCCAGCGGGCGGGCGACGAGCCGCTCCAAATCCGCCGGACCGGCGCCCGGCTGCACCACCACGACCCGGACAACCGGGATCTCGAGTTCCGGGTCTTCGGCGCGGGGCATGTGGCGGAAGACGAACGCGCCCGCCGCCGCCAGCGCCAGCGTCGCGACCAGCGTAAAGGAGCCGTTGCGAATGGAAAATTCGGTGAGCCTCATGGGGCGGCCTCAGGGAGACTCGCTGGTCACGGCGCCGCCATCGCGCACGAATTCCGCGCCGCGCGTCACCACCCGTGTATCCGGCGGCAGCGGAGTGGACAGATAGGCGTGTTCACCGTGCAGCGATTCCACCCGCACCGTCACGCGCCGCACCCGGGTCCCGTCCGCCTCCAGCACAAACAGGCCGGCCTCCCGCCCGTCGCCCTCAACCAGGGCGGATGCCGGAACGCGCGGTCGCGGCGCGACCGGAGCGGGCTGGATGGCCGCGTGCACGATAAAACCCGACCGCAGGGCGTCCGGCGCCGCGTCGGGGGTCAGCTCAATCTCCGTGGCGCGGGTGCGCTCGTCGCTGCCGGCCGCGATGTGCGTGACGGTCGCCGCGAACGGCTCGTCCGGACGCGCCGCCGCGCGAAGCACGGCGCGGTCGCCCACCCGCACGCGCAACACGTCGCGCCCGGACAGCGCGGCGCGCACCAGCCAGCCCTCCTCGTCCGCGGCGAAGCCGAGGATCGGCTGGCCCGCGGCCACCGTCTGGTTCGGCTCCGCCATCCGGCGCACCACGCGCCCCGCCGCGGGGGCCTCGATCACGGCGTAGCGCCGCACGAACTCCGCCGCCTGCAGCGCGGCAACCGCCTGCCGCCGCGCCGTCTGGAGATGCTCGTATTCCTCGTCGCCGATGGCGCCGGAGGCGTGGAGCGCTCCGGCACGCTCTTCGTCACGCCTCGCCTTTTCCGCCGCCGCCTCGGCCTGCGCCAGCCGCGCCTCGATCTCCCTCGGGTCGAGCCGGGCCAGCGTCCGCCCCCGGCGCACCTCGTCGCCGGCCCGCACCGGCACCTCCGCCAGCACGCCCGGCGTGGGAAACGACAGCGTCACCTCCGCCTTGCGGGACAGGATTCCGGCCGCTTCCACCGGAAGGGCCTCCGCGACGATTTCCACCGGCGCCGTCCGCACGGGCGTGGCCCCGGGCTCCTGCCCGCCCCCCGCGCCGGCCGCGCCCGGGAGCAGCAGCGCCATCGCCATAGCCATAGCTTTCATAGCTGACATATTGTCAATGAAAGACACGTTGTCAATTCCGCTGGCGCTTGCGCGTTCCGCGGCGGGGCGCCGCGATGCCGCGCCGCAGCAGTTCCATGCCGGCGGCCAGGACGTCCGCCGGCGCGATGCGGTAGTCCCCGGCGAGGGCCGGGGCCTTGGTGGCGGCGAACCGCGCGAGGCCGTGCGACAGGCTCCAGAGGCAGATCGCGACCAGCAGCGGCGGCCCGGCCTTCGGGTCCACCGATCCGTCGCGGCGGCCGCGGATGATCTGGTCGCCCACCAACCGCAGCGTGGCGCGTGACTCCGCCAGCAGCGTCCGTTCCGCGGCGCAGAGGGGGCCGGCGGGCGCGCAGCCGGGCGCGACGGCCATGCACAGGTGGAAATACTCGGGGTCCTCGTCGTGGAACGCGAGGTACGCGCGGCCGAGGGCCGCGGTGGCCTCGAGCCCGTTCGGCGCGCCGGCGAGGGCTTTGCGAAACCGCGCGTCCAAGCGGCGGTTGCTCTCCAGGGCCGCCTCCATCAGCAGGCTGCGCAGGTCGGGGAAGTAGAAGTAGACCAGGGGCCGGCTCAGGCGCGCCCGCTTCGCGATGTCGCCAAACGTGACGTTTTCGATGCCTTTGCGCAGGAAGAGGCTGACGGCGGCGGCCAGGATCCGGGCGCGCGCGCGCGCCCGGTGCGTTGTCCGCCGCATGGAGCTGGAGCGGGTCACAGCGGCCCATTGTCCGAGTCCGCTGACACAGTGTCAAGCCGGCGCGGGTGCGGGACCGCATGTTCGAGCGGCGGCCCGATCCCGTTTGCGGCCCCGCGTCACCCGCGCGGCGCGGCGGATGCCGATCCGCGTCGGGCGCGTGTCAGGCCAGGTCCTTGATCAAGACCTTGGAGTGGCGTCCGCTCTTGTCGTAGGCCGCGCGGCGCGGGGGCGGGAGCAGGCCGGGGTCGCCCTCGTGGAAACCGCCCTTGTGGGTGAAATAGTTGAATGCCTGGGTCGAGAGGGCGAACAGCCGTTTGACGCCCTGGGCGCGCGCCTGTTCCTCGATGAACAGCATGAGTTTCGCGCCGATACCCTGATTTTCGTGGTCTTCAGCGACGAACAGGCACTCCAACTCGGCCATTTTCCCGTCTGCGTCGCCGTAGGATTTCAGCCCGACGCTGCCGACCACGTTCCGGTCAATTTCGAACACATAGAAGTCCCCGATCCGCTCCTCGATCTCGCGGCGCGTGCGCGGCAGCAATTGTTCGGACTCGATGGAATCCCGGATCAATTTCATGATGATGCCCGCGTCCTTTTTCCGCGCGGGCCGGATGGCGAGGTATTCGTTGGCGTGGATCATCGTGCCGACGCCCTCGTTCGAGAAAATCTCGTTCAGGAGGGCCTCGTCCTGCGTGCCGTCGAGGATATGCACCCGCTGCACGCCGTTCCGGCAGGCGCGCACGCCGTGCTTGAGTTTCGAGAGCATGGCGGCGGGTATTTCGGCGCGGTGCCTCCGGATGTAATCTTCCGCCTCCTCGACCGAGAACTGCGCGCTGAGCCGACCCGCCTCGCGCACCCCGTTGCTGGTGGTGAGGTGGATGAGTTTGGCGGCTTTCAGCGCCTCCGAGACCTCGAGCGCGACGCCGTCGGAGTTGACGCGGTAGGTTTGGCCGTTCCCGTCGAATCCGAGGGGCGTCAGGATGGGAATCAAGCCCTGGTCCAGCAGGCGCCGGAGGAACTCCGCGTCCACCCGTTCGACCTGACCGGTGTATTGATGGTCCACCCCGTGGAGGATACCCGCGGGATGGGCGGTGATGGCGTTGGTGATCACCGCCCGCTGGTCGGTTTCGCTCAGGCCCTCCAGGATCTCGTGCGCGAGCCGGTTCGCGGCGAGGATCGCCAGGCGCAGCGTCGCCTCGTCGGTGACGCCCATGCCGTCCAGGTCGGACGCGGGGAGTTTCAACTCGTTCGCCAGCGTCTTGAGGTGCACGGAGCACCCATGCACGATTACGATCGGGATGTTCAGGCTGCGCAGGACCGAGAGGTCCAGCAGCAGGTTCCGGAAATTGTCCGACGCGAGCACCGCGCTGTCAATGTTGAGCACGAACAGTCGGTCCCGGAACCGCGCCGTGTAGCGCAGGATGCCGCGTAGATCAGCCGCTTTCATGACGGGGCAGAGTAGTGCAGCCGGCCCGCCACTTCAATAGGGCATTGGCGAGGCATCCGGCCGCGGCTCGGTTCAACCCGCGCCGGTCTTGAGCAGGCGGTCAATCAGCACGAACGCGAGCGCCGCGCGCTCGTTTCGCGTGAACGTATTCTCGACGGCGGCGATTTCCGCCTGGATGCGCGGGGCGGAGTCGGGGTCCTCGGTCGCGAGGCGGAATGCGCCTTTCAATTGCGCCTCGTTGATGCAGTAGACGGATTCGCCGCCGAGCAATTCTATCGGCTTGATCGCCATGCGGGGCTCACACGGCGAAGGAGGACCCGCACCCGCAGGCCTTGACGGCCCGCGGATTCTTGAACCGGAAGCCGGACGAGATGAGGTCGTCGGAGTAGTCAATGTTCAGGCCGTCGAGGAACATCGCGCTGTTCGGGTCGGCGACCACGCGGAGTTCGTTTTCCTCGAACAGGACCTGGTCGGTATCGGAGAGGGTGTTGTCAATGCAGGCCGAATAGGTCATGCCGGAGCAGCCGCCCGACACGACCGAGATGCGAAGAAAATTCGGACCCGCCGCCTCAAGCTTCGCCAGTTCCTTCTTGGCCTTTTCCGAAATAATGATCGCCATGGACGCTCCTCGAACGGTGTTTACCCAACAAAAGCCGGCAGAAGCTACGGCCCGGACAGGCCCCTGTCAAGGCCGGTGGGGTCGTTTGGCTGATTCTCTGCTTTCGCGTTGTGGGAACCAGCTGCACCTTTCCCGACCGAACATCCGGGATCGTTTCGGGGTGGAACGTTCCTGGGTGGGGCGCCGGTGTTCTGAAGGACGGGGCTTCAGGGCATTTGGATGATCTGGCCGACCCGCAACCGGTTGGGGTTCAAACCGGGGTTGACTTTCAGGATGGCGGCGACGGAAGTCCCCGCCGACTGGGCCACCTTGCCCAGGGTGTCGCCGGGGCGGATGGTGTGGGTCCGGGCTGGGGCCGTGCCGGCCGGCGCGTCCGAGGCCGCGGCCGCAGGCGCCGCCGCGACCGGGCGGGCGCCCTGGCCCTGGATGGCGGCGAACCGGTTCTCGACGGCCTGCAAAGCGGTGCGCGTCTGGCTGTAGAGTCCGCGTATCTGTCCGTTGAGTTCCTCCGTCGCGCCGTCGAGCTGCCCGACGCGGCGCTCCAATTCCGAAATCCGGTCCGCATGCAGTCGCTTCACGCCGCGGCCCGACAGGCCGGCGTACAATCCGGCGCCGCCGAGCGCGATGCCGAGGACCGCCAGCCCGATGGTCGCATAGTTGCCCCAGTTGCTGCTGCCGATGTCATATTTCATAGTCCCGGTACTATGCGAGCTGCCCGAGCTGGTTCAAGTCCGATCTGGTCACGACGCGGGGCGCGGATCGCTATTGATTCGGCGGCGGCGGAGGCGCTAGCGTCGGGTCACCCATGAAAGGCGCCAGTCTCATCTCGCGCGTCGAGCAGCTGGACTGGCGCCTGCCCCTGCGTTCGTCCTTCGGGATCGCGGGCGGCGCGGCGTCCGCGGCTGATAACGTCCTGGCGCGGTTGACGCTGGCAGACGGCACGGTGGGATACGGCGAGGCCGCGCCGTTCCCCGCGTACAACGGGGAAACGGCCGCCGGCGCGCGAGCGGCGCTCCAGCGCGGCGGGGCCTTGCTGGAGGGAAAGGATGTCCGGCACTGGCGCCGGCTCGCGCGCGAGCTCCAGGACGCGTTGCCGGGCCAGGCCTCGGCCCGCTGTGCGCTGGAGACGGCCATGTTGGACGCCTTCACCCGCCGCGAGCGCGTATCGTTCTGGCGCTATTTCGGGTCGGCCGGGCGGGTCCTCCGCACGGACCTGACGATCCCCATGGGCGGCGTGGCGACCGCCCGGCGCGAGGCCGCGGCCGCCGCCCGGAGCGGATTCCGACGCGTCAAGATCAAGATCGGCGGGCGGAGCGATGACGCGGAGCGGGTCCGCGCGGTTCGCGACGCCGCGCCGGATGCGGCGCTGCTGCTCGATGCCAATGCCTCGCTGGGCGTTGACCAGGCGTTGGACCTGCTGTCGGAACTGCGAACCGCCGACATCAAGCCGATCCTTTTCGAGCAGCCGGTCGCGGCCGGGGATCTGGACGGCATGGCCCGGGTGCAGCGCGATGGGCGGGTGCCCGTGGCCGCCGACGAGAGCGCCGTCACGGCGCCGGATGTGAAACGCATCGCCGCCGCCCGCGCGGCGCAGGTGATCAACATCAAGTTCATGAAGGCCGGCATTGCGGAGTCCATGGAGATGGCCTGGCTGGCCCGCGAGCACGGGTTGAAGCTGATGATCGGGGGGCTCATCGAGTCCCCGCTGGCCATGAGCGCCTCCGCGGGTTTCGCCGCGGGCGCGGGCGGATTTTCGTTTGTGGATCTCGACACCCCGTTGTTTCTGGAGGAGAACCCGTGCGAGGGGGGCATCGCCTACGAGGCGGACGCCGTCCGCTTCACCCACATCAAACTTGGCCACGGCTGCGTGCCGAAGGCTTGTGAACCGCAATGAACCGCATCGCGCGCGTGGTGGTGGACCTTTCGCTCGACCGTGAATTCGATTATCTCGTTCCGGACGATCTGGAGGAATCGGTGCGGCTGGGTTCCCGCGTGCTGGTCCCCTTCGGGCGGCGTGAGGCGCACGGATATGTCGTGGGATTCGCCGGGCAATCGAGTGTGCCCGGGCTCAAACCGATCCGGTCTGTCGTGGGCGCCAAGCCGTTGGTCGAGGAGCGCGTGTTGCAGCTTGCGCGCTGGATAGCGGACTACTACCTGGCCCCGGTCGAGCAGGCTGTGCGGACCGTGCTGCCCAGCGCCGTGCGGCAGGTGGGCGCGCGATTCAAGGAGGAAAACCTCGTCGAGCGCACCGCGCGCGCGGGGGATGCCCTGGCGGTCGCCGCCTTGCGCCGCAAGGCCGCGACACAGGCGCGGATACTCGACGCGCTGGCCGCCGGACCCCTGCCGATGCCGGACCTGGCGGTCGCCGCGCAGGCCGGCACGGCGGCGATCCGGGCGCTTGAGCGGAAGGGATTCGTCGTCGTCAAACGCAGGGTGCTGCGCCGCCGGGCGGATTCCGCGCACGACGTGCTGCCCACCGCGCCGCTCCAACTCATGCCGCAGCAGGCGGAGGCGCTCGCCCTCATCCGGCAGTCCATAGACACCCGCGCCCCGCCCGTCGTGTTGCTCTTTGGCGTCACCGGAAGCGGAAAAACGGAGGTGTACCTGCAGGCCATTGACCATGTGATGAAGCAGGGCGGGGGCTGCATCGTGTTGGTCCCGGAAATTTCTCTGACCCCGCAGACGGTGGACCGGTTCCGGTCGCGCTTCGGCGACACGGTCGCCGTGCTGCACAGCGAGCTGTCCGGGGGCGAGCGCCACGACGAGTGGCACCGCATCCGCGAGGGCGAGGCGCGCATAGCGATCGGCCCGCGCTCCGCGGTCTTTGCGCCTATTCACAGCCTCAAGCTCATCGTCGTGGACGAAGAGCACGAACATACCTACAAGCAGGAGGAATCCCCGCGCTACCATGCCCGCGACGTGGCGGTCATGCGCGGCCGCCTGGAGGACTGCGCCGTCGTGCTCGGATCGGCGACGCCGTCGCTCGAGTCGCTCCACAACGCGCGGCGGGGGAAATACGCGATGGTCCGGATGCCGCACCGGGTGGACCATCGCGAGATGCCCGCCATGCGCATCGTGGACATGCGGCAGGAGATGGAGAAAGAGGGCCGCCTGAATGTCCTGTCGCGCGACCTCCAGGAGGCGATCCGGTCACGCCTCGACCGCGCCGAACAGACCATCCTGTTCCTGAACCGCCGCGGTTTTGCGACGTCGCTGGTGTGTCCCTCCTGCGGCACGGTCGCGCGCTGCGCGCAATGCAGCGTGGCGATGACCTATCACAAGCCGACGGACCGCCTCGTCTGCCACATCTGCGGCGCCCAGCAGCGGGTCCCGGAACGATGTCCCAACGCGGAGTGCCGCGATCCGTCGTTCAAGTACTCGGGCATCGGCACCCAACGCGTGGAGGAGGTGTTGAAGAAGGTGTTCCCCAAGGCCCGGATCGCGCGGATGGACTCGGACACGATGACGCGGAAGGACGCCTACCGGAACACGCTGGGTGCTTTCCGCGGCGGCCAGATTGACATCCTGCTCGGGACCCAAATGATCGCCAAGGGGCTTGATTTTCCCGGGGTGACGCTCGTCGGGGTTGTCAATGCGGACCTCGGCCTGCACATGCCGGACTTCCGCGCGGGGGAGCGGACCTTCCAGTTGCTGACCCAGGTCGCGGGCCGCGCGGGGCGCGGCGACCGCGCGGGCGAGGTGGTCGTGCAAACCTTTACGCCGTTCCATCCCTCGATCCAGGCCGCGCGCCGGCTCGACTACGACGGGTTTATTGACCAGGAACTCGAATTCCGGCGCGAACTCGGCTACCCGCCCGCCGGGCATCTCGTCTGCATCACCCTGCGCGGCGCCGATGAAACGCTCGTCCAACTCACGTGCACGGCGCTGGCGAAACGCGTGGAGGAAGTCCTTCCCGGGGGCGCGCGCCTGGGCGGCCCGGCCCCGGCACCCCTCGCCAAGGCGCGGGGAGAATTCCGGTATCAACTCATGTTGCGCGCGCCGACCACGCGCGCGATGACCCAGCCGTTGCGGGACATCCTGCGCGCCTTCCCCTGGCCCGACGCCGTCGCGTGGTCGGTTGACGTGGACGCCGTCTCGCTGCTTTGAGGGGGGCGTCCGGCCCCTTGCCGGGCGCGCGGCGAAGGGCCGTTATTTCCGGCGCAAGGGGAGGGGCGCGGCACGGGCCGCGCCCCCGTTTCCTACCCGGTCTCGATCGCAATCGTTTTCTTTTTCGATTGCGCCTCCGGCAGTTTCGGCAGGGTCACGGTCAGGACGCCCTTCTTGAAGGCGGCCTTCGCGTGTTCCGTGTCGAGTCCGCCGGGCAGCGGAATGGACCGATGGAACTCGCCGTAGCTGCGTTCCACCAGGTGGTAGTTCCGTTTCTTCTCTTCCCGCGCATCCTTGCGGGAACCGCTGATGGTGAGGACGTCCCCGTCGAGCGTGACCTGCACGTCCTGTTCATCCAATCCGGGAAGATCGGCGCTGACCGCCACCTCCTTCTCGGTCTCGGCGACATCCACGCGGGGCGTGGACGCATCCGGACGCGCGAAGGCGGAGGGGACCACCAGGCCGGAAGACCGTCCCTCGAAATCGGAGAAGAAGTCTTCAAACAGCCGGTTCATCTGGCGGTGAAAGTCGGCGATGGGGTGATCCGCCCGCCGCTCCACCTCGGCCGCCGCCGCTTCCCGGCGCCACGGAACCAGGCTCTTCTTCATCTTGCCTCACCTCCCTTCCAAAAACGACGGGAGGGACGAGGATGACAAAACCCCTATCCCCCCGTCCGCACTTCAATCTTCCGCGGCTGTGCCTCGGCGGCTTTCGGAAGCACGAGGCGCAGCACCCCGTTCTTGATGCGGGCGCTGATGCCGCCGCGGTCCACTTCGTCGGCGAGCGTGAACGACCGGCGGAACTCCGAGGCCCCGAACTCGCGGTACACCAGTTCGTGGCCGGCCGGCTCCTCCGGCGCGCTGCGCGCGCTGATCGTCAGGTCGCGGTTCTCGAGCGTGACCTCAACCTGATCCTGGCGCACGCCGGGGAGGTCCATGACGACGTGGATTTCCTTCTCCGTCTCGTGGATGTCCGTCGCCGGCGCGAGCACCGCCAGGTCGCGGGTCTGTTCGCCGCGACGCGCCTGCAGCTCCGTCTCTTTCATGGTCATGTGCGTTCTCCTTTATTCCGCGTGGATGGCGATCCGGCGCGGCTTGGTGCTTTCCTTTCGGGGCAGGGTGACGCGCAGGATCCCGTTTTCATAGCGGGCCTGCACCCGTTCCGCCTCCACCTCATAGGGCAGGCGGACCGAACGCATGAACTTTCCGTTCTCGCGTTCCCGGCGATGGAGGCTGTCCGCCGGAATGGAGGCGTCCTCCTTCCGCTCGCCTTCCAGCGTGACCACGTTCCCTACCACCGAAACGTCCACATCCTTCGGGTCCACCCCCGGAATCTCGGCGGTGAGCACCACCTCTTCCGGCGACGACCAGAGGTTCAACGCGGGAAACTGCTCGGCCGGAGTCGTAAACCCCGCAAAGAGCCGATTCATGTCCCGCTGCAGACGGTGCAGTTCATGGAACGGATCCAGCGTCCAATCGAATCTCGTCATAGGATATACCATGGCCTGATCTCCTTTGTTGTTTCCGCTTTTATTACAAGCATTTCGAATGCCAATTTCTCGTGATTCGTGTATAGTTATGCACTACAAGGTAATATAAAATACATATGAAATGATTATATGAGACACTATGACCCACCATTTACGACGCGATGCGTTGTGTGAGACAAATGATCTCGCTGGTTATGCCTGTTACATATGTGTATTGGGTTGCGATCCGGGCGTGGGCTGGTCTGGCCGAATGGGCGGGGTATTGGTTGAGGCTGATTTTTCGGTGCGTGCGTGATAGAAGCGGTATGGGAATCGTTTCGCGCGGCTCGCCGGGGTTTTCGGGGCGCGCCGCCGGTGGGTGATAGATTTCGGGTACGTTGGGTTTTGGAATGGATGGACTGCGGGCATGAGTGATGTGCAAGCCAGGCGGCGCGTGCGGGTTCTCATGAATCCGCGGAGCGGGCGCGGGCACGCCCTGGAAGACGTCGTGCACGCGGTCAACAGGCATTGGGACCGGCCGGAGTGTGAGGTCACGTTTCAGTTCAGCAACGACGTGGCGGACGGGCATCGCAAGGTGCGCCGGGCGGTCGAAGAGGGTGTCGGCACGATTCTCGTGATGGGCGGCGACGGCATTGTGAACACGGCGGGTTCGGAGCTGATCGGCACCGGCGTGGCGCTGGGCGTGATCCCGACGGGGAGCGGCAATGGATTTGCGCGCCATTTCGGCGTTCCGCTGAATGTGGAAGCCGCCGCGGAGGCGCTGGCGGACGCCGAGGTCTGTCCCATTGACGTGGGGCTGGCCAACGGGCGGCCCTTTTTTGTCACCTGCAGCATGGCCGCCGACGCGTCGCTGATCCGCACCTTCGAGGCCTTTCCTTTCCGCGGGATCATCCCGTACGTGTTCGCCGCCGCGTATGAACTTTTTGACTACCGGCCGCAACGGTTCCGGGTCGAGCTGGACGGCGGCGATGCGCTGGCCTTCCAGTCTCCGCTGGTGTTCACGGTCGCCAACCTGACGCAGTACGGCGGTGGGGCGCGCATCGCGCCGAGGGCGCGACACGACGACGGGTTTCTCGAGCTCGTCGTGATCGAAAAACAGGACGCCGCGCGGGCGCTGGCCAATGTGGGCCGTCTGTTCGACGGCACCCTGGACACCCTGCCGGGCGTGACCACGCGGAGATTTCAGCGGATGCGCGTGCTGCGCGAAAACGATGCGGTGATCCAGGTTGACGGCGAGTTGCAGGAGTCCGTGGCGGAGGTGGATGTGACCGTGCGGCAGAACGGCCTGCATGTCCTGGTCCCGCGCCGCGCGCAGTCCGCCGCGAGCTGACCGGGCCGCTATTTGCGGCTTGTGCGGGTCGGAAAAGAATCCACACTGACGCCATGAAACGCATGTACTTGCTTGCCCTGGCGGGCCTGTCGGCCCTCCCTCCGCCGGCGCCGGCCGAATCCGACTTCCCGATGAAGGGCGAGCCGCGCAGGGACGCCGTCCGGGCGGCCTGGTCGGGCGGGGAAGCGGGCGCCCTCCCGCGGGACCGCATCCGCGTGGCGTATTACAACCTCGAGAATTTCACGGATGGGGCCGGCGACGGCCCCGACCGCACGCCGGAACGGGTGGCCGCGCAGGCGGGCGCGGCGGCGGCGCTGCTGGACGAAATGGACGCCGATGTCGTCCTCATCGCCGAAATTGAGAACGACCGGTCGCTGGAGATCCTGAACCGGCGGCTCCAGCGGCCGTATGCGTTCGGATGGGTGAGCGATTTCGGGGACGGCCAGGACGCGGACGATAAATTGAACCATGCGCTGCTGGCCCGCGCCGCGCCGATGGATGTCGTCGAGCTGGATTTCTCGACGCTGCAGGGCGCGGGGCGCCCGCCGCGCGGGTCGCTGCGCGCGCGTTTCGATCTCGGCGAGGGGCGCCGGCTGGTGTTGTACTCGGCGCACCTGAAGTCGAACTACGGCTATCGCCCGCGCAACATGCACAAGCGTCGCCATGCGCTGCAATGGATCGAGGGCGACGCGCGCGCGCTCCAGGAGGACCGTGAGGTCCGGTGGGAAATCCTGATGCTCGGCGACCTGAACGTGGACCCGGAATCGCCGGAATTCGCCGGCGACTGGTCGCTCAGTCCCCTGCGCGGCTGGCGCGACCTCTGGCGCGGCCGCCCCTTGCCCGAGCGCACCACCGTGCCGACGCGGTACGGCGATCCCGCGACGGAATTTCCCCCCGCCTGTTTCGACCGCATCTTCGCGGGCGGCGAGGCAACCAACGCGCCGTGGATTGCAACGGCGCCCGGGGTGATTCAGCGCGGGGTCAACACGCGCAACACCAAGGCCCAGCCGGGCGAAGAGGGCCACACCTCCGACCATTATCCGGTCTGGGTGGATCTGGTCCGGTAGGCCGCGGGCCGCTATCCCGGCGGTCCGATCCGGGCCAGGACCTGCATGAGGTGGGGCAGCAATTGTTTCTTGCGGCTGACGACATTCTCCATCTGGTAGAGGCCGCCCTCCTGTTCCGGATAATCAATGGCGTTCTTCACGCGCGCGTTGCCCTCCAGGATCAGCAGGCTGAAGTGGCGCGTGATGTCGGTGATCATCAGCGCGGCGAAGTGGATCTGTCGTTCCGCGACCAGCCGCGCGAGCGACCGGCCGAGCGACGCGAACCGGTCGGCGAAATGGGCGAGGTCGAGTTCCTCGATCTGGGCCACGGCGAATCGCCATCCGCCCTCGGCATAGTGCTTGCAATCCATGGCGACGGCCCGGTCCGGCGTGTTGAGTTCGAGCACGGACCCCGCGGCGAACAGTTTTTCCGCGAAGGGCTGGACGTCGAAACCGCATTGTTCCGACAGCCAGCCGAGCACGCGGTGGTCGGATTCCGACGTGGTCGGCGATTTCAGGTTCAGGGTATCCGACACGATGCCCGCCGCGAGGCACAGGCCGATCCCGCGGGGCGGAGGGACGCGCCGGTGGTAGAGGAATTTCCCGACGATCGTGCAGGTGGATCCGACGGGTTCGTTGATGAAGCGGATCGGTTCCCGGGAGACGAGGCCGCCGCCGAGCCGGTGATGGTCAATGACCTCAAGGATATCCGCCTGGTCGGCCCCGGTCACGGCCTGGGCGAATTCGTTGTGGTCCACAAGGATCAGGCGCTGGCGCGGCGGGTTGACGAGGTCGGACTTCGCGAAGACGCCGGCCAGGCGGTCGTCGTCATCCATCACGGGGAACAAGTCCTGCTGGAGCGGCTGGATCTCCCGCGCGACCTGTTCGACGCGGGCCGCGGCGGCGATGCGCGTGAGCCCGGTCTGGACGGCGGGGTGGATGGACTTGGCGCTCCGGATCAGCAGCGTGCTCGTGGCCGTGTCGTGCGGGCTGTAGAGCACGCTGACGCCGTGTTCACGCGCGGCCTCCAGCAGCTCGTCCGGCATGGCGTAGCCGCCGGTGATGACCAGCGCGCGCACGCCGTATTCGATGGCGGGCATCTGCACCGTCGGCCGGTCGCCGGTGACGATCAGGCACCGGTCGGCGGGGAGCTGCTTCATGCGCGAGGTAAATCCCCGGGCGCTCATCGCGGCGACCATCGCGATCATCGGCCGGGTGGCCTCCGGGTCCACCGCGTGGGCGATCGTGCCGCCCAGCACCTCGGCGACGCGCCTGAGGCTCGTCTCGACGATCCGCGAGTCGGCGTCGGGCCGTTCCTCCGGCAGCACCAGTTCCATCAGCCGCGAGAACGTGATCAGGCCGTGCAGGCGTCCGCCGTCGTCCAGCACGGGGATGGCGCGGACATGACAGTGCTGCATCCGCTGGTAGACGGCGAAGAGCGATTCATCCAGCCGGGCGGTGATCACCTCGCGCCGCGCCACCTGGCCGATGGTCGGCCGCACATCCATCACCAGGTGCGGCGCGGGCAGCCCGGTCTCCTTCAGGACATATTGCGTCCGCGCGTTGATCTCGCCGCAGCACGCGGCCTCCGCGGCGACGCCGCTGCACTGGCGCAGGAACCAGGCGTAGCCGATGGCGGAACAGATCGCGTCCGTGTCCGGATTCTTGTGCCCGATCACCAGGGCGGGTGCGCTCATAGGTCGGTGAGCCTACAGCAGAACGCGCGATCGCCAAGCCGTAAAGCGCGCCGTAAAGCGCGCCGCGGTTGTCGGGATCGCCGCGCTTGATTATGATGCCGGCTTTCGGGAGGAAACCCATCATGCAGAAAATCCCCGCCTTCGACTCGGCCTCCTTCCGCCGGCGCTTCCACTACGCCGGGTCCGATCTGGGCGCGACCTGGCGCCGTTCCCGCACGAGGTTCCGCCTGTGGGCGCCGCTGGCGGACGAGGTCCACCTGGTTCTCTACAAGGCCGGCCTCGGCGGCGCGCCGGCCGGACTCTGGCCGATGAAGCGGGGGGCGCGGGGAACATGGGTCCGCGCGATCGAGGGCGACTGGTCGGGCGTGTACTACACGTACCGCGTCCGTCATGGCGCGGAGACGCACGAGGCGGTGGACCCCTACGCGAAGGCCGTCGGGGCGAACGGCGGTCGCGCGATGGTGGTGGACCTGTCGAAAACGGATCCGCCCGGCTGGTCGCGCGACCGAAGGCCTCCGTTCAGGCATCCCGCCGACGCGGTCCTCTACGAACTGCACGTCCGCGACGCGACGATTCATCCGTCGTCGGGCGCGAGGCACAAGGGCCGCTTCCTCGGCCTGGCAGAGCGCGGCCTGCCCCGCGGCGCGGGCCTGGACCACCTCCGCGAGATGGGCATCACGCACCTGCACCTGCTGCCCGTGTTCGACTTCGCGAGCGTGGACGAGACGCGGCCGCGCCGGCCGCGGTACAACTGGGGCTACGATCCTCAGAACTACAGCGCGCCGGAGGGGTCCTACAGCACCGATCCGTTCGACGGCGCGGTCCGCATCCGCGAGTTCAAGCTGCTGGTGCGGGCGCTGCACCGCGCGGGCATCCGCGTGGTGATGGACGTGGTCTACAACCACACCTATCGCGGCGGCGACTCGCATCTCCACCGGATCGTGCCCGGCTACTATCACCGGCAGGACGTCAAGGGCGGGTTCGCCAACGGGTCCGGCTGCGGCAACGAGATTGCGTCGGACCGCTCGATGGTCCGGAAAATGATGATAGACTCGCTGGCGCACTGGGCGAGCGAGTGCCACGTGGACGGGTTCCGATTCGACCTGATGGGGTTGCACGACCTGGAGACCATGCGGGCCATCCGGCGCGCGCTGGACCGCGTGGACCGCTCGATCCTGCTCTACGGCGAGGGGTGGACCGGCGGCGATTCGCCGCTTCCCCAAGCGAAACGCGCGGCGAAGACGAACGTCCGCTCGCTCGATCGCATCGCCGCGTTCAACGACACGATCCGGGACGGCATCAAGGGCCCGGTGATGGATCCCCGCGCGGGCGCGTTCGTGCAGGGGCGGCCCGGCTTCGAGGAGGCGATCAAGGCCGGCGTGGTCGCGCAGGTGAAGCACCCGCAGGTGGTCTATCCCGGTGGCGACGCGTGGCGGGGTCCGTGGGCGGAGGAGCCCTGGCGGTGCGTCACCTACAATTCCTGCCACGACAACCACACCTTGTGGGACAAGCTCGCGCTGACGGCGCCGCGCGCGCCGGAATCGCTGCGGCTGCGCATGAACAAGCTCGCCGCGGCGATCGTGCTGACCTCGCAGGGGCTTCCGTTCCTGCACGCGGGCGAGGAGTTCGCGCGGAGCAAGCGGGGCGAGGAGAACAGCTACAATAAACCCGATTCGGTCAACGCCCTGGATTGGCGGCGGAAGCGGCGCCGCGCCGGCCTCGTGGCGTATTACCGCGGACTCATCGCGCTGCGCAAGGCCGCCCCGGAATTCCGGCTGCGGACCTCGGCGGAAATCCGCAAGCGGCTGACCTTCCTGCCCGGGGCCCCGTCCGGCGTCGTCGCGTTCCTCGTCGCCGGTCCGCGACGGAATGTGATCGCGGTGTACAACGCGAACCGCCGCGCCGTGCGCATCAACCTTCCGCACGCGCGGTGGGCCGTGCTGGCGGACGGCGAAAGGGCGGGCGCGCGCGCGCTGCGCCGCGCGCCCGGCGGCGCGATGGAAATCGCCGCCGTCAGCGCGCATGTGCTGGCCGAACGGCGTTGAAATGCCGCGCGTCCGGCGCTCGTCGGACCTGGAAATTCCGACACGCCGTGTCGGCATTGCATTTTATTTCACATTTTCGTTGGCCGCCGCTTGACGCCTTCGGATGACTTCATTATCTCTATGCCTTCGCTTGCGGGGGATGAGGTCGTCGAGGTCATGCGTATGTGCTGCGTTGGACCTTGAACCGGATCGCCCTTCAGGCTGAAAACGCAGCATGGCGCAAATTTTTCATCCGATCGCGAACGCGATCGCGCGGTTGAGCATTATCGGAGGGGGCCTCGTCGCGATCGGCGGCCTGGTCACATGGGACCTGTTGACGCGGGCCTCCTACACCACCGAGGTCGGCGTGGCGCGCGCCCAGCCGGTCCCGTTCAGCCACAAGCACCACGCGAACATGGGCATTGACTGCCGCTACTGCCACACGTCCGTGGAGGACGCCGCGTTCGCCGGCATCCCCCCGACCAAGACGTGCATGAATTGCCACTCGCAGATCTTCAGCGATGCGCCGATGCTCGAACCGGTGCGCGAGAGCTGGCGCACCGGCGAATCGCTGCAGTGGAACCGGGTGCACGACCTCCCGCAGTTCGCGTATTTCAACCACAGCATCCACCTCGCCAAGGGCATCGGCTGCTCCACCTGCCACGGGCGGGTGGATGAAATGCCGCTGGTCCACAAGGCCAACTCCCTCTATATGACGTGGTGCCTCGACTGCCACCGCGCGCCGGAAAAATTCGTGCGGCCGAAGGACCGGGTGTTCGACATGGCCTGGACGCCGCCGGCCAACCAGCGCGAGGCCGGGCTGGAATTGCTGAAGGAATACAAGATAGATACCGAGCACTACAAGATGCTCGACTGCAACTTGTGCCACCGATGAGCGACAACCCATCCAGAACCGGCGCGGGGCCCGGCCTGACGATCGAGCAGGCGCGCGCCCAGCTGGCCGCGGCGCGCGGCCGCACGTATTGGCGCAGCCTTGAGGACCTCGCGTCGAGGGACGATTTCCGCGCGATGCTCGACCGCGAAATGCCCCGGCAGACGGCCGTGGCGGAATGGGATCCCATTGACCGGCGCGATTTCATCCGCCTGATGGGCGCCTCCCTGGCCCTCGCGGGCCTGACCGCCTGCACGAAACAGCCGGAGGAGAAAATCGTCCCGTACGTCAAGGCGCCCGAGGAACTGGTGCCCGGCCAGCCGCTTTTTTTCGCGACGCACTTCGTGCAGGGCGGATACGCGCTGGGCGTCCTCGCGGAGAGCCACATGGGCCGGCCGACGAAGATCGAGGGCAATCCGGAACACCCGGCCAGCCTCGGCGCCACCGATGTCTTCGCGCAGGCCTCGATTCTGCAGCTGTACGACCCGGACCGTTCGCAATCCCACCTCCGCAACGGCCGGCCGGCGACGTGGGACGATTTCGCGCGCGAGATGGAACTGGCGATGGTTCCGCTGCAGGTCTCGCGCGGCGCGGGCCTGCGCATCCTCACGGAAACCGTGACGTCGCCGGCGCTGGCCGCGCAGATCCAGGCGCTGCTGGAGCGCTTCCCGTCGGCCCAGTGGCATCAATACGAGCCGGTCCATCGCGACGCCGCGCTGGCGGGCGCCGAGCTGGCCTTCGGCGAGCCGGTCGCGTCCCGCTACCGCTTCGACAAGGCGTCCGTCGTGGTCTCGCTCGACGCGGATTTCCTCGGACAGGGCCCCGGGCACATCCGCTACGCCCGCGATTTC
This sequence comes from uncultured Verrucomicrobiota bacterium, assembly GCA_964388845.1. Classification (GTDB taxonomy): domain Bacteria; phylum Verrucomicrobiota; class Kiritimatiellia; order CAIVKH01; family CAIVKH01; genus JAMLJG01. The sequence continues at coordinate 33,620 of CAYMCD010000012.1, forward strand.
GCCGCGCGCCACACGCCGCTGGCCGGCCGTGAGATGAGCCGCCTCTACGCGATCGAGAGCGCGCCGAACCTGACGGCCGCGCAGGCGGACCACAAGATCGTCGTCCGCGCCGGCCAGGTCGAATGGCTGGCCCGCGCCCTCGCGCGCGGGCTGGGCATCGAGGCCGCGGCGGGCGACATCCCCGGCCACGAGGCCTGGATCGAGGCGGTGGCGCGCGATCTCAAGCGGCACCGCGGAGCATGCCTGGTCGTGGCGGGCGACCATCAGCCCCCGGTGGTGCACGCGCTCGCGCACGCGATGAACGAGGCGCTGGATGCATTCGGCAAGACGGTCGAATTGCTCGAACCGGTCGAGGCCCGGCCGGTCAACCAATCGGCGTCCATCAAGGAATTGTCCGCCGACATGGCCGCCGGCGCGGTCCAGTTGCTGGTGATCCTCGGCGGGAACCCGGCGTATACGGCCCCCGCGGATTGCGGGTTCGCTGCCGCGATGGCCAAGGTCAAACTGATCGTGCACCAGGGCCTGTTTGCGGACGAGACCGCGAAGCGCAGCCACTGGCATATCGCGGGCACCCATACGCTCGAGGAGTGGAGCGACGCGCGCGCCTTTGACGGAACGGTCTCCATCGGCCAGCCGCTCATCGAGCCGCTCTACGGCGGCCGGTCCGCGCTGGAGGTGCTGTCCGCCGTGAACGGCCGCCCGGGCCGCACGGGGCTGGAAATCGTCCAGGATCACTGGAAGGAAAAGTCCGGCGCCGGCGATGCGTTCGACGCGCGGTGGCGTCGGTGGCTGCACGACGGGGTGATCCCGAGCACGGCGTCGCCGGTGAAGGCGCCGAAACTGAAGAAGGGTTTTGCCGCCGAGGCGCCCGCCGTCCCCGCGATGGGACCGGACGACCTGGAAATCGTGTTCCAGCCCGACGCGGGTGTGTGGGATGGCCGCTTCGCCAACAACGCCTGGCTCCAGGAAATGCCCCGTCCGCTGACGAAGGTGGTGTGGGATAACGTGGTGCTGGTTGCCCCGCAAACCGCCGCGGCCCGGGGCCTCCAGAAGGGCGCCGTCGTCGAGCTGCAGCTCGGCGACCAGGCCGTCCGGGCCCCCGTGTTCCCGCATCCGGGACATCCCGAAGACAGCGCCACCGTTTATTTCGGCGGCGGGCGCGCCGCCGCGGGGCGCGTGGGGAACGAGGTCGGCTTCAACGCCTTCGCCATCCGGCCCTCCGACCGCCCGTGGATTGCGGTCGCCGCGGCGCGCGGCACGGGCGCGACCCGCGAGGTGGTCACGACCCAGGAGCACCACACGCTCGACGGGCGCCATCACTACCGCAGCGCGACGCTCGCCGAGTTCGAGGCGAAGCCCGACTGGGTGCAGGCGTTCGACGAGTTCGGCCAGCGCCCGGCGACCATTTATCCCGGATTCGATTACAGCAAGGGCAACCAGTGGGGGATGGTCGTCAACCTCAACGCCTGCGTCGGGTGCAACGCCTGCATGATCGCGTGCCAGGCGGAGAACAACATCCCGGTGGTGGGCCGGGAGCAGACCCGGCGCGGCCGCGACATGCACTGGATCCGCGTGGATCGCTATTTCACCGGCGACCCCGCGCAGCCCGGCGCCGTCATGCAGCCGCTGACCTGCATGCACTGCGAAAACGCGCCGTGCGAGGCGGTCTGCCCGGTCGCGGCCACCGTGCACAGCCGCGACGGCCTGAACCAGATGGTGTACAACCGCTGCGTCGGCACCCGGTATTGCGCCAACAACTGCCCCTTCAAGGTGCGCCGCTTCAACTACCTGAAATTCGCGGACCACACGACGCCGAGCTACAAGCTGCAGCGCAACCCCGACGTCACCGTTCGCGCGCGCGGCGTGATGGAAAAATGCACGTTCTGCGTGCAGCGCATCAGCGCGGCGCGCATCGAGGCCAAGAAACAGGGCCGGCTCGTGGACGTCGCGGCGGACAAGCTGCAGACCGCCTGCCAGCAGGTGTGCCCGACGCGCGCCATCGTGTTCGGCGACCTCAACAACGCGAACGACGAGGCGGCCCGGCTGCGCGCGCACCCGCTGAACTACGGCATGCTGGTCGAACTCAACACGGCGCCGCGCCTGACCTATCTGGCCCGCGTCCGGAATCCCAACCCGGAACTTGAACAACCGGCGGCCGCGGCCGCCCACGGGGGACATGGCTGATGTCGGCGCCCGCTCCAGACAAAACGATGGGTCGCGTCGAGATCCCGGACGTCCTCGACCTGCGGCACACCTACGACTCCGCGACGGACAAGATCAACAACGTCATCCTGGCCGGAAAGACCCCGATGCCGATCGCGGTCGCGATGGGGATCTGCTTCCTGTTCGCCGGCGTCCTGTTCTTCACGATCGGCAAACTGGTCAGCACCGGCATCGGCATCTGGGGCAACAACCAGCCGGTCGCCTGGGCCTTCGACATCATCAACTTCGTCTGGTGGATCGGCATCGGCCACGCCGGCACGCTGATCTCCGCGATCCTGTTCCTGTTCCGGCAGGAATGGCGAACGTCCATCAATCGCTTCGCGGAGGCGATGACCATCTTCGCGGTCATGTGCGCCGGGTTGTTCCCGCTGCTCCACACGGGCCGGCCCTGGCTGGCCTACTGGCTCTTCCCGTACACGAACGTCATGCAGATGTGGCCGCAGTTCCGCAGCCCGCTGATGTGGGACGTGTTCGCGGTGTCCACGTACTTCACCATTTCGCTCCTGTTCTGGTACACGGGCCTGCTCCCGGACCTCGCGAGCCTGCGCGACCGCGCGAAGGGCCGGGTCGCGAAGATTGTCGCCGGCGTCGCCGCGCTGGGCTGGCGCGGGTCCGCGCGCCACTGGCAGCGCTACGAGATCATCTACCTGCTCCTCGCCGGGCTCTCGACGCCGCTCGTCGTGTCCGTGCACAGCATCGTCTCGCTCGATTTCGCCGTCTCGCAGCTGCCCGGCTGGCACACGACCATCTTCCCGCCGTACTTCGTCGCCGGCGCGATCTACTCCGGCTTCGCGATGGTGCTGACGCTCGCGATCCCGGTCCGCGCCCTGTTCGGTTTCAAGGATTTCATCACGCAGCGGCACCTCGACGCGATGTCGAAGGTGATGCTGGCGACCGGCCTGATCGTGCTCTACGGCTACGCGATGGAGGCCTTCATCGCCCTCGTGTACAGCGGGAACCCGCACGAGGAGTTCCTGATGAAGAACCGCATGTTCGGCCCCTATGGCTGGAGCTACTGGGCGCTGATCATGTGCAACGGCGTCATCCCCCAGCTCCTGTGGTTCAAGCGCGTCCGCCTGCACACGGGGATCCTCTGGGTCATCACCGTCGTGATCAACATCGGCATGTGGCTGGAGCGCTTTGTGATCCTGGTCACCACGCTGCACGCCGATTTCGTGCCCTCTTCGTGGGGCATGTATACGCCCACGAAGTGGGACTTCGCGATGTTCGCGGGCACGATCGGGTTCTTCGGGTTCATGATGTGCCTGTTCATCCGGTTCCTCCCGATGTTCGCCGGTTTTGAGTTGCGCGAGTTGCTGCACAAGAAGAAGACCCCCCACCACGGATCATGAGCGAAAGATCGTCCAACCCGCCCCGGGCGTACGGCCTGGTGGCCGAGTACCCGACGCCGGAGGCCCTGCTGAAGGCGGCCGAGAAGGTGCGCGACGCCGGTTACACCCGCGTGGACGCGCTGACGCCGTTCCCGGTGCACGGGATCGTGGACGCCCTCGGCGTGCCCAGGAGCAAGATGGCCGGCCTGGTCCTCACCGGCGCGCTGGTGGGCGCGCTGGCGGGCTTCGGCCTTCAGACCTGGCTGTCGGTGTACCAGTATCCGCACATCACCTCGGGCCGCCCGCTGTTCAGCTGGCCGAACTTCATCCCGGTCATTTTCGAGTGCTCCGTGCTCGCGGCCGGTCTGACGGCGTTCGTCGGCATGCTGGTCCGGAACAACCTGCCGCGCCCGTACCACCCGGTGTTCGCCGCCCCGCGCGTGGAGAACACCACCACCAGCACCTTCATGATCGTGATCGAGGCGGCCGACCCGAAATTCGACGCGCAGGCCACCGAGGCGTTTCTCCGCGGGACCGGGGCGGATTTTGTCGGGATCGCGCCGTTCGAGGAATCGGGCGCGGACCAGCACGACGGACCCCTGATGAATTGAACCATGCGCCGCGCCCTATACATAGGTTGGCTGGCCCTCGCGCTGGGTGGAACCGGCTGCGAACTCCGCCAGGCCATGTACAACCAGCCGAAGTACGAACCGCTCCAGACGAGCGAATTCTTCAGCGACGGCCGCGGGTCGCGCCCGCTGGTGGAGGGGACCGTCGCACGCGGCCAGCTGCGCGAGGATGCCCACCTCCACGACGGCCTGGTCGGCGGGCAGCCGGCGGAAACCTTCCCGTACCCGGTCACCCGCGAGGCGCTGCTGCGCGGGCAGGAACGCTTCAACATCTTCTGCTCGCCGTGCCACGACCGGTCCGGCGCGGGCAACGGCATGGTGGTCCAGCGCGGCTTCAAGAAACCGGTATCCTTCCACGACCCGCGCCTGCGCGCGTCGCCGCCCGGCTACTTCTACGGGGCGATCAAGAACGGATTCGGCCAGATGCCCAGCTACGCCGACCAGATCCCCGCGCGGGATCGCTGGGCGATCGCCGCCTACGTACGCGCCCTGCAGTTGAGCCAGAACGCAGCCCTCGGCAACGCGCCGGAGGAGAAGCGCGCGGCGCTCCAGGCCGCGCAGGCGGCGGCCCCCTGATTTCATGAATGAGATGATCCAGAAAATCCGGACCCGCGCCCTCGCCCTCGGCGTGCTCGGCACGGCCGCGGTCGCGGCGGGATATTTCACCGCGGGCCCGGCCCAGTTCTACCAGTCCTGGCTGATGGCGTTCCTCTACGTCTTCGCCTTCGCCGCGGGCGGGCTCGGCCTGCTGATGCTCCACCACCTGGCCACCGGGCGTTGGGGCCTCGTGCTGCAGCGGCCCTACGAGGCGGCGGCCCGCACGTTCCCGCTGATCCTGGCGCTCTTCATCCCGCTGCTGTTCGGACTCGACCACCTCTACGCGTGGGTCAATCCGGCGGCCCACCACGATCCCGTGCTCGAACACGTCATGCACAAGAAGGGCGCCTACCTGAACGTCGCCGCGTTCCAGGTCCGCGCCGCGATCTATTTCGCCGTCTGGTTCGGCTTGACCGCGCTGCTGGTCCGGTGGTCGCGCGCGCAGGATGCCGACCGGGCCGCCGCGGAAACCTGCGGCCGCAGGATGCGCATGCTCAGCGGCATCGGCCTCGTCGTGTTCGGGCTGACGGCGACCTTCGCGTCGTTCGACTGGGCCATGTCGGTCGAGCCGAAGTGGTACTCCACCATGTTCGGCGCGATGTTCCTGGTGGGGCAGGGCCTCGCCACGCTGTGCCTGATGGCCATCGTGGCCCACGGTCTCTCGGCGGACAAACGCTACGGGGCCGTGATCGGGACCCAGCAGTACCACGACATCGGCAACATGATCTTCGCCTTCAACATCCTCTGGACCTACATGGGCATCAGCCAGTACGTCATCATCTGGTCCGGAAACCTGCCGGAGGAGGTCGAATATTACCTGCACCGCGGGCACACGCCCTGGCCGGAGCTCGCCCTCGCGCTGGTCATGCTGCATTTCGCCGTGCCGTTCGTCCTGATGCTCTTCAAGGCGAACAAGAAGCGGCCGCGCGTGCTCGCCAAGATCGCCGGCGGGCTGCTGGTCATGCGGTTCGCGGACTATTTCTGGACGCTGATGCCCGCCTTCCGCCACAAGGACTTCTATGTCCACTGGATGGACCTGGCGGCCCCTGTCGGCCTCTTCGGCCTCTGGCTGTATGTCTTCCTCGGCAACCTGAAGGCCGCGCCGCTGCTGCCCGCCAACGATCCGCGTTTCGCCGAGGTGCTCGCGCACCCGGAGGAGCGCGACCCGGGATGGGAGGCCGACGCATCCGATGCATGACCCCGCCCCAGAGCCCGCGCGCAACCCGAGCGGCCCCGATTTTTCGTGCCGGGACATCCCGGTCGGCCGCGTCCTGCTCGCCGGTGTCTACGCCGCGGTCCTCACCGCCGCGGTGCTCGTGGGCCTCCGCCTGTCCTACAACGCGCTGGAACGCCGGGCCCGCCGGGCCGACGACGCCGTCGCGTCCTTCGTGCGAGATACCCGCCCGCTGCCGCCGGAGCCCCGCCTGCAGGTGGACGAGCCCGTGACCTGGCAGCGGGAGCTGGACCGCCAGAACGCCGCTATTTCGCGGTATGAGTGGGTGGACCGCAACGCGGGCACGATCCGGATCCCCGTCGCGCGCGCCATTGACCTGCTCGCGGAACGCGGGCTGCCCGCGCGGGAGGAAGCGCCGTGAGGCCGATCGCGACCATCCTCGCGGCGGCGCTCCTGTCCGCGGCGGCGTCCGGCGCGAAGGCCATGCCCCGCGCGGCGGCGGCCGCGCAGAAGACCGAGGCCCCGCCGCCGGAAATCCTCAAGCGGGCGGGATTCGACCAGAACCTGGGCGCGCAGCTTCCGCTTGACGCGCCCGTCCGGAACGAGGCCGGCGAGACGGTCCCGCTCGGATCCTTTTTCACGGACCGGCCGGTGGTGCTCTCGCTCGTCTACTACAACTGCCCGATGCTCTGCAATCTGGTCCTCAACGGCCTCGTGGACGCCCTCAAACAGGTCGCCCTCGAGCCCGGGCGCGACTATCGAATCGTCACGCTGAGCTTCAACCACGAAGAGACCCCGCCGCTCGCCGCGCGGAAAAAGGCCGGCTACATCGCCGCGCTCGGCCGGGCCGGGGCCGAACACGGCTGGCATTTCCTGACCGCCGGGGAGACGGCGATCGGGTCCGTCGCGAAGGCCGCGGGCTTCCGCTACGCGTGGGACGAGAAGGCGCAGGAATTCGCGCACGGCAGCGGCATCATGGTCGCCACGCCCGACGGGAAACTGTCCCACTACTTTTACGGCGTCCAGTACCAGCCCCGCGACCTGCGGCTCGCCCTGGTCGAGGCCTCGTCCGGCCGCATCGGTTCGCCGGTGGATCAATTGATGCTGTTCTGCTACCACTATGACCCGTTGGTGGGCGGCTACAGCGCCGCCGTCATGAACGTTTTGCGCGCCGGGTGCCTGTTGACCGCCGCCTGTGTAGCGGCGTTCCTGGGCCTCTCGTGGCGACGGGAGCGGAAGCCGGTCCAGGCCGCTGCGGCGGCTTAGACCGGACGCGGCGGCGCGGAACACTGATATGAAAAGCGTGTTTTCAATTTTGCCGGATCAGGCCTCGACGGTGGCGGGGCAGGTGGACGCGATCTACCTGTTCCTGGTCGCGATCAGCATCGCGGCCACGCTGCTCGTCGCGGCGCTCGTGCTGATTTTCAGCATCCGGTTCCGCCGCCGCCCCGGCGCGCCCGCCCCGGAAATGCCGCGCGAGGACAGCCGCCTCGAGCTGACCGCCGGCGCCGCGCTGCTGGTCCTGATTCTGGTCCTGTTCGGCTGGGGCGCGAAGGTCTATTTCCACAGCACCCGCCCGCCCGCCGACGCCATGGAGATCCTCGTCACCGGCAAGCAGTGGATGTGGAAACTGCAGCACCCCCAGGGCCGCCGCGAGATCAACGCGCTCCACATCCCCGCGGGGCGCCCCATCCAATTGACCATGACCTCGGAGGACGTCATCCACAGCTTCTTCATCCCGGCCTTCCGCGTGAAGCAGGACGTGCTGCCGGGCCGCTATACGCGCCTGTGGTTCGAGGCGACCAAGCCGGGCCGGTACCGCCTGTTCTGCGCCGAATTCTGCGGCACCGACCACTCGCGGATGGGCGGCTGGGTCAACGTGTTGGCGCCCGCCGACTACGAGAAATGGCTGCGGGGCGAGGGCGCCGCGTCCGCCGCCGCCGAGACCCCCGTGCAGGCCGGCGAGCGCCTCTTCAACCAGCTCGGTTGCCAGACATGCCACCACGCCGCCCCCGGATCGCTCGGGCCCAACCTGGCCGGCGTCTTCGGCCACGCGGTCAAGCTCCTCGACGGCACGGAGGTCACGGCCGACGAGGCCTATCTGCGCGAATCCATCCTGCTCCCGATGTCGAAAGTCGTCGCCGGCTACCCGCCCGTCATGCCCGTCTTCCAGGGGATCGTCAACGAGGATCAACTCCTTCAGTTGATCGCCTACATCAAGAGCTTGAGCGGAGGAGCGTCCAACTGACATGAGCACGGCGGACACCAACACCCCGGCGGCGGACCCGCCCAAGCACTACCTGAACAACGGGCTGACCCTCCGCTCGTGGCTGTTCACCCTGGACCACAAGCGGATCGCCATCCTGTACCTCATCAGCCTCACCGTGTTCTTCCTGCTCGGCGGCGCGGCGGCGGTCGTGTTCCGCCTCGACCTGTTGACCCCCGAGGCGGACCTGCTCCAGACGGACACGTACAACAAGCTCTTCACGATGCACGGCATCGTGATGATCTTCTTCTTCCTGCTCCCGTCCATCCCCGCGGTCATGGGCAATTTCCTGGTCCCGATGATGATCGGCGCCAGGGATGTCGCCTTCCCGCGGCTGAACCTGTTGAGCTGGTACGTCTTCATGACCGGCGGAGTGCTCGCGCTCGTCGCGATCCTGCTGGGCGGCGTGGATACCGGGTGGACGTTCTATACGCCCTACAGCAGCATGTACGCGAACTCCCACGTCATCCTGGCGATCTCCGGCGCGTTCATCGCGGGCTTCTCCTCGATCATGACGGCGCTGAATTTCCTCGTCACGATCCAGAAGATGCGCGCGCCGGGCCTCACGTGGTTCCGTCTCCCGCTCTTCATCTGGGCGACCTACGCGACGAGCATCGTCGTGATCCTCGGCACGCCCGTCGTCGCGATCACGCTCGTCATGATCTTCATCGAGCGCTTCTTCGGATTCGGCATCTTCGATCCCGCGCTCGGCGGCGACCCGGTGCTGTTCCAGCACCTCTTCTGGTTCTACTCGCACCCCGCGGTGTACATCATGATCCTGCCCAGCATGGGCGTGATCAGCGAAATCGTCTCCTGCTTCTCGCGCCGGCGCCTGTACGGGTATACCTTCGTGGCCTTCTCCTCGCTCGCGATCGCCGTCATCGGCTTCTTCGTGTGGGGCCACCACATGTTCGTCAGCGGCCAGTCCGTCTATGCGGGCCTGGTCTTCTCGTTCCTGACCTTCTTTGTCGGCATCCCGACCGCCATCAAGATCCTCAACTGGGTCATGACGATGTACAAGGGGTCCGTCTCGCTGGACGCGCCGATGCTCTATGCCTTCGGCTTCCTGGGCCTCTTCACCGTCGGCGGCGTCACCGGCCTGTTCCTCAGCACGCTGGCGACCGACGTCCACCTGCACGACACCTACTTCGTCGTCTCGCATTTTCACTACGTCATGGTCGGCGGCGGCGTGATGGGCTTCCTCGGCGCGCTGCACTTCTGGTGGCCGAAGATGACCGGAAAGGTCTATTCCGAGAGCTGGGCCAAGTTCACCGCCATCGTCATCTTCATCGGCTTCAACCTGACCTTCTTCCCGCAATTCCAGATGGGCTACCACGGCATGCCGCG
>CAYMCD010000013.1:0-42015 GCA_964388845.1 uncultured Verrucomicrobiota bacterium
CGTCATCGGCCAGGCCTGCGAGTTCGACTACTCGGGCACCCAGGCCTGCAAGGCGTTGCGCGAGGAGGGCTACTCCGTGGTCCTCATCAACAGCAACCCGGCCACGATCATGACCGACCCGGAGACGGCCGATCGGACGTACATCGAGCCGATCACACCCGAAGCCGTCATCAAGATCATCGAGAAGGAGCGCCCCGACGCGCTGCTTCCCACGCTCGGCGGCCAGACGGCGCTGAACACGGCCCTCGCGGTGGCCGAGTCCGGCGCGCTGGAAAAATTCGGCGTCGAGCTGATCGGCGCGCGCGCCGATGTGATCCGCCGCGCCGAGGACCGCATCGAATTCAAGGAGTGCATGGAGAAGGCGGGCGTCGAGTGTCTGAAGAGCCGGCTGGTGAAGTCGGTGGAGGAGGCGTTCGCGGCGGCGGAGTGGATCGGCTATCCGGTCATCATCCGCCCCAGCTTCACGCTGGGCGGGACCGGCGGCGGCACCGCCGCGGATCGCGAGGAGCTCGAGCGGATCGCGTTCGGCGGCCTGAAGGCGAGCCTCAATCACACCGTCCTGATCGAGGAGTCCATTGTCGGCTGGAAGGAATTCGAGCTGGAGGTGATGCGCGACCGCAAGGACAACTGCGTCATCGTCTGCTCGATCGAGAACGTGGACCCGATGGGCATCCACACGGGCGACAGCGTGACCGTCGCCCCGGTGCAGACGCTCACCGACCGCGAGTACCAGATCATGCGCGACGCGGCGATCCGGGTGATGCGCGCGATCGGCGTGGAGACCGGCGGTTCGAACGTGCAGTTCGCGCTGAACCCGAAAAACGGACGCATGGTCGTCATCGAGATGAACCCGCGCGTGTCGCGCAGCTCCGCGCTCGCGTCGAAGGCGACGGGCTTTCCCATCGCGAAGATCGCCGCGAAGCTCGCGTGCGGCTACACGCTCGACGAGATTCCGAACGACATCACCCGCGAGACGCCCGCCTGTTTCGAGCCGACGCTTGACTACACCGTGGTCAAGTTCCCGCGGTTCGCGTTCGAGAAATTCCCCGGCGCGGAGCCCCTGCTCGGCGTCAGCATGAAATCCGTCGGCGAGACGATGGCCATCGGCACGAATTTCAAGGAGGCCTACCAGAAGGCGTTGCGCGGCCTGGAAATCGGCGTGGACGGCTACGACCTGAAACTCGAGGCGAAAGTCGCCGGTGTTTCGGATGTCGAGGCGGAGCTGAAGAAACCGCGCGCCGACCGGCATTTCCTCATCAAACGCGCGCTGAAGATGGGGATCCCCCCCGCGCGCATCTGCGAGCTGACCGGATTCGACCCGTGGTTCATGGACAACTTCGCCGAGCTCGTCGAGATGGAGCGCCGGCTCGTCGCGCTGCCGCAGGACAAGCCGTGGCCCGACGACGCGCTCAGGGCCGCCAAGCGCGCCGGGTTCTCCGACAAGCAGCTCGCCGCGCTGCGCGGGCGGGGCGTGACGGAATCCGACATCCGCGCGCAGCGCCTGTCCGCGGGCCTCAAGCCCGTATACCGCCTCGTTGACACGTGCGCGGGCGAATTCGAGGCGTACACGCCGTACTTCTATTCGAGTTACCAGACGCTGGACCAGTCGCGCGTGACGGACAGGAAGAAGGTCATCATCCTGAGCAGCGGGCCGAACCGCATCGGGCAGGGCATCGAGTTCGACTACTGCTGCGTGCATACCGTGAAGGCCGCGCGCGAGCTCGGGTACGAAGCCATCATGGTCAACAGCAACCCCGAGACGGTGTCCACCGACTACGACACCTCGGACAAGCTGTACTTCGAGCCGCTCACGTTCGAAGACGTGATGAACATCTACGAAACCGAGAAGCCGGTCGGCGTCATTGTGCAGATGGGCGGCCAGACGCCGCTGAACCTCGCCGTTCCGCTGCTCAAGGCCGGCTGCAACGTGCTCGGCACGTCGGCGGACAGCATTGACGTCGCCGAGGACCGCAAGCGGTGCCGCGAGCTGCTCGACCGGCTCGGGCTGCGCCAGCCGGAGAGCGATACGGTGATGTCGGTCCAGGAGGCCGCCGCGGTCGCGCGCAAGGTCGGCTACCCGGTGATGATCCGGCCGTCCTATGTGCTCGGCGGCCGCGCGATGATGGTGGCGTATGGCGACCACGAGCTCGGTCCGTTTGTCGAGGCGGCCTTCCTCGCGAGCCCCGGGTTCCCGGTCCTCATTGACCGGTACCTGGAACGCGCCACCGAGGTGGACGTGGACGTGTTGTGCGACGGGACGGATGTCTACATCGGCGGCGTCATGCAGCATGTCGAGGTCGCCGGCATCCACTCCGGCGACAGCGCGTGCGCGACGCCTCCGCATACGCTGCCCAAGACCATCGTCGAAGCCATCAAGGCCGCGTGCGGCCGCATCGCCCTCGCGCTGGAGGTGAAGGGCCTGCTCAACGTGCAGATGGCGGTGAAGGACGGCGAGATTTACGTGATCGAGATCAACCCGCGCGCCTCGCGCACCGTCCCGTACGTCAGCAAGGCCGGCGGCGTGCCGCTGGCGCGCCTCGCGGCGAAGGTCGCGCTCGGGAAATCGCTCAAGGAGCTCGGCCTCACGAAGCCGGCGGCGGACAAACCGTGGTGCGCCGTGAAGGAGGCGGTGCTGCCCTTCAACCGGTTCCCCGGGGTGGACCCGATCCTCGGGCCCGAGATGAAGTCCACGGGCGAGGTGATGGGCATTGACCGCAATTTCGAGCTGGCCTACTGGAAGAGCCAGATCGCCGCCGGCCAGAAATTGCCGTCCCAGGGCCAGGTCTTTGTCAGCGCCCGCGACAGCGACAAATCCTGGATGGTCGAAATCGGCCGGGAGCTGGTCGCGCTCGGGTTCGGACTCGTCGCGACGGAGGGCACCGCCCGGGCGCTGCACCAGGCGGGTCTGGATGCCGCCGTGGTGCGGAAACTCGTTGATGGCGCGCATCCCAACGTCCTCGACCTGATGAAACAGGGGCAGATCCAGCTGGTGATCAATACGCCGACGAGCCTCGTCGCGCGCGCCGACGAAATCCGGATCCGCTCCGAGGCCATCAGCCGGGGCATTCCCATTGTCACGACGGAAGACGGGGCGCACGCCACGGTCAACGCCATCCGCTATGTCCGCCGGCACGGGTGGGATGTGCGCGCGCTCCAGGATTATTTGGCTTAACGCCCCCGCCCCGGCGGGCTATCTTACGGCTCTTCGCACAACCAATGAAGGGGAGGCACGAATGAGCATGTTGAAGGAGTTCAGGGAATTCGCCATGCGGGGCAATGTGGTGGACCTCGCCGTCGGCGTCATCATCGGCGGCGCGTTCGGAAAGATCACCGCCTCGCTGGTCAACGACGTGCTGATGCCGCCGCTGGGCATGCTGCTGGGCGGCATTGATTTCAAGGACAAGGCCGTTGTCCTGAAGCAGGCCGTGGTGGACGCCGCGGGCGCTGAAGTGGCGCCCGCCGTGCTGCTCCGCTACGGCGCGCTCGTGAACGCGGCGATTGATTTTGTCATCGTGGCGTTCGCCCTGTTTGTTGTGATCAAGGCGATGAACACGCTGAAGAAGAAAGAGGCCGCCGCCCCGGCCGCCCCCGCCGCCCCGCCGGCGGATGTCGTGTTGCTGACCGAGATCCGCGACCTCCTGAAGAAGTAGAAGATATCGAAAGAAAGGGATTCCGCATGAAGAACATGATCGTGGCCCTGCTGCTGGCCGGCGCCCTCGCCGCGCGGGCGGATGACGCGCGCAACACGGCCTCAAAAATCGCCGTCGCCCCCACGGCGGCCGACCAGGTCCCGGTGAAAGCCAGGGAGAATTCCATCGCGTTGGGCGTGACCCTGACGGACGGAAACAGCGACACGCTGCTCGGCACCGCGAGCCTCCTGCACGACCGCAAGCGCGACGGCTACGCGCTGCGCCTCGGCGTGGACGGCGCCTACGCCGAAACAAAGGACGAAACCACGACCGAAAACGTCAAGGGCGCGGCCGAGTACCGCCACCTGCTGTCGGAGCGCGCCTACCTGCTGGGCAGCCTGACCGCGCTGTATGACAGCATCGCCGACGTGGACTACCGCGTCATTGCCGGCGTGGGCCCCGGCTGCTACCTCATGAAGGATAAAGAGGCCTCGCTCGCGGTGGATGCCGGGCCGGCCTTCATCACCGAAAAGGTGGGCGGCGAAACCGGCGACGAATGGGCGCTCCGCGTCGGCCAGCGCTACGACCGACAGCTCAGCGCGACGGCGAAGGTGTGGCAGGCGCTCGAATACCTTCCGCTCTTCGACGATTTCGACGACTACCTGCTCAACGCCGAGGTCGGCATCGAGGCGGCGGTCAACAGCACGCTGTCGCTCCGCCTCGTTGTCAAAAACGCGTATGACAGCACGCCCGCCGCGGATCGCGAGAAGAGCGACACGACCGTGATCGGGGCGCTCGCCTACCAGTTGTAATCGTTTCGTCCGACGGGTATGGAAAGGGCGGCCCCGCGGCGGGCCGCCCTCTGCTTCAGCGGGAGGACCGGCCATGCAGGATTTCGAGAAACTCGGCGCGTTTTATCTGGGCAGGGAGTACGAGCTTTCCGCCGGACGCCTCACCGAAAACCTGTTGCTGTATGACGCCAAGGATCTGACGACGCATGGTGTGATCGTCGGCATGACCGGCAGCGGCAAGACGGGGCTCGCGCTGTCCCTGCTGGAAGAGGCCGCGATTGACGGCATTCCGGCGATCGCGATTGATCCCAAGGGTGATCTGGGCAACCTGCTGCTGGCGTTTCCCGATCTGCAGCCCGCGGATTTTCGCCCGTGGGTGGACCCCGCCGAGGCGGGCCGCAAGGGATTGTCGCCTGACGATTTTGCGAAAAAAACGGCGGAGACGTGGAAGAATGGGCTCGCGGAGTGGGGCCAGGACGGCGCGCGCATCCGGAAGTTCAAGGAGGCCGCCGACCTCGCGATCTACACGCCCGGCAACAGCGCGGGCCGTCCGCTGCAAATCCTGCGCTCCTTCGCGGCCCCCTCGCGGGAAACCCTCCAGGATGCCGCCGCGTTGCGCGAACGCATCATGTCCGCCGTGTCGGGCCTGCTGGGCCTGGTGGGAATCAACGCCGACCCCATCCAGAGCCGCGAGCACATCCTGTTGTCGAACATCCTCGACCGCGCGTGGCGCGAAGGGCGCGGCCTCGATATCGCGGCGATCATCGGCGAAATCCAGAAACCGCCGTTCGAGAAAATCGGCGTCTTCGACCTCGAGTCGTTTTATCCCGCGAAGGACCGATTCGGGCTCGCGATGGCGCTCAACAACCTGATCGCCTCGCCCGGATTTTCCGCGTGGATGGAGGGCGAACCGCTCGATGTCCAGCGCCTGCTGTACACCCCGGAGGGCCGGCCGCGCATCGCCATCCTTTCCATCGCCCACCTGTCCGACGCCGAGCGCATGTTCTTCGTGACGATCCTGCTGAACGAGGTGCTCTCGTGGGTTCGCGCGCAGAGCGGCACGAGCAGCCTGCGGGCGCTGCTCTACATGGACGAGATTTTCGGCTATTTCCCCCCCAACGCGAATCCCCCGTCCAAGACCCCGATGCTCACGCTGCTCAAACAGGCGCGCGCCTTCGGCGTCGGCTGCGTGCTCTCGACGCAGAACCCGGTGGACCTGGATTACAAGGGCCTTGCCAACGCGGGCACGTGGTGGATCGGCAGGCTCCAGACGGAGCGCGACAAGATGCGGGTCATCGAGGGGCTGGAGGGCGCGGCCGCGACCGCCGGCGCGAATTTCGACCGCGCGGCCATGGAACAGGTCATGGCGGGGCTGGGCAACCGTGTTTTCCTCATGCGCAATGTGCACGACAACGCGCCGGTCATTTTCCAGAGCCGTTGGGCCCTGTGTTACCTGCGCGGCCCGATGACGCTGCCGCAAATCAAACTGGCGACAGCGGCTTCCTCCCCGGCCCCGGCCCCGGCCCCGGTCCCGGATCCGAAATCGCCCCCGGAACCGGCGCCCGCGCCGCCCGCCTCTCCGTCCCCCGCCGCCCGTCCCGTGTTGCCGCCTGAAATCGCGGAGTATTTCCTGCGTCCCGCGAATCCGGCGGGCGACCGGATCTACCGCGCGTGCGTGATCGGCGTCAGCAAGCTGCATTTTGTTGACGCGCGGGCCGGCGTGGACACCTGGGTGACGCGCACGCTGCTGGCGCCCGTGGGCGAGGATGGATTCGCCGATTGGGAGGCGGCCCGCGTGGAGGGCGATCTGAAGGCCGCGCTGGACCGCGAGCCGCTGAGCGGCGCGAGTTTCAGCGCGGCGCCGGCCGCCGCCACGCGCAAACAGAGCGCCGCGCAATGGCAGAAGACGCTCGAGTCGCACCTGTACCAGAACGTCACGCTCGACCTGTTCTCGTGTCCCGCGCTCAAACTCACGTCAAAGCCGGAGGAAACGGAAGGCGACTTCACGGCGCGCGTGGCCCAGGACCTCCGCGAGCGGCGCGATCTCGAGGTGGCGAAGATCAAGAACAAGTACGCCGCGAAATTGCAGACGTTGACGGACCGCGTGCGCCGCGCGGAGGAGAAGGTGGCCCGAGAGAAATCGCAGGCGAGCCACCAGAAACTTTCGACGGCGCTGGGCGTCGGCGCGACGATCCTGGGGGCCTTGTTGGGCCGGCGGATGGCCAGTGTCGGGAACATCGGACGGGCAACCACGACCATGAAGAGCGCGAGCCGGATCGGAAAGGAATCCGCGGATGTGGAGCGCGCCGGCGAATCGCTGGAGATCACCAAACAGCGTCTGGCCGACCTGGAGGCCCAGTTCGAGTCGGAGGTCGAGGCGCTGCGGGCCCCGTTTGACTCCGCTACCGCGGCCATCGAGCGCGCGCAGATCCGCCCGCGCAAATCGGACATCACCATCGGCGCCGTGGGTCTCTGCTGGACGCCGTGGAAAAAGGCAGCCGACGGGATGGTGGAACCGGCGTGAGGGAGTGTGGGAGTATCAGGGTGTGGGAGTGATGGAGTGGTGGAGTGATGGGTCGGACAACGCTGCAACACTCCATTTCCCCGCACTCCTTCTTTGGATGCTGTCATGAACATTCTTGATCTGATTGCCGGGGCGTATGTCGCGTATGGCGCGTGGCGCGGCCGGGCGCGCGGGTTGGCGGAGGAGGGCTATCGGCTGTTCCGGCTGGCCGTTGCGTTCGCCGCGGGCTGCGGGCTCTATGGATTGCTCAGCGACCTGCTGACCCGGTTGTTGTCGCTCGGCGGCGAGGTGTCGGGGCCGGTCGGATTCGTGGGCGTGATGGGCGGCAGTTGGTACATCCTGCGAACGCTGAAGACAAAACTCACCGCGCTGTTGGCCGCGCGTTTCGCCGCCCAGGCCCGGATCGGCGGCCTCATCGCCGGGGGATTGCGCACGCTGATCGTCGTGTTGAGCATCGTCGGCGTGCTCAATCTGGCCGGGCGCGGGGATGTATCGGGCCGTTCCGTAGTGGCCAGGATCTCGGAATGGGTGATGCCGTGAAGACGGCGCGGAGGGAGAAAGGATCAGAGGCACAACGCGAGGAGGCGGAACAATGAACGAGCTCATCAGCCAGTTGGTGTCGCAGTTGGGGATTCAGGAGGGGCAGGCGAAGGGTGGGGCGGGGCTTCTGTTGAAGCTGGCGAAAGACAAACTCGGCGGCGACTTCGGCAAGGTCGCCGAGGCGATTCCCGGCGCGCAGGAATTGGTCGGCGCGGCGCCGGTTGCCGGCGGCGCCGCAAAGCTGCTGGGCGGCCTGGCGGGCGCGCTGGGCGGCGGCAGGGCGGCCGACCTTGCCTCGCTTGCCGGAGGTTTCAGTCAATTGAAACTGAGCCCCGACCTGATCGGCAAGTTCGTCCCCATCATCCTCTCCTTCGTGCAGTCGAAAGGCGGGGCCGAGATCGTCAAGTTGCTGGGTAGCGTCTTGAAGAAATAGCACGTATCAGACATCCCCACCGGTGTTTCGATCCTCCTTAATTCTTTTTTTCACGGGCCACGATCTGTAGGGTTTCACGCGTATTGCGAACCGCGCAATCAATTGCGTCGTGCGCTGATGAGGGGGGATATGAGGCCGATACGCAAAGTCGTTGTTGGTGGAGATGTCTGCATCGATTGGCTCTCAGTTCCCGTCAGCCCGGCCGTGGACCGGGGACGGGAACCGAACTGGCGCCTGCGCGGGGGCGAACACATGTTTGCCGTGCGTGGCGGCGCCTGGTTGACCGCCGATTTATTGGAGGCAGCAGCGCCCGAAGGCATTCAGATCATCAAGCCGGCGCCACGCGACCCGTTGGCCAGCATTCCGCCGGACGAAATCATCCACTCGATGATTCGCCTGCGTCCCGCCGCGCGGAGTCCGAAAAACGACAGCAAGGTCTGGCGCATCGCGTCGTATATGGGGTATGCGGGATCTTGGGATGGCGAATCCGTTCCTGCCCCCATCGGGCTGGGTCAGCCGGTCGAGCCGCCCGAGCTCATGCTGCTGGACGACGCGGGCAATGGCTATCGTGACCATGCGGCGTCCTGGTCGTCCCTGCTGGCGCAACCCGGCGTGTCACCACTGGTCGTGTACAAAGGGCGGCGTCCGTTGATGAAGGGCGCTCTTTGGGACACGCTGCGCGCCCGCCACGCGGAACGCACGATCGTGGTGTTAACGGCGGATGAACTGCGCGCGAGCGGAGCGCTGATCAGTCGGGAGCTTTCCTGGGAAAAATCCGCCTACGAAGCGTGGCTGTCACTCGCCGTCCAGCCCTCTTTTGCCGAACTGCGGGCGTGCGCCGGCATCGTCATCACCTTCGGATTGGAGGGCGTGCTGGTTATGGGCACGCGCGGCGGGCGCCTGGACGCAGCGCGACTCTGGTTCGCACCGCGCCAGATTGAGGGGGACAGCGAGCAGGCTTGCGACGGCACGATGGCGGGATTCGGTTCGGCGTTTGCCGCCGGATTGGCCGCCCATTTACTGGAGCACACCGATGCGGACAGCGTGGAGCTGTCCACTCTTTCCTCGGCGGCACGACGTGGCCTGCGTTGCGCGCGCCGCTTGCTGGAGGACGCTTTCGGCCCGGTACGAGTGGAGATCGAACCCAAGGTCTTTCGCCGCCGGGCGCCGGCGTATCCGAACGATGATCGCGCCCGCTGGATCATGCAGGATGCGCCGGCGTCAGACGATTCGCCCCTGGTGGAATGTCTGGTGGCCCGGCTATCCGCCGATCTCTCACCGAACAAGGTAGAGGAGGATCGCGCCTGGCAGATCCTGCATATGCGCCGGGTCCGGAGCATGCAGGAACTCGCGGAGGAAACCCTTTGCCGCGGGATCGAGCACGCCTTCCCGGATGTCCCGGCGGGCGTGTTTTCCAAACTAGTTACGCTTGATCGCACCGAAATGGAAGGTCTGCGCTCGATCCAGAACTTGATGCTGGAATACATCCGGCTGCCCAATCCGGAACGCCCGTTGTGCCTCGCGGTGTTTGGGCAGCCGGGATCGGGTAAATCGTTCGGCGTCAAACAGGTGGCGCAATCTGTTGCCCAGTCCCTGCGGGGAACCGCGATAGAACCCATCGAATTCAATCTCACGCAGTGGGGATCGCCGGCTTGTCTGGTTGAGGCTTTGCATCGGGTGCGCGATCTTGTTTTGCGCAAGAAGGCGCCCCTGGTCTTTTTTGACGAGTTCGACGCGTCGCCGGGCGGCGCGCCGTTAGGCTGGCTAAAATCCTTCCTCGCGCCCATGCAGGACGGCCTCTTTTCGGACGGCCACTTCGACTACCAGATCGGACGGGCCATTTTTGTTTTTGCCGGTGGCACATCCCACTCGTTTCATGCGTTTGCCGAAAAGAGTCGTGCGCTCCCGCCCGAGGTGAAGGCGACGGACTTCCTCAGCCGGCTGCGCGGGCATGTGAATGTGCTGGGGTTCGACCAGCCCGTCGGCACAAACATGGTGCGCCGCGCGGTTGTCCTCCGCGTCGCCCTGATGAAGCAGTTCCCCGGATTGTTCGACGCCGGCGGCACGCTGCGCATAGACCGCGATGTGGCGCGCGCGTTCCTCACGGTTTCAGGCTACCGGCACGGCGCCCGCTCGATCGAGGCGATCGTGGATATGAGCCGGCTGGTGGGGTGCAGCCAGTTCCATCCGGCTTGTCTGCCGCCCCATCCTCAGCTCGAGCAGCACGTGGATGCCGCCGCGTTCGAAGGCATCCTGTTGCGCGATTACTCCATTGGCGAACACCTCGAGGCCATTGCCCGGCGGCTCCACGAGGCGTACGTGGAGTCCCGATTAGGCGTGGGCGTTCCGCCCAACAGCCGTCCGGCGCTCCGGGCATGGGATCAACTGTCGGAATTTTACCGGAACTCAAACCGCGAACAGGCCGCCCATATCCCGCTCAAGCTCGATGCCGTCGGCTGCGATATCCGGGTGGGCGCGCCCGAGGCCGCCGACGGCGCGCCGATTGAGGCGTTCGCCGCCGAGCAGGTGGAGCGTCTTGCGCAACTCGAACATGCGCGGTGGATGGAAGAGCGCAACTTGAGCGAGCCGGAACATCCCGATCTGAAGCCGTGGGACGTGCTGGACGAAGCGATCCGGGAAATTGACCGGGCCGCGGTGCGTGCGATCCCCGCAATCCTGCGCGCGTGCAACCTGTGGATCGTGCCGAAGCGCTGAACGGACTCCCGTGCCCATGCCGCCCAACATTTCTTCGCGGCTGCCCGTTCCCCTTGTCGTGCAGGTGGGCTTCATCCAGGCGGGCGTCGCCGTGGAGGGGCCCGCGCAGCGTTTGCTGGCGCGGGAGATTGAGGACCGATTGCGCCGGTTGCCGGCTGATCTGGACCTGACGCCGTCGCATATGCCCATCGGGATTTCCTCGCTGGAATCCGCCGCGGACGAAGCGTTCTCGGGCGCCTGCGCCGCCCTGGGATGGCCCCTGCGGAGCTTTCTGCCGGCCGATACGGGCCCGGATCCGGCCCGGCTGTCGGCGCCCCACGTCATCCAGGCGCGCGTGCTCAACGAGTGCGCCGGAATGGACGATCGAATCGAGGGCGTTGAACTGGCGATCCTCCGCGCCTGCGATGTGCTGGTCGTGCTGGTTGATGCGGGCCAGGCCGGCGCGCCGCCGGCCCCCGCGATTGTCCGCGCGCGACTCCGCCGCAAACCCCGTCTGGAAATACGCCTTGCATGCGGGGCGGACGGGGATGCCCGCTATGCGGCGGAGTGGCTCGACCGTGATGGGTTCGTCGTCCCGGCGCTGCCGGAGGAGCTCGACGGGCTGCCCGCGATGCCGCCCGGCTGCCCGGCCGCCGGGGAGGTTGCGCAGCATCTGCTGGGCGCGGCCAACCGGCGGGCGCTGGCGATCCAGCGCTTCTTTCGCGGCTCGGCCGTCGTGGTGATCGGCGCGCATGCCTCCGCGACCCTCTGCGCTGTGATTGCCCTCCATGCGCACGGCGCGATCCTGGGCGCGGTCCTGGGCGCTGAAATCGTGTTGCTCGCCGCGGGCCTGGCCGCGCACCACGTGGTGCATCACGCGCAGGCCACCCGGCGCTGGAGCATGGCGCGGCTGGTGGCGGAGATCGGACGTTCGGTGGCGGCGGCGCACGGCGTGCCCGCGTATCTCCCGCACCTCTACTCGCTGCCATTGCCGGAGTCCGTGCGTCCGCTGACCCGCACGTTGCGGGTGCTTCATCTGCGCGATACGTACCGCATGCGCGGCGACGACTGGCGGGCGCGCCGGGATGCCTATCTGGCGGATCGGATCACCGATCCGGAGGGAGGGCAGCTCGCCTATTATGGCCGCCATGCAGGCGGCGCGGCCCGGCAATTGAATCGCGCCCGTCGGAGTTTCTTCCTGGGCTCCGGTCTCGCGATATGCGCCACGGCCCTTAAGTGGTTGCTTCATGAGGGAGCGCATGCGGGTGACGCCGCGTGGCCGGCGGGCGCGCTCGGCGCGCTGGCCATCCTCCTGCCGGTGCTGGCCGTGGCGGCCTTGTCGCTCGCCGCATCGTTCGACCTGGAGGCGCGCGTTCACACCTATCGGGACATGATCGCCTTCCTGAAACGGCAGGAGCGCTATCTGAAAGACGCCGCCTCGGAGCGCGAATTCACGGCGCTGGCCCTGGAAACCGAATCCCGGCTGCTGGGCGAAACCGCAAGCTGGTACACGCGCCGCTTCTTCACCGGCGTCAATTAGGCCCGCGTCAGATCCGCATCCTGCGGCGGGTTTCCTCGAAGAGGGCGGCCTGCGCGTCGCGCACCGCCGGCAGCGCGTGCGCGCGCAGAAACCGCCGGGTCCGCGGCGTGCGATCGGACAACAGGGCGACCCCATCGCGCAGGGAAGCCAGCGCGTGCGCCGTCAGCACGAATACACTGTGGCTGCCGAGCGACAGGGGGTGCGCGCACACCGCGTCGAGCTCAGCGGCCAGCCGCGACAGCCGCTCCCGGTAATCCCGGGGGTTGCGCTCCGGGCTGCGCGCCGTCATGGCTTGCAGCGTCTCCGCGCCGGCGCGCAGCAATTCGGACGCGCGCCGAAGGGCCTGCAGGGTCCCGGCGCGCAGCGCATCCTCCTGCGACCGGCCCGGCAATTCGCCCACGCGCCCGTGATCGGCCAGCACCACCGCCAGATGGGCGGGCGCGAGGCGGCGCGCGCCCCACGTGGCGTAAAGCCGGGCGAGGACGGATTTGAGCTCGCGCAGATTTCCCGCCCAACGAAGGGTTCGCAAGGCGTTCACCAGCCGCGCCGGCAGAGGCGGGGCGGCGCTTCCGGCGACGCGGCGCCACAACGCCTGCGCCAGTTCCGGAAGATCCTCCGGCCGCGCGCGAAGAGTGGGCAGGTGGAGGACGAATTCAATCAACCGGTAATACAAATCCCAATCGAATCGCCCATCCGCGGCGAGCGCGCAGAGATCGCGGCTCGTGGAGGCGATCAGCCGACCCCGCCGCGCTTTCGGTTCGATGCCGCCGTCGCCGTCGCGCAACGCCTGGCGGAGCAACACCTGGTCCGCCGGCCCGAGATCGCTCACCTCGTCCAGATAGAGCGTGTAGCGATCCGGCTCCTTCACCACCGGCCATTTGCGCGAATGATCGCGCTCGAACCAGCCGGCGCGTTCCAGCGCATTCCGGAGGTCATGGCCCCGCGCGGACGTGCAGGGGAGATGGACGAACGAGGCGCCGGCATTCAGATCGTGAATCAGGCGCGCAACAAAATCCTTTCCCGTGCCGTGTTCTCCCGCCAGCAGGACGGTCCGCCGCCTTCCGGCCGTGCGCAGGATGGCCGCACGCACCGCCGCCGCGGCCGCGGATCGCCCGAGAAAGGCGCCAACACCCACCGCGATCAGCGGATCCACCGGGTCGCGCGGCAGCGACGCCGTCGGCGGCGCGGTCTCCGCGCCCGACGCGACGCGAAGCCGGAGCGCGCGAAAAACCGGCTCCGGCACGCCGATAACAAAGCAATTGCGATCACCCATCGCGCCCGCCTGGGCGAGCAGGGTGCGGATGCTGCGCAGGCATTGCGAGGCATCCGTATAGCTCGTGCCTCGAAGCAACGCCGCCGTGGGCTGGCGCCGGAGGCGCGGATAGGGCGGAAGCGCGGGATGCTTGTCGCCCCGATCGCGGAGGCGCGCGCCGTGCCGCTTGAGCAGCGCGGGGCAGGCGTCGAGCGGCACGACCAGCACATGCGGCTCCGTAAAGGGCCCGGCGAACGCCGCCCCCGTCAGGGCCGCGCCCAGCGAGAGGCCTCCGCCGGGTTCACACCGCAACGTTTGGATGGGAGGCGGAGGCATGGCGGCGATTGAGTTTCCGGAATATCGGACAAACTCAACCGAGTACTCAAGTTCATAATCGGCTCGCAACTCATACTCAAGCGCGCGGACTCAATCGCCGTCCGCCGGAACCCTTGGATCGTGAGCCGGTTGCAAAAAATCGCGTCGGCGCGCCTGTTCGGAGGTGCGCGCGCCGCGATCTTCGGTAGGCTCGTTGCATCGGCGGGGAAAGGCGGCGATGGATGCGAATGGCGAAGTCCCGAACGGTCCCCGTGACTCGTTCCCTGGAGGCGGGGTAACAACAAGCCTATGCGCGCACGTCGGACTCCGTCCACGGGACTGGCGGCGGGCGCGGGCCGGAGGGCACGCATGAAAACGGGGAATTGCGGCGCCGCGATTCTTGTCGGCATGCACGACCGGCGCATGGATGCGCGGGGCCGGGTGCGGATGCCGATCGAATGGCGGGCACTGTACGAGGATGAGCACCGCCGGATGGTGGTCCTGGCCCGGTGCGAGGGGGCGTACCTGAAGCTCCTGCCCGCGGGTGTCTGGGCGGCGTTGGATGGGGCATCTGCGGCGCGCTCGGATATGGCGCAGCACATCCTGGACAACACCTGCGCCGTGGCGCTCGACGCGCGGGGCGGGTTTCGCGTCCCGCGCGCTTTTCGCGACGTGTTGGCGGGCGGGTCCCATGTCGTATTTGTAGGCTGCTTGGAACATGGCGAGCTGTGGTCGCGGACCGCCTGGCGGCGATACCAGGATTGCCGGCGCGATATCGCTCGCGAACTCAATCTGTAGGAGGGGGGCATGCGAATCGCTCGATGCATCAAGGTTAGGAATATGTACGGGATCTGCTCGCAGCCGGCCGCGCTGATCGTGCATTTGGTGGCGAGGCGCGCCGGAGGCCATGAGGTCGTGATGGAAAAGGACGGGGTGCGGACCAGCGCGCGCAACATCTTGGGCCTGCTGACGCTGGAAGGGCAGCAGGATACCGAGATCGTGACGACGGTTGACGGGCCCGAGGCGGATCGCGTGGTGCGGGAAATCGAGGCGCTGTTCGATGATAAATTCGGACAAGAATAGAGGGCGCGCGTGGGGCGCGGTTTCGGCGCCCGAGCGCCTCGCCTTGTGGATTTCTGTCGCCGTGTTGATCGCGCTCGGGATCCTCCTCGTGGCTGGTTCGAACCCGGCGCGCCTGTTCGCGCATCTTGTTTTCCTGCTCGCCGGCGGACTCTGCGCATGGGTCGCGGCGCGGGGCGGTCTGGAACCGCGCCCCGGGTTTATCGCCTTGCTGATGGGACCGCTTGCGGTCGGGCTGCTGTCCGGGTTTGTTGACCCCCTTTGGTTCCGTTCCTGGAATGCGGCGCTGGCCCCGGCCCTGACCGCGCTCGTCGGAGTCGCCTGGTTGTCCACCCATGCCACGGGCCGCGGGCGCTTGTGCTTCGGCGTTTTCCTCGCGGCTGTTGTCGGCGCGCTGGGTCTTCAGCGAAATGTGGCGGCCCTGTTCGCGGCCGGCTTGACCGGACTACTGCTGCTCCGTTGCGCGGGCGCCCGATGGGGCGCCCTGTTGATGGGGGCGTGGGGCGCGGCTGCCGTCCTGCTTCTCTTGTGGATGCAGGATCCGGACTTCATCCGGCGCATTGCGCATGAGCCGCGCTTCGCCGCGCCGGAATCGTATGCGCCGCCGCTGCCCGTCCGGGCCATGCGCATGGGCGGGTGGACCGGGGTCGGCGCGCCGGAAAGCCTGCTGCTCCGTTACGCGCCGGAGGAGGGTGTCCGCGAATTCGCGGGCGCGCGGCTGGTCGAACAATGGGGTTTCGGGGCGCTGCTGCTCGCGGGGTTGGCCTTCGCCGGAGTCGCCGCCGCGGCCGCGCGGATTCGACGCTCGCCACGACACGCGCGGGACCGGCTGGCCGGCGCCGCGGCGGCCTCGTTGCTGCTGATCCCCGCGGCCTGGCATCTGGTCGGGATCACGCAGGCGCTGCCAGTTCGCGGGATCGCGTTGCCCCTGGTCAGCATGGACGGTCCGATGTTGATGACTTCGCTCGCCGCGGTCGGCTGGTTGGTCGCCGCCCGGCGTGGAGGGCGCGCGCCATGCTGAATCCCTTCTACGCATTCCATCCCTTCGTGCCGGTGCGTGCCGGCGAACCGGCACGGCTTCGCGCGATGGGCGCCGGAAGTGCATCGCGCGATGACGGCGGCGTGAAACGTATGTTGTGTGGGCGACGTGAAATTGAGACGCTGCGCGGCGCGACGGCGCGCATGGGAAACCATACGTGGCAAACCGGACGATGGAGGGCGGCATGAGTCAAAAACCATTCGGACTCGCGGTGAAGGCGGTGGTGACGGATGAACAGGGCCGATGTCTGCTGATCCGGCGTTCGCCCCACAACCGAAGTTTTGTCGGCCAGTGGGAATGGCCCGGCGGCAAGGTGGATCCCGGCGAAGACTTCGCGTTGGCCGCCGTGCGGGAAGCGAAAGAGGAAACGCGGCTCGATGTCGAGCTGACCGGCTTCCTCGGCGCCACCTCCTTCGAGATGCCCAAGCTGCACGTCGTCCTCGTCTGCTTCGAAGCCCGCGTCACGGGCGGGGAACTGCGCTTGAGCGAGGAACACGACGCCGCCGAATGGGTGCCCTGGTCCCGCCTCGCCGAATTCCCCCTCGCCGAGTCCAACCGCGTTTTCATGTTGGAGCAGGCGCAGCGCCGGGGGGCATCCGTCGCATGAAAGCCCGGCGCGACAGATCCTGGACGTGTCCATGAAGCCGTTGGCCGCTCTGGAGGATGCCATGACCACGCATGTTGAACCTCACGCCAAGAACCAAACGCGCGCGAGATTGAGTCCGGGTCCCGGCGCCAAGTTGTTGTGCGTGGACGATGTCGGGTTGAAGCGCCGCTACACACCCGGTTCGCCCGTGCGCGGCCGCGTGTACTGCGTGCGCGAGGTGTACGACCTGGACACCGCCCCCGGCGTCCTTCTCGCCGGCATCCGCGGTCCCATCAATCCTCTCGGTCTGGAATGCGGCTTTCTCCTGGCCCGCTTCATTTGGTTGCATGAGTAGGCAAGGCACGGAATGTCGGGTTCACTCATGGAGGGACGATGACGCGAGCGCCCGGAATTGGCATTTCGGAAAGAATGGCACCCGGATTCCTCTACATCGAAATGTCCGACTTGTGTCGGCCGCGAACCGCGGATTCCCAGCGCCGGGCCGCGACAGCCGGGCCTGCAGCGCTCGGGTGGAGCGGGCCGATCGCCGGGCCGTTCGGGGCAATGGGGTGTCAGCGAGGAGGAATTTGGGAGCCTGTTTCAAGTGTTTCCGTGCGCGCATTCGTCGCGACAAATCTGCTCCGGATACATGCGCGGTCGAGCGGGCCCGCCATCGGGGCGCGGGGACCGATCGGTTTGCGCGCGATCCGTCCTTCTCTCTTGCTTTCATGGCATTGTTCTTGTACCGCTTTTCGCGACGGGGCCCGAACGGCTGTCGGAATCCAGATTCGTCGGGAAATGCTCGGCTATCACGAATGCGGAACGGGATGAACCACGGGATGTCGCTGCCAATTCGATGCTGTTGGATGGGTATTGCGTTGCTGGTGATGACCGCGCCGACGTGGGTGCCCGCCCAGAACGCCTCGACGCTCGACAAGGCGGTGGAGCTGTATGCGGCGGAGAAATACGAGGATGCTGCGTTCCTGCTCCAGCAGTTCACCTCATCCCATCCGGACGCCAAGGAAGGTTTCTTCTGGCTGGGACGCACGCAGCTGCGCTTGCAGAACCAGGAATCAGCCAAGCAGGCGCTCCGACGTTATTTGGAGCTCGCGCCCAATGGCGATGTGCAGGTGTTCCGGGATCTGGCTGCTCTTTACGAACGGAACGGCGAGGCCAGCCTGGCCTTGCTCTACTACAGGAAGGCGCTCGATCTGGAGCCGCGCAACACAACCCTGCGCGAGGCGGTCGCCCGTCTGGATCGCGCCGGTGCGCCGCCCGCACTGGACTCCCCCGCGGCCGCCGGGCCGGCGGTAGCCGTGCCCGCGGAGGCCGGCGGAAAACGGAATCGGCCGCCCGACGAGGAGCTGGGTTTCTGGAAAAAGGGGCTCGCGGGCGTATGCCAAGCTCGCCGCGTGTGGTGGGGCCGGCTGTTGGCCGTGGTTCTTTTCGCGTTCTGGCTGATCAACTCGAGCTTTGGTCTCGCTCGCAACATCCGGGCCTCGAGCATTCCCCGCGCCGGCCTGCTGTCCGGCGCGGTGCCTTCGGTCGCTATACTCTACATCCTGTATTGGGGCGTTCCGATAAATGCGGTCGGATGGCTCCTGATGGGGCTGTCCTGCTTGATCAGCCTCACCGTGGCAGCCGCGCGCAGCGGCTAGGCGGCCTGGGATGGAGGTCTGGAATCCGCGCGACTTGCCGGACGAACACCCGATCTTCCGCGTCTTCATCAGTTCCACCTTCGACGACTTCCGCCGCGAGCGGGATATCCTGCACGCGGAGGTCTTTCCGCGCCTGACCCAGTGGTGCCGGGAACGGGGCGCGCGCTTTCAGGCGGTTGATCTACGATGGGGTATCTCGCAAGCGTTGGCGGAGGAGAACCTCACGTTGCACGTATGCCTTGAGGAGGTCGTGCGGTGCCAGCGCATGACGCCCCGGCCCCACTTCCTGTTCATGCTCGGCCAGCGCTATGGGTGGCGCCCGCTGCCGCGTGAGATTCCGGCGTCCCGTTTCCGTGCGCTGCTGGACCATGCCGGCGAGGAGGAACGGCGCCTGTTTTGCGACGACAAGGCGGGGTGGTACGAGGAGGACCGGAACCGGCAGATTGCCCGGGACGGCGCCGACCCCGAAACGGCGTTCGTCCTGCGTCCCCGCGCGCAGCGAGGCGCCGACGAGAGCGCGCGTGCGACCCGGCTGCGGGAAGCGGCGGTATTGCGCCGCTTTCTCGACCGGGTGGCGCAGGCGATGGGGGATGAGGCGCTTGTCGAGGAGCTCTGCAAGTCCGCCACCCAGTGGGAAATAGACACCGCCCTCAAGGGCGTGGCGGGCGAGGGGCAGATGGTGGGCGTCCTGCGCGAAATCCGCGGGCTGGACCGCGCGCTGGCGGCGCGACCGCCGTCCGTCCAGGCGCTGCGTTATGTAGACCACGAGAATGGCGAGCGCTCGGCGTTCGCGGCGGCCCGGCTGGAGCGGCTCAAAGCCGGCCTGCGGGAGCAACGCCTGGTCCACGCGATCCGCAGCGAGACGGACTGGTCCGGGGACGCGCCGGACGAGGCGTATCTGACGGCTTTCAGCCGCTCGGTGAGTGATGCGTTGCTGGGCGCCATGGAACGCGAATTCGAGCGCGTGCGTTCGTTCGATCCCTCCCACCTGGACCGCGCGGCGCACCAGCGGATCGCCTGGTCCTACGCGGCCGCGGGGGCCTGCGAGGGACGGGCGGATCTGCTGGCGCAGATGGGGGAGCCGGGCTCGGGGCTGCTCATCGTGGATGGCGATGCCGGCGCGGGCAAGACCGCCCTGCTGGCTCGCTACGCGGCGGGACGCCTGGTGGAACGGCGCGACATCACGACGGTTGTGCGCTTCGTGGGCTTGAGCCCGTCCACGAGCAACCCGGCGGCGCTCCTGCGCTCCCTGTGCGACGAGATCGCCGAACGCTACGGCCGACCCGCCCCGGGTTCCGACAGCTACGAGAGTCTGGTGGAGAGCCTGCCGGCGCTGGCCGGCCTGGCGGATGCGCAGCATCCGCTGATCCTCGTGATTGATGCCGTGGATCAAATGGATGCTTCGATGGAGCCGCATCCCTGCGCATGGGTGCCGGCGCTCGCTTCGCCGCACGTCCAGATCGTGCTTTCGGTCAGCCGGGAATTCGAGGCGCACGCGCAGCGTCTCGCCGCGCGACACCCGGCGGCGCGCCGGCTCACGGTGGGTCCGCTGGGGCGCGAGGATGCCCGGCGCCTGCTCGACGCGTGGTGCGGCGAGGAGGGGCGCGTGTTGCAGGATCGCCAGCGGGAGGCCGTGCTCGCCGCGTTCGTGGCGTCGGGCGGACGCCCTCTCTTCCTGCAGCTCGCGTTCGCGCAGGTCCGGCGCTGGACGTCGGGGACGCCCCCCGTGTTGGCGGCTACGTTGCCGGAGATGATCCAGGCATACCTCGACCGCCTCGAGCGCGAGCACGAGCCCGCGCTGGTCCGCCGCTTCCTCTCCCTCCTGGTGGCCGCCCGGCGAGGCCTGAGCGAAGGGGAGTCGCTCGACCTGTTATCGGCGCCGGACCTCCTGGAGACGATCCAGCGGGGCAATCCCGACTTCCCTCCCATGGACCGCCTCGCGTTCGCGATCTGGTCGCGCCTGCTGGCCGATGTGGAGCCCTACTTGCAGGAGCGGACCGTGGCGGGGGCGCGCCTCTACGCGTTTCGGAACTCCGCCGTGCGCCATGAGGTCGCGCGCCGCTTCCTCGCCGGCGCGGAAGACGAGACCCATGACCGGCTGGCCGCGTATTTCCGCGGCCTGGCCGACCCGGCCGGCGACGGAAGCTGGTCCGGACGCGACGATCCGGCGCGGCGCGGCTTCGCGGAATATCCGTATCACCTCCAGCAGGTGTCGCATGTGCGGTCGGAGCCGCTGTACCGGTTGACGGAGGATCGCGGATTTCTGGAGGGACAGCTCCAGGCGCTGGAAGCGTTGGACGCGTCGCGCGAGCTGTTCGGCTGGGCAGTTGCCCGGGTGCTTGCGATGGGCGACCTCGCCACGGTGATCCGGATTACGTTCCGTGCGCAGGAATTCCGGGTGAACCTGGCCACGAGCTTTTTCTATAAATTTTTCTACTACGTGGTCACGATGCCGCACCTGGCGCGGGCGTTGACGGCGTGGATGGCGGATCCTTCGGTGCGCGTCGTGGCCCTGCTGCACATCGCATACATCTGCTCGGAACGGCCTGCACGGCACGCGTTGGCCCGACGCATCCTTCGCGAGTTGGCGGAGTCGCGGCCATCACCGGTCCATGTGAACTTCGCGAACTGGGTCCTGTGCGTGTTGCGCGACCTGGTGCGGTCCGGCTTCGACGAGGCGCAGGAGCTCGCGTCGCTGGTCCCCGGGTGCCCGCAGCGCGTCGCCTGTGCGCGGGCCTGGGATGTCGAGGGGCACCCGCTGCGCTCCTGGGCCCGACGCCTGCTGGAGTCGCCCGTGTACGAGGTCCCGGCGGACCTTGTCGCCGGGTTTTACCGCCTCGAACGGGAATTCCGGAAGGGCGCCCGCGCCCAGGACGTGACGGGCGTTCGCGATACGGCGACACGCCAGTTTCTGGTCGGCAATCGAAGCGCCGGCTTCAGGGAGAATGTGGAGGCCGTCGCCGCCGGCATCCTGATGAGCCGCGGCATGGTCGTGAAAAGCGGGGTGATGATGGGCGCCGTATACTGCATGGCGACTTTCCGGGAGACCGCGCTGCCGCCCCTCATGACCCCGCTGGCCCTGCTGCGGGCCCTGGCGCGCGCCGGCCTGCGCGACTTCTTCTGGGCGCGCCTGCAGCCGCTGCTGATGACGGCGCTGGCGATGAAATGGATCGTGCGCGACAAGTCGGTGGCGCATCTGATCGGCGATGCCGTCGAGCCGTATGAAGGCGCGATGCCGTGGACCTCCCGGGGACTGTTTCAATCGCTCAAACTGGCGCGCATGGAGTCGAGGGCCGCGACCCCGACCGACGAATTCGAGGCGTGCATCGCCGCCCTGTACCGCGCCGCGGTGTCCGCCGCGCGGCCGGAGGGCAAAGAGGGCAGCGCCGTCCTCGACGGCTATCGCCGGCTGGTTGGCCGTCCGGAGTGGCGCGAACAACCGGCGTACCTGCTGGTCGTGTGGTTGTGGGGATGCGCGCTCCGGGAGGCGGCCCCCGAGGACGAGGCCCGACGGCTGCTTCTGGCGCTGGACCGCTCCCCCGAGTTCTTCGAGCGCGGGACGCCCGCCGGGGCGGTGGGCCAACCGGAGCCGGACACACGCCTCGCGGACGAACTGCTCGCCGCGGGACGGTACCCCGTGTGGCTGGTTTCCATGGCCCTGCGAATCCTGGGCCGCGGCCGGGTGGTCGCATCGCTCCTGGAGCGGGGCGTGGCGCGGCACGTGGATCGCGAGGTGACGGATGGAGTGCTCGGGGACTACATCACCCTGCAGGCCGTGACGCCGGATCGGTTGCGCGAGGCGTCAGATCAGCTCGATCGCTGCGCGCCAATTGCGGGCGTGCCGAACCTGTGGGCCAAAGACGTGAAGCCCACCTGTTTCCTCCTGGGTTCGCTGTCGGTCCTGCTTCTCGCCCTCGGCCTGCCCGCCGCCGACATCGGCCCCGAGACCCTTTCCCTGGCGGCCGCCGGCCTGCTCGCCCTGCTATATGACTGGAACATCGGCGCTCTGCTTCAACTCGTCCGCTGCCCCGAAAGGAGGGTGCGGGCCGGCGCCAGCTTTCTGGCGCCCCTGCTGGGCGCGTGGTCCGCGTGCATGATGATCCGGGAAGCGCCCGATGCGGAAGCGTGGACGCCCGCGATCGCGTCCTGGTTCTGGGGCGCGAGTGCGTTGGTCCTGTCGCTCTACGCCCTGGCGGACGCGGCGAACCTTGCGAACTGGCGCCGCGGCGTTCGGTGGATCGTGCTCGCGGTTCCCCTTGCCATCGCGGGCGTGGTCGGCGCCGTGCAGGACGTGTTCGGGGAATCGGTCCCCGCCGCCGGGCAGCACGGGCTCTGGTTGGCCGGCTGTCTCGCGGCAGGGTACGCCGTGTTCACCACGCACCGCCATCTGCGCGCCTGGCGGGTCGTTCGCCGCAAATGGGGGCTTCCGGACTCGTGGATCCGCTTGAACACACTGGACTTCCAATACCGCACCAAGGATCAGGTCCGGGAAATCTCTGAGAGCATTCAGGATCCCCGGTTGCGGGAGCTCGCCGTCACGCTCGACCAGGCCCAACGAGCGCTGTCGTCGTTCCGGCCCAGCCTCGCGCATCAGCTCGCGTCGACCCTGATCCAGCATCCCCGCTTTGCGGACCTGCAGCCGAGCCTTCGGGCCTCCGCGTGGATCAGCATGGCCAGCTCCGAGCAGTTCCGCCGCGGCGGGAGCGACGACGCCGTCCGCCGAGGATTCGAGTCGGCGCATCGCGAAGATCCAAGGACTTCGTGGGCCCTGTCGCTGTTGGGCGAATTTGAATTGCGCAAGGGCCATGTGGAGCAGGCCGCCGCCGCATATACGCGGGCCGTGGACATCTCGCCATGGGATTGCGCCCTGCGCGAACGGCTCGCCGGTTGCCTGGCCCGTGCGGGGCGGGCCGAGGAGTCGCGCCATCAGTATGAATGGGCGACCTATCTGGGGATGCCGGCGAATTTGCGTGGTAAGCCGTCATGAAACTGGAGTCCGTCTTGAGCGTGGTCGGGCGCGAACCAGTGTTTGACCCGGGGCTCTTGCTGTCTGGGGATGAGTCGGCTGCGCAGGTACGCCGGCAGCTTTCTCGATGGGTGAAGCCGGGCCCGTTGATCCAAGCGCGGAAGGGGCGCTATGCGCCGACGTGCGCCCCTTCCGGGAGCGGGATCGGGATATTGATCCAGTCACGGCGGAAATTCCGGGCCAATTGTTGAAGGACGCGCCGTCGGCGGGAGGAGACGAATCGTGAGCAAACTGGACCAAGCGACGCACAAGCGGTTTATTGACGAGTACGCGGCGGAGTATCCGCTCTATGAGCGGTACGCGGCGGCGCTCAAGAAGTGTCTCGAGCAGGCGTGCGCCGTGGCGTTGCCGGAGGCGCTCGTTCAATCGCGGCCGAAGGCGATCGCGAGTTTCGCCGAGAAGTGTGTGCGCAAGCAGGACAAGTACAAGGACCCGGTGCGCGACATGACGGACCTGTGCGGCGCGCGCGTGATCGTGCAGACGCTGCAGCAGGTGAAGGCGGTCCGCCAGTTCATCGAGGCGAACTTCAAGATCGAGGAGAGCGACGACAAAACCGAATCGCTGGGCGCGACGGAGTTCGGCTACCGCGACATGCACTACATCGTCCGCCTCCGGCCGGACGAACCGCCATCCGGTATTTCCAGCGAGGACGCGTCCGCGATCGGCGACCGGCGCGCGGAGGTGCAGGTGCGCACATGGGTGCAGCACGCGTGGGCCGACACGCTGCATGACCGGATGTACAAGACGAAGCTCAAGTACCCGGCCGAGTTCAAGCGCATCGGCGCGTTGCTGGCGGCGATCATGGAGGACGGGGACCGCTCGTTCGACCGGCTGGCCGAGGACATTGACGGCATGCTCGCAAACTACTCCGCCTTCGCCGCCCCCGGCGATGTGCGCAAGGAAATCGAGGCGCAGCGGCTGATCCTCGCGAATGCCCCGGCCCGCAAGCGGCCCGGGATCGCCCTTTCCCTGGCGCGCCTGCTCGCCGCCACCGGCGACTACGCCGGCGTGGTGGCGGAATTGGAGCCACATGCCGGCGCCGCGGGTTCTGTGCAGGATGAAATCGCGCTCGAATTGGGTCATGCGCGCTGCAGGCGTCACGCCTCCGCCCCGCGTTCCGACGACTTCCGGAAGGGCCAGGCCGACTTGCAGGGCGTGGTGGACCGCCTCGCAAAACCGACGCGATCCCATGTGCCGAACCTGCGCAGGCAACGCAGCCTGCGCGCCCACGCGCTGGCCCGGCTGGCCTGGTCGCACAGCCTGCAACCCGGCGGCGCGCCCACGGCCCGCTCGCTCTACCAGGCTGCGCTGGCGCTGGAGCCGGTGAATCCCTATTTCCTGGCCGAGGTCGTCGGACACGAAATCCATTGGCAAGGCGGCCCCGACCGGGCCGCGGTGCTGGCGCCGCAGATTCGCGCGGCGATCGGTGTATGCCACGAGCATCTGTCGAATGGCACCGAGATGCCTTATGCCTGTTTCACCGCCGGGCGCTTGAGCCTGTTGCTGGGCGAATCGCATGACGCGTTGTGCCTGTATGCGCGCGGCATCCGCCATTTCCTGTCCGGTGCGTCCGCGACGCCGGCCGACGTATTGGAGGCCGAGGAGCAGTGGTTGCTGCTCGTCTGCGGCGCGCGCCAGCCGGAAGAGGGTTATCGCTGGTGCCTCGATCTGTTGGCGCTGGCCCGGCGCGCCGGTTCCGCGGCTACAGCCGCCGAACCAGCACCAGCGCCGGTCATCGTGGTCGC
Source organism: uncultured Verrucomicrobiota bacterium (assembly GCA_964388845.1). Lineage (GTDB taxonomy): Bacteria > Verrucomicrobiota > Kiritimatiellia > CAIVKH01 > CAIVKH01 > JAMLJG01. Next base: position 24,853 of record CAYMCD010000013.1, read on the forward strand.
GGGCGGTGCGGGCACGCTGGGCGGCGCGGAGTCCGCGTGCGTGCATGGCTTGCTGGCCGCGGCGCTGCCCGGCTTCAACGGACTTGTGATTTCCGGCGGGACACGGGCCGGGGCGCCCGGCGCGGTCGGCGCGGCGGTTGAATGGTCGGACCGGAACGGAGGCCGCGCGTTCCGGACGCGCGGCTATCTGCCCGCGCTGTTGTCCGAACACGAGCCGCGCGACGAGCGCTATGACGAGCGGGTCGCCTGCGGGGAAAACGGCTTCAGCCCGGAGCAGCCGCTGCGATACTGGCGCGACATGCTGGAGGCCGGAATCTCACCCGCGGCGGTGCGTGTGTTCGGATTCGGCGGCGGCCGGATCAGCGGTTGCGAATATGCCATGGCCCTTGCGTTGGGCGCGACCGTAGGCCTGGTCGTTGGGTCGCGGGGCCGCGCGGACAAGACCATCGCGGATCCGGCCTGGAGCGGCGATCCGAATCTCATACCCTTGCCGTGCGATCCGGCGACGGTGCGCGCGTTCCTGCAACCGCACCGGTCGGATATCGCGGAGGACGCGATCGAGGGCATGGCCCGGAACTTTCACGAGGCGTATGTCGCCGGCGGCGCCAACCGATGGCCGGACCATTTGAAGCCGTGGCCGAAGCTGCCTGAAACCTACAAGACCGCGAACCGCGAGCAGGCGCGATACATGATCCGTATCCTGGAGTCCTGCGGATTCGTCGTGCGTCCCGCCGCCGCGAAACCGTCCGCCATCCAGTTCACGGATGAGGAGGTTGAGCGCATGGCCGAGCTGGAGCACGGCCGATGGAATGTCGAGCGCCTGCGTGACGGATGGCGGCCCGGTCCGCGCGACGACGCGCGGAAGCGGCATCCCTGTCTTGTGCCCTGGTCGGACGGCAGGGCGCTGACGGAAGAGATCAAGGCCTACGATCGAAATGCGGTCCGCCTGTTTCCCTCCCATCTCGCCCGGGTCGGACTTGAGGTGGCGCGCCCTTGAGCCGCGCCGGATTGCCACATGACGCGCGTGTTCCTTTCCTACGCCCGAGGGGATGACGAGCCGTTCGTGCGCCGCCTCCACGCGGACCTGGCGGCCGCCGGCTTCACGGTGTGGTTTGACCGCGCATCGCTGTTGTCGCGGGGCCTCACGTTCCATCAGGAAATCCGGGATGCCCTGCGAACGGAGGTGGATCGCGTCGTCTACATCGGCGGCCCGCGGGCGGCGGAGTCACCGTATGTCCGCGAGGAGTGGCGGACCGCCCTGGCGTTCGATCATGTGTCGGTGACGCCCATTTTGCGGTTGGGGGATTATGAAGGCATCCCGGGCGAACTGCGGCTGCTGCATTGCGAGGATTTCCGCCAGGACGCCTTGTATCCGTCCGCCCTCTCGCGGCTGGTCGCAAGTTTGCGCGCGCCCAATCCACCCATGGGCGCCCTGCACGCGGTGCCGGACCTGCCCGCGCATTTCCTCGACCGGTCCGAGTTGATGGCGCGGGTGCGCGATGCGCTGCTTGTGGATCTGCAGACTCCGGACGTGCGCGCCGTCGGCCGGGCGCATGTTGGCGTCCAGGGCATGGGCGGGATAGGCAAGTCGGCATTGGCCGGCGCGCTGGCGCGCGATCGCATCGTTCGCCAAGCCTACCCCGATGGCGTTTTCTGGGTGTGCTGCGGGCCGCGGATGACACAGGACGACATCCTGCACCGCCAGCGGGAACTGGTGCGGATGCTCGGCGGACCTGACGATTTTGTATCGGTGCGCGAGGGCCTGGCTCGCCTGGGCGCGCGCCTGGCCGGCCGCGCCGCCCTTCTGGTGCTCGACGATGTGTGGACGGCCGGCGATGTCGCCGCGTTCGATGCGCCGGGTCCCCGTTGCCGGATGTTGATCACGACGCGCGACGCGGGCGTGCTTCATACCTTTCGCGGCGAAACCATCCCGGTGTCGCTCTTTCGCGAGGAAGATGCGATGCGTCTCCTCGCGGACGCCGTGGGCCGATTGCCGGCCGAACTTCCGCCGGAATGCGTCGAGGTGGCGCGCGCGTGCGGTTGTCTGCCGCTGGCGCTGGCCCTTTGCGGCGGCATGGCGCGCAAACAGGGCGGCGATTTCCGGTGGGTGTTGGAACGCCTTCGGAGGGCGGAGCTGGATAAAATCGCCGACCGCCAATCCATCGAGGAAACGCACCGGAATTTATGGCGGGCCATGCAGGCGGGCGTGGAAATCCTCCCCGAGGCGGAGCAGGCGCGCTTTCGCGAGCTGTCGGTATTCGATCCACAGCGTCCGGTGCCGGCCGCGGCCGCCTCGACCCTGTGGGCGCATGCCGCTGCACTGACCGCAGCGGACACGGAAGACCTGCTGACCGGTCTCGCCGAGCGCGCGCTGGTGCAGCGCGATGCCCCGAATCCATCGTCGGGTCCGCGACCGTTCACCCTGCATCCGCTGTTGTACGAGTACGCCCGTCGCACCGCCGGTGAGCCGCGCGCGCTGCACGGCCGCCTGGTGGAGGCCTACCGCCGCCGGGGCGGCGGAACATGGGCAGCGCTGACGGATGACGGCTATGTGCGCGCCTTTCTCCCTTTACACCTGGTGGCTGCGGAGGCCTGGGACGATTTGCTTTGTGTCTTGGACACCCCGTTTTTCTGTTGTTTGCGGCGATGGGTCGAGCAGGGCGAGACCTCGATGGGCGTGGAATGTCTTGCGCCTCTTGTGGACCACCTCCTGATGACCGGCCGGGAATGCAGCCGGGCCGCCGCGCTCGCCTGTCAACTCGCCCGCATGCACACGCAGCGCGGCGAGCTGTCGGAGTCGGACCGCCGCCTGCGGCAGGCCCTCGCCCATACGTCCTGGTGGCGCGACGGGCGAACCCGCGCCATTGCGCACCACGAGTTGGGCTCGCTGGCCCTTTATCGCGGCGATCGCGCGCAGGCGCGCAAATGTTTTTCGCGCGCGCTCCGGCAAGCCCGCCTGTTGGGACGGGCCCACCAGGACGAAGTCGCGGCCAACCGACTCGCGCTCGCCACGCTGAGCATGGAGGAATACGACCACGCTTCCGCTATCGCGCAAGCGCGCGCGGCGCTTCCTCTCGCGATCCGGATGAACGACGCGGCGCATGTCGTGGCCGCGCACCGCCTGCTCGCGTCCGCCTTCAAGGATCTCTTGCGAACGGACGAGGCGCTGCGCCATCTGGACGAGGCCGCGGCCGTGGCCCGGACGGCGGATATGCCGGTCGAACACGTGCAGGCCCAGCTCGCGATGGGCTGGCTGCGCTATACGGAGGCCGTGCTGGCGGGCCGGTCGCTCGAAACCGCCGCCGGGATCTTCCGGCAATTGACGGCCGATGCGAAAGCCATGGACCAGCTCTATCTGGAAGTGGAGGCCGGCCTGGGTTTGGTCTGGACGGCGGTGGCGGCGGGGGACACGGAAGCGGCATCCCGCGCCCTGGCCTCGCTCGATGAGTCGCGCGCGGCGACGCACCAGGATCTCAAGGGCCTGCTGAAAATGGGGCGGGCGAAGCTGCTGCAGGAGCGGGGCATGGCGGAATCCGAAACCCTCTACCGGGAACTTCTCGATTGGGCGCGATCCGCCGGCAAGCGCGGCGTGGAAGCGGATGTCCTGGTGGCGCTCGGCGCGGCCCGCCGTCAAGCCGGTGACGCGGCAACCGCCGACCGGCACTGGAACGAGGCGCGGGCGATCGCCGCGGCGTGTTCCCCGGCCCGCCGGAACCTGGTCGAACGGAGCATCGAGGGCGCGCGCGCGAATCCGCGCTATTCGCCAAGGTAATCAGGCTATCGCCTCATCTCCGATCGCGACACGCGATATGGCGCGGAGCTTTGGTAGGATGACGGCGGATCAGTCCGCTTGAGATATCGCATGGGATTCTCGAGGACCCGGTGGATTGCGATTCCGCCCGCGACCTGCGGATGCCAGCCCTGTTCAAGGCACGCGGCTACCGCGATCTCCACCTCTCCATGTATCATGTAGTAGAGAGGGGGGACTTTGGGGGCGAGCGCGGACACAACTCCGGTGGCAAGTAGCGTGGCCAGTTTCGCGAAAGTTCCGTCGGTCTTGGCTTTCGCGAGCTCCTTCGCGTGCATGTCCAGCAGTTCCGCACATACGCCGCGCACCTTGTCGAAAGGCGTTTGATTCATGAGTCGCGCCAGCGCGATATCGCGGCTCAGAAGAGGGATGACACGGGCGCGCGGTCCCGGGTCCGCGTAGTCTTGGATCTGCCGGACGGCCGAATTGAAGGCCCGCAAATGGTCGGCGTCGAGGGCGGAGAGGGCTTTTCGCTGGCAATCGTCCAGGTCCGCGCAATTCCGCAGGGCGCGCGCCAGAAGACGCTTCCGCCATGTTGAGAAAAAGCCCAAGGGTGTCGTGCCTCCAGCCCGGGCCATCCTACCGCCTCTCCCCGAGGATGTCCACGGCTTGAGGCAGAACGTTCCCCTGTTTTCGTTTGCCCCGCGGGCTTGTCCCGCAGGAGCAATAGTTACCCGGCTGCCGGGACATGAGGCCAACCATGCGCGATTCGGCGTATCCGCATCGCGGATGCGAAACCGCGCGCGTTTTCGCCCGCGCGTGCGCGCGGGCGCCAAATCGCGCAACCCGGTTGTTCTTTGCCTGGCAGCCGTTCCCCACTTCGTCACCAAAGGCGCAAGGCCGGTGGGGTCGCTTCACTTGCCGATTCGCTTGTTTCGCGATGCGCGAACGAGTTTCGCTATCCCCCGCAGTAAACCGGGGGAAGTCCTGCTTGAGGGCGTTCCGCCCCACACGCGGGAGTGCCCTTCGGAGGCGGGCCGGCGTGTGCTCTCCGGAAATCGGGACAACACCCCTGATGCCGCGCGCCGGAAATATCGGGTTCAATTCTACAGGTTGGGCGGGGCCTCAGGACCCGCCAAGTAGAACGATCCGCGAGGGCGCGTGCGCTCCCCGACCAAGGAGACAAAACTTTTAAGAACCACTCTAATCGTTCTTCAGCGAGGCGATGAAGGCGTTGGCCTCGCGCACCGCGGCTTCGATTTCACGGACCAGGTCGTCCACCCGGGATTGGATCGAGGCCACCTCGCCGGTCAGGCCGCCGATGGCCTTGGCGTTGAGGTTGTGTTTGAGAAACAGCACCTGGTCGCGGAGCGGCTGAAGCACCGGGTCAATGCGCGATTCCGCCTTTTTCATGGCCGCGATCAGATCCCGGTAGCGCGCCTGGGCATTCTTGAGCTGCCGTTCGCTGGCCGAGCGGAGCTCGGGGTTGGCGTATTGTCGCAATTCCGTCTTCCACTCCTTGAACAAGGCGCCGGACACCGACTCGACCGATGCGATCCGGTCGCGGACTTCGCGGGCGCGCGTCTCGCTCCGCTGCAGGGCGGCGTTGAGCTTGTTGTATTTGGCCTCCAGGTCGCCGCCCCTCACCTCGATCACGCTCTTGAACTGCTCCAACGCGCCGGCGAACTCCTTGCCGGCCGCCTGTTGGGCGTCGCGGGCCTCCTTCACGCGGTCCATCATGATGTCGCGTTTGTGGACGCCGAGCTTCTCCATCGTGTTGTAATACACCGTGGCGCAGCCGGCCAGGCCGCAGCAGGCCAGCGCGCCGGCCAGGATGAGGGATTTCTTCATCGCGAGTTCCTTTCGTTCTTTCCGTTGCAGCCGTTGTCCGGGATCAACCCGGCGGGCAGGGCGAGGCCAGCACCGTCACCGAGCGGCCCTGCACCGTGAGATCCGGGCGGGTTCTGTTCCAATCCGGGTCCTTCTCCTGCGTGGTCCATTCGAGCCGCCAGGGTTTGCCGGGCGGCTCGGGCAGAGCGTAGCGCTCCGGGTGTTCCGACGCATTGAAAATCACGAACAGGGAATCGTCGTCGGTCGCGGCGCCGGTGGCCTCGCGGCGACCGTTGATCAGGCAGGCCACCGTATGGTCGTGATGCCACTCGGGCGGGCGCCCCTCCCGGCCGTACCACGCGATATCCGTGCCGCCCTTGAAGGGATGGCCGGTCAGGAAGCGGGCGCGCCGGAGGCAGGGATGCGCCTTGCGGAAACGGACGAGGCGGCGGGTGAATTCCATCAGGTCGCCGTGCGCCCGCAGGAGGTCCCAATCCAGCCAGGAGATCTCGTTGTCCTGGCAGTAGGCATTGTTGTTGCCCCGCTGGGTGCGGGAGAACTCGTCGCCCGCGAGCAGCATCGGCACCCCCTGCGAAAGGAACAGGGTCGCGAGCATGTTTTTCTGTTGCCGGAGGCGGATCGCGTTGATCCCGGCGTCCGTCGTGGGACCCTCGGCGCCGTAGTTGCGGCTGTTGTTGTGTTGCTCGCCGTCCCGGTTGTTCTCGCCGTTGGCGTCGTTGTGTTTGTGCTCGTAGGTCACCAGGTCCCGCAGCGTGAAGCCGTCGTGGCAGGTGAGGAAATTGATGCTTTTCAGCGGCGACTGCCCGTCGCGGTCGTAGAGGTCGGCGCTTCCGGCGATCCGCGTCGCGAGCGGGCCGAGCATGCCCGCGTCGCCGCGCCAGAACTTGCGGATGTCGTCCCGGTAGCGCCCGTTCCATTCGGAGAACCGGTCGCTGGGGAATGACCCCACCTGGTAGGCGCCGGCGGCGTCCCACGCCTCCGCGATGATCTTGCAGTCGCGCAGGACCGGGTCCTCCGCGATGTGTTCGACGATCGGCGGATCGGGCAGCAACTCGCCGTCGCGGCCGCGCGTCAGCACCGAGGCGAGGTCGAATCGGAACCCGTCCACGTGCATGTGCAGGTGCCAGTAGCGCAGGCAGTTCATGATGAAGTCGCGGACCACCGGGTGGTTGCTGTTCACCGTGTTGCCGCAGCCGGTGTAGTTCGTGTAGTGGCGCCCGCTCTCGTCCATCAAGTAATAGATCGAGTTGTCAATGCCGCGGAAGGAGTAGACCGGTCCGCCGTCGCCCCCCTCGGCGGTGTGGTTGAAGACCACGTCGAGGATCACCTCGATGCCCGCGCGGTGCAGCGCGAGCACCAGTTTCTTGAATTCCTTGACCTGCTGCCCGTAAACGCCGCCGCTCGCGTAGCGCCCGTTGGGGGCGAAAAACGCGAGGGTGGAGTAGCCCCAGTAGTTGCGCAGCTCCCTGCGCCTCATGTTTTCCTGGACGTACTCCATCTCGTTGAATTCCTGAATCGGCAGGAACTCGACCGCCGTGATGCCGAGGCGCTGCAGGTAGGGAATTTTCTCGCGGAACCCGCGGTAGGTCCCGCCGTGCGCCACCCCGGAGGAGGGGTGCACGGTGAACCCGCGCAGGTGCGCCTCGTAAATCACCGTCTCGTTGAGCGGAATCTTGAGGGTCCGGTCGTCCGACCAGTCGAATTCGTCGCGAACGATGATGCCCTTGGGCACCTGCGGTCCCCGGGGGACGTGGCGGCCCGGCGCGATGCCGTCGCGGGCGCCCCACGCGGGCGGCCGCGCGACCGCCTGCGCGTAGGGGTCGAGCAGCCATTGCCCCGGATCGAAGAAGTTCTTGTGCCCCGGGGGCTCGCGGCCCTCCATCCGGTAGAGGTAGTACATCCCGACCCGCGCGGTGCGGATGTGGATGTGCCAGATGTCGCCGATCCGGTTGTGTTCGGGGCCCAACTCGAATTCCTCAAGGGGCTCCGCGGCGTCGGGCGCGTCGAACAGCATCAGCCAGACACGCGTCGCGTGGCGGCTGAACAGCGTGAATTGCACGCCGTCTCCGACCGGGTGCGCGCCATAGGGCACGGGCATCGGGACGCTGGGCAGCAGGTGCCCGCTCTGGCGGACGGCGCGGGAGCGGCGGGCGGTGATCACGGCGCGGACCTGCCTTCGCGGCGGCCCGGCTCGGGGTCGGTCGGGTGCAGCCCGTGGAGCGAGCGGCGGGAGTGTTCGGCCATCTGCTCGGGGGCCTGCGTGCGGAGCCCCTGGATGACGCCGTCCACGGATTTCACGATGCCTTCCATGACCCCATCCGTGAAGGTTGCCGCATCGCCGACCGCCGGTCCGACGCTGTGGCGGAGGCGGAGCTTCAGGATCGGCAGGACATCGCGGATCAGTGTGTCGCGCGTCACCAGCAGCGAATCCGTGGTGAGGCGGTCGAGATGGGCCATCGCCTTTTCGACCGTCCAGGGGCCATAGTGGCGGCACCGGTGCATCGCGGCCTGGGCGGTCGCCCACGTCAGCCAGATCACCGAGAGCGCCTGTCCGAGATCCTCGGCGGCGGGGCCCATCGGCGGACTGTTTCGGTAGATGCCGTCGAACAGGCGCTGCCCGATCCGGTAGTATTCCCCGCCGGCCATCACCCGCCAGGTGTCGCGAATGACCACGCCATATTCCAGCAGGGTGGGGCGCGCGAGATAACAATCCACGATGCAGGCGATCAGGGTGACCTGGTGGTACAGCAGCAGGAGCGGGTGGAACACCGGGAAGGGCGGCTCGATTGCGTCGCGGACGACCGCCTGCATCTTGTAGCGCGCGAATTCCAGCGCCTCGCGGTCGAGGATGTCCGTCACCTGCTGCCAGGCCCCGTCGTGCGTGCGGCTGACGCTGCGCCGCAAGTCATCCAGCAGCGGGTGCGCGCCGAGCACGCCCTCGAGGTCGTAGGCGTGTTGCCGGATCGTCTTCGCCTGCTCCCGCGTCATGCTCGGGTGCTCGGCGGCGCGCTTGAGCAGCGCGACCAGGTACTGGACGAACCGCTTCAGATCGCGGAAGGTGGCCCGTTCGGGGGTCGGCATTGGCGGCGCGAAAATCGTCCGGATCCGCAGGCGGGCCGCCAGCAGGCGGACCGCGGCGCAAAGCAGCAGGAAAACAAGAAGCCCGGAAAACGCCAGCCCCGCGCCCCGGTGCAACCGGAAGATCATCAAGCCGAGGCGCACGACATCCAGCAGGAGCATGAGGCCGACGAGGGCGAGCAGCAGCGCCGCGAGCCTGCCGGCCGCGCGGAAAAAGGCGTGCTTGATGGGATAACTGCGCGGCTTCATCAGGGCAGAATTAGCCCAGAGCGCCCGCGCGGTCAACAGGGCGCATCGGGAATCGCGACAAAATGTCGAGGGCCGCCGCGCGGGATCCCGGCGGCGTGTCGAGGTGGTGCGCCACGAAAAGACCCAGCGCCCGTTCGATGCCCTCCTGCGCTGAAAACGCCGGGAGGTCCTGCCGCGCGGCCGTCGGGGAATCCGATTGCTGCCAGGCCAGCAGGTGGCGGACGCTGTCGGCGGGCACCCACACCTGCTCGCGCGCGGACGCGAGGGCCGCGCGACAGCGCGGGCAATACCAGCCCCCCTCCGCATAGGCGAACGCGACCTCGCCGGTGGAGGGGACCGACCCGCCGCAGGAGCGGCAGGCCGCGAGCCTCGGCGCGAGCCCCAGGCGCCGCAGCAAATCCAGTTCATACCAGCACAGCGCGGGGGCCGAACCGCCGCGCGCCGCCGCGTCGTCGAGGGCCGCCTCGAGCCAGTCGTACATCGCCCGGCGCGTCGCCTGCGCCGGAGTCGCCCGGCTGACCAGCGAACAGAGATACGACGCGAGCGCGCAGGCGCGCCAGTCCGTCCGGAGCGCCGGTCGCGTCGCGATCGGCGAGCATTCCCGCGTGATCGGCAGGCCGTCGCTCGTGCGCGCGTAGTAGAGCAGTTCGCAGGTGTAAAAGAGATCGTATTGCCCGAGGAAGCCGCCTTTCGGGCGCATGGCGCCCTTGATCAGTGTGTTGATGCGCCCGCGGTCGGGCGTCAGCCACGTCGCCACGCGCGAGGTCTCCGTGTAGGGATGCAGGCGCAGCGCGATGGCGGAGGTCTTGAGGATCACGACTTGTCCGGCGGTTGCGACTCGCTGTGCGCCATCTCGTGCACGAGTTCCAGCAGCGAAATCGAAGAGTCGCCCACGACCGTGCCCGGGAAGACCGCCCCGCCGGACACGACCAGGCGCATGGCCTCGCCAGTCGTCATGTTCAACTTCCGGACGCCGGATCGGGGGACGATGCAGAGCCAGCCCGATGTCGGATTCGGCGTCGTCGGGATGAACACGGCGATGCAGTCCTCGCCCGGCTGCGCCGAGGCGATCTGGCGGCCGACATCCGGCGGAACGGTCGCCGTGATGAAGCCGACGGAATAAACGCCGGGGCGTGGATACTCGATCAGCACCGCGTCCTGGAACATCGTCTTACGCTGCTGGAAAAGCGATGTGATGATCTGCCGGGTCGCCACGTAGACGCGGTTGATCAGCGGGATGCGCGAGATCAACCGGTCGCCCAACCGATACAGCCTCTTGCCGAGAATGTTCCGGACCAGGAGCCCCACCAGGAACATGATGAGGAGGACCAGCGCCAGCGCGATCACGCGCCACAACAGCTCCTGGTCGCTGTCGCGCAGATGCCTCGGCAACAGCACGAGGACCCGGTTCGTGATGAACGTGAACAGCCAGTTCACGACAAACGCCGTCACGACGATCGGCGTCACCAGCACCAGACCGACCAGCACGTTGGTCCGGATACTCTTGAACATGCCCATATGCGGGCGAGTGTACGCCGCCGCGCGCCGAATTCCAGCGCAATACCGCACCGCCTCCGGAGGGCTGCCTACCTCATACGTAAGAAACGGGCTCAAAAAAAGGCGGCAATTTAAGTTGAATTCAAGCGTATTACTCATAATGTAATCACATGACTTCGGGAGGGGCGTGGGTTCGGCGCAATGCTGACGCGTTCCGGGGAGACGGTGGGGGAAATTAAATAAGGGACCTGGTGCTAAACAAATGGCTGACGGCTGGGCTATGTTCAGTCGGTCAAGCGTTTTTGTTTCGTCTGAATTTTGTCTAGTTGGAGTGCTGTCAAGACACGGCGTGGGGTCCAACGTGCGGGGAGATGCTATGCGCAATGAACTGAATTCGTCTTTTGCTGTTTCAGGTCGTGAGCGGTGGGCGCGGTTGCCGCCCGCCGGAGCGGGCGCGGGCTGTTCGCGCCGTTTCAAGACGGGCGGGCGGCGCCGGCTGCTGACCGGGGCGCTTCTCCCGCTGTTTTTGTTCTCCGCGACCATGGACGCCTCGGCCATCTGGAGCGCGCTGTTTAATCGCGGGACGCCTTTTGCGAGCTATTATCTCGGCGATTACCTGACCAGCGACATCTACTGGGCCTTCAACGAGGACACGGGGACGGGCACGCACAGCGGCTTCGGCGTGAAAACGCCCGGCGGCAGCTACACGTGGTACACGGCGAGTTGGCACCAGCAGAACGGCGCCAACGACGAGTGGAAATTCACCAGCGACGCCACCGTCCAGTTCACCACCACCGGGAACCACTACTACGCCGGCCGGTTCGTCTATTGGTGGGGCACCACGTACTGCGACGCCGATTGGACGCAGGACAACCTCGCGCTTGACGACAATTCCTATTTCGCGGTGAGCGCGCTCAACACCCCGTCCGGCCAGTCGGCCTCCAACCCGGGCAGCGGCACTTCGCTGAACCTCGCCTGGACCCGCGGCACGTCGGGCAGCGTCAAGGACACGCTCGTCGTCCGCTCGACGTCGAGCACGTTCACCGCGCCGACGCAGGGCTCGGCCTACAGCAGCGGCAACTCGATCGGCGCGGGCACGGTGATCCACCGCGGCTCCGCGACTTCGCTGACCGACACGGGCCTCACGCCGGGCACGACCTACTACTACGCGTTCTATGCCGAGAACTACAGCTACTACTCGGCCGCCGTCACGGCGAACGCGACGCCCTCCTACACCGCGCCGACCACGCAGGCCACCAGCGTCGGCGCGAACAACGAGCGCCAGACCCAGACAGGCGTTTCGTGGACCAGCGGCAACGGCTCGCGCCGGATCGTCGTGGCCCGCGCCTCCGCCGCCCCGACGGGCACGCCGGCCGACGGGGCGGACTACTCCGGCACCGCGAACAACAATTTCGGCTCCGCGCCCGCGCTGGGCGACGGGGTGGTGGTCTATGACGGGACCGGCAGCTCGTTCACCCTGACGGGGCTCTCGGCCGACATCACGTATTATCTGCGTGTCTTCGAGTACAACGGGACGGGCGCGAACACCAAGTACATCACCAGCACCGCGACCGGCAATCCGGGTTCGGGCAAGACGCTGGGCGCCCCGACGGGCGTCTCGGCCGCCCAGGACGGGACGCATCCCTACACCCGGATTGACCTCGGCTGGACGAAGAACAACGACAAGAACGTCATGGTGGTGCGATCCACCTCGAGCACCTTCACCGCGCCGACGCAGGGCTCGGCCTACAGCACCGGCGCCGCGCTCGGGGGCGGGACCGTCGTCTACAACGGCTCGGCGACTTCCCACGAAGCCACCGGATTGACGCCGGGCACGACCTACTACTTCGCCTTCTACTCCGAAAATCTCAGCTACTACTCCACGGCCGCCACGGCCTCCCAGGCGACCGCCACGCCCACGGCCCGCAACAGCGGCGGCAGCGCTTCGCCGGGCAGCCCGGCCGGCACGCTCTGGCTCGGCGACGACGGGACGTTCACGGCGGACGCGTGGGGCACGGTGGAAGCGAACTGGAGTCGGGCCCGCATCTGGTTGAGCGCCGACGTGAACCTGGGCGGAAGCGACGCGGCGTCGTCCTATTCGAGTTTTCAGAACAGCGTCGGGCGCAGCCTGACCTCGCCCCGCTACTTCCAGACCGGGACGTTGTACTGGGGCCTCCAGGTGGACTACGGCAGCCCCTACAACGACGCCTTCTGGTACAAGTCCAGCAGCTCCGGTTATACGGCGATGTCCGCCGACGGAAACGGCGCGGGGCTCTCGGTCACCGTCACCGCGCTGAATGCGCCGACCAGCCCCGGCGCAACGGCCGCCGGCGCGTCGCAGATCAACCTGACGTGGGCGCGCGGCGTTTCGGGCAGCGTAAAGGACACCCTGGTGGTCCGGTCCACCAGCAGCGCGTTCACCGCCCCGACGCAGGGTTCCGCCTACAGCAGCGGCAACGCGCTGGGCGCCGGGACGGTCCTTTACCGCGGAACCGCCACGTCCTACAGCGACACCGGGTTGTCCGCGAACACGACGTACTACTACGCCTTCTACGCCGAGAACTGGAGCTACTATTCGGCGGCGGCCACCGCGAACGCGACGACCGATGCCGTCGCGCCGCCGGACGCGCCGACCACGTCCGCCGCCACGTCGGTCGGCTACACGTCCTTCTATGCCAACTGGAATGTGCCGGCGGGCAGCCCGACCAGCTACCGGCTGGACGTGTCGTCGGACCCCACCTTCAGCGGGGAGTGGATCGCGCAGGACGTGAATGTCGGCAACGTGACGACGTACCAGATCACGGGCTTGACGGTCGGCCAATACTTCTACCGCGTCCGCGCGGTCAATGCCGGCGGAACGAGCGGCCAATCCGACACCCGCACCGTCAACCTGACCACCGCGCAGGGGCGCAATCGCGACGGCGGATCGCCTTCGGTCACGCCTTCCTCGCTGTACCTGGGCGACAACGCCACGTTCGGGGTGGATTCCTGGGCCAGCATCAACGACCAGTGGGGCCGCGCCCGCGCCGTGATTGACACGGACAACAATGTCCTCGTCGGCGGATCGCGCGGCGACTGGACTTCGTATACGGGCGACGGGAACATCCAGCGCAATCCCGTGTCGCCGCGTTTCAGCAGCGCCGGCACGTGGTACTGGGGCGTGCAGTTCCAGTACGGCACGTACCTGACCAACTTCTGGCTGATGCGCGATTCATCCGCGTGGGCCGACCTCTACTACAAGGGGACGAACGGCAACCTGTCGGTCACGGTCAGCGCGCTGAACAGCCCGACGTCGCCCTCCGGCGCCGTGGATGGCGGAAGCCCGCAGACGCAGATCAACCTGACCTGGGCCCGGGGCGTTTCGGGCAGCGCGAAGGACACCCTGGTGGTCCGCTCGACCAGCAGCACGTTCACCGCGCCGACGCAGGGCTCGACCTACAACAGCGGCAACTCGCTCGGGGCGGGCACGGTGGTCTACCGCGGCTCGGCCACGTCCTACAGCGACACCGGGCGCACCCCCAGCACGACCTACTACTACGCCTTCTACGCCGAGAACTGGAGCTACTACTCCGCGGGGACCTCGCCGATCAGCGTGACGACCGAAGGCAGCGTGCCGGCCGCGCCGGCGGCCTATGCCGCGACGTCGGTCCAGACGACGTCCTTCCAGGCGAACTGGGGCACGTCCGCCGGGGCGACCAGCTACCGGCTCGATGTGTCCACGGTCAACAACTTCAGTTCGTTTGTCTCGGGGTACAACGACCTCAACGTCGGCAACGTGCTGAACGCTTCCGTGAGCGGATTGACCGCGGGCCAGACCTACTACTACCGCGTGCGCGCGGTGAACAACGGCGGGCCGAGCGATAACTCGAGCACGATCACGGTGACGCTGCCGTCCTCGTCCACGGTCGGCATCACCGAGATCCCGGACGGCGGCGGCGGCAACGGCACGGTGACCTTCACCGCGACGGTGGGCGCGTATTACGACATCCACTACAGCGACAGCGACCTGAGCGGGGCGACCAACTGGTCGCAGTACGGCTCGTCCGTCCTGGCGACGGCGAATCCGATGACCGTCAACGTGCCGGAGGACGACCGGCGCTACTTCAAGGTCACCATCGCCGGGCAGGCGGCGAACAGCAGCCCGAGCCCCGTATCGGGCGTGATCAAGGCGAATATCAGCGCGGGCTGGAACCTGATGAGCCCGCCGCTCGTGAGCGACTACGACATGGCCGGCGACCTGGGCGATGAGCTGGCCGGCCAGCTCGAAGGCGGCGGCAGCCAGGCGGTCTCGGACCAGATCCACGCCTTCGACAACAGCGGCAATCCCTATGTCCTGTGGCTCAACAGCGGGAACGGCACGTGGTATGAGGGCGGCTCGCCGACCGCGCGCATCCTCGACCCGGGCCAGGGCTTCATGATCTATCGCCAGGCGGCGAACGGTTCGGGCCAGATCCGGTTCTTCGGGCAGGTGGGCAACACCGGCGCCGAGTCGCTGACCATAGACGGCGGACGCTGGAATCTGTTGAACTTCTCGCAGGGCAAGACCGTGAGCGGCAATCCGCTGCCGGGCACGACGATCAGCGGCTCGCCGGTGGCCAGCTACAGCTTCGGCTCGGCCGACCGTATCTCGTACATGCACACGGACGGCTCGTGGAAGATCTACCAGCGCTTCGGGGACGGCACCTGGCGGGATCTGGATGCGCCGGGCACGGCGATCAACACCATCACCATGCAGCCCGGCCAGGGCTACTACTACTACCGGCAGAGCTCGGGCGGCGACATGACGAGGGGCTTCTAGGCGAAAACCACACGCGTTTTTTCTGGCGCGAAAGTGTCACGCATTTATATTGGATGAGCGGATTATGAAAAGATCGGCGGTCAGGTTGATGGCGGCGGCTTCCTTGTGGGCGCTCGGTTGGGCGGCGACGCCCGCTGCGCGAGCCGTGGTGCTCTACCAGGACGATTTCACCGGAAGCGCGCCGGGGACCTACAACGGGCGCGACGGGAATTTCTCCTATGTCGGGTACAGCGGCGCCAATTCGTTCGAGGGCAGCTTCGCCGCGCAGGGGGTTTTTTCCCCGCAGACCGACGCGATCCGCATCACCGAGGCAACGTTCTTCCAGGATTACGCCGCGGCGTACCCGCTCTACACGAGCTTCAACTGGACGTTCGATTTCACCGCGCAGGATATCGCGCCCTCGACGTTCAACGTCTACTTCGGAAACGCCACGGACACCTTCCTGTACACGACGGTGCTCAGCCCCGCGGTGGGCCTCAACAGCTTTACCGTCAACCTGGCCAGCGGTTCGTGGATCGGCGGTCCGGGCGTATACACGACGTATGACTTCTCCACGATGACCTTCATTGACATCCAGTACAGCCGCAACGGGACGGGCGCGCAGGAGTTCTTCCTCGATAACATGACGCTGAACGGGTTCTCCGGCGGCGGCGGCGGCGGCGCCGTGCCCGAACCGGACACGCTCATGCTCCTGGGCTTCGCGGGCCTGCTCCTCGTGATCATCCGCCATCGCGAAAAAACCATGGAAGCATGATGCGCTTCGCAAGCCTGGTCCTGGCGATCGGGGCCTTGCTGTCCCCCGCGGCCCGCGCGGCGGGTTCGTACACCGAGACCTTCGACGCCGGCCTCAACGGCTGGGTGACCTCGAACAATCTGGAGAACTCGGGGTCGTGGGCGTGGACCAACGGCTACGCCCGATTGCTCTTCAGCCCCTCGGGCGCGCCCTTCGACAGCTCCGAATCCGCGCTCCTCGCGCTCACCAATGCGTCGGGCGGATTTTTCTCCGGCAGCTATTACGTGCTCGGCTACCCGATGGTCGGGTTTGATTTTTTCTGCGAGAACGCGCCGCCGCCTCAACTGTATGCGTTCCTGTCGAGCGCGACCAACGGGAATCTCTTCGCGGCCACCAACACGGCGTTCCGCTATATCGAAGCCCTCTCCATCGCCACGCAGGCCTGGTATCGGGTCCTGCTGCCGGTGGATTCCGACTCGTCCGGCGCATGGTACAGGAGCGACTCTGAACCTATCGAGCCGCTCGTGGACGACGTGCGCCACGTGGCGGTCGCGTTCAAGAAACCGGAGCCCGCCAGCGGGACGTATGTGTTCCGGCTGGACAATATTTTTCTGACGTCGCTTCCCTATGCGCAGTCGCTCGGCCTCGCGGGAGGCGGGCCGGTGACGGTCTGGGGCCCGCTCCGGACGGGGTCCACCTATGAGGCGCAGGCCTCGACCAACCTGTCCGGCGCGTGGACATCCAACACCACCTTCTTCGCGTCCAACACGACGGAGTCGGTGATCCACGGCGCGGAATCCGGCGCCGTATTCCAGCGCATCCGCGCGCCGGTCCTCGCGCCGCTGTAGCGCGCGTTTGTTCCGCGCCGTCCGTTTTTTTCGCTTTTTCTTGCCGCTCGCCCGCGCGTCCGTTAGGCTCCCGGATATTGGAGGAAATGCTGATCATGAAACGTGTGCTTGCATTGCTGATGACGGGCGTGCTGCTGGGCACGGCTCCGCTCACCCACGCGGCTTCGGAAGGGCGCGGCGGATTGATGGGCTTCATCGCGGGCTGCTGCTTCGGCATCCGCTCCGGTGGGGCGTATAACTCGGGCAAGGAAATCCACTGGCGCGAATGGATCCGCCTGGTGCCCATCGCGGGCATCGTGATGGCCGTCTGGGACGGCGTTGACGGCGCCAACGGCATGACGACGTCCGACTACGCCAAGAA
>CAYMCD010000014.1:0-41749 GCA_964388845.1 uncultured Verrucomicrobiota bacterium
GAAAAGCTAACTTATTTTCAGCGACTTTTGGTCCAAGGAATGGGGTCCACCTCTGGCGGCGCGGTGGCCGAAGTCCATCCAGCCCTGGCCCAGGTTCGTGCTGATCTGCACGCCATGCTGCAGTTCGTTGGTCTCGTTGACAAACTGCACCCGCGTCTGGCCGGCGGCCGGGAAGGCCGGGGCGGTCATGGTCGGGCTGTTCGAGGGCGGCGGGAGCGGGAGGTCCTCATTCGCCCAGACGAACGGGGACAAGACGATGTTCGTCCCGGCGTCGTCCTCGATGTAGTACTCGAGGTCCGAGGCCGGGCTTTCGAGCCCGGAGCCGTCCCCGCGCGCGACGGCAAACTTATAGGCAAAACTGCGCGGGCTGCGGCCATCGTTCCAACCCGATGCGTTGTAGGGCGGCGTGTCAAAATTGCCGCCGACGAGGGAATACGGGTAATCCGTGACGAGGGTCGCGGACTCGTCGGTTCCATTCGTGCTCCACAGCCAGGCGCGGGAGTAGATGCCGTCGCCGGCGACGGCGTCGCCGTCCGTGCCGTTGTCGTTCAGGGCGATGCCGCCGTGGTTCCACCCCACCGCGCCCCCGCCGGGGTAGTCGCTGACGCCGGTGGGGAGTTGTTCGTTGTTGTTGAACCCGCGCAGCGGGTCGGAACCCTCGACCATCACGCGGGTGAGCCCGGCGCGGTTGCGCCCGCTCAAGTCGAGCTGGAACGTGATCCGGATACCTTGCCGAACGCCGGCATCGCCGCGCCGCGCGTCAATGTAGAGATCGTTGCGATTGGCCGGATCCGACTGGACGCGGTACGGCGCGGCGGCCGCGCCGAGGTGGTCGGTGATGACGATTGAAGTCTCGACCAGCGGGAGCGTCAACGTGCGCGCCACATTGGCGAAATCGGTCATCCGGACCGCCTCGTAGGTGTTGGTGCCGGTGGAGGTGAGCCGGCCGCTGTACTTGTAGGACAGCTCCTGCGCCGTGCCGGGCGGGAACACCACATCGCGGTAGTGGAGCGTGCCGCTTAACACCGCGAGGGGGGCGGCGGTGGCGGGCGGGTAGCCGAATTCCAGGGGGAACGACCCGCCGTTCACGAAGAAGTCCGAGGCGCCGGGCGACACCCCGAGGCCGGACCCCGTTTCGAGCACGAACCGGACCGTCAACGCGTTGGTCAGCCCGCCGGAGGCCGGGCTGAAACAATACTCGACGAATCGCTGGTTGCTCGCCGCATCCTGCACATTCGTCGCAGTGGCCAGCAGGACCGTGCCGGCGGCCGGCAAATCGTTGGTGAGGCCGAGGAGGACGGCGGACGCGCCCGACATCGTGGCGGTGCCCGGCACGAAGGCCCCCACGCGCCAGTTGTTTGGATTGGTCGCCGTGGCGGCGACCACATCTTCGCTCATCTGGACAAACACCGTGCGCTGGCTCTGCACGCCGGTCACGTAGCGGATGTGCGGGGCGTTCACGTCGCCCACCGCGAGGTCGGGGAGTCCGTCGTTGTTGCCGTCCACCACGATGTCGAGATAGGTGTCCGTGCTCAGGAGCCCGTTTGTGTAAAACGCGTTCGGGCTGGCCTGCTGGGGAATCGCGTCGTTGGAGGACTGCGCGCTGTCGGGGTCGTTGTTGTGGATCGTCGCGAACAGGCGGAGCTTCGCGCTGGCGGGGACCGTCTGGCCGGAATCCACGATGCCGAACCGGTTGGACGCGGGCCCTTCAGTTGGATAGAGCACGCTCCAGGGGACGCGCGCCTCTAATCCCGTCAAGTTGCAGGCGGCCTGGTTCGTGTGGACGGCCATATCCACCGGCGTGCCGAGCGGCACATCCTTGTTGCCCGAATCGAACAGCGACTCAGCCGTATTGGTCGAGGGAAGGGCGATGCCGTCGTACAGGATCCGGATGATGTTGTTGTATTCGCCCTGGCTCGCAAATTGGTAGTCCACCCCGAAGGCCAGGGCGCCCGGGTTGGTGGCGACCTGCCAGCCGACGTCGTTGTACCGGATGTAGTCCGGGGTGACGCCGGACCAGTTGGTGAGGGTGGACGCGCCGGTCGTCCCGTCAGGATCCACATCCAGCAGGATGGTCAATTTGTAGTTCGCGGGAACGCCCTGCAGCGCGAGGTAAAGGTAGTCGGCGTCCCAGGTGACAAACAGGTTGCTGACGGAGGGGCCCGGCCCGAAGGCGCCGCCGCCGCCGGTATAGGAGGCGCGCAAATCCTCGTCGTCGTATTCCATCGGTCTGCCGTCCAGGACCGCGGTGTTCGGCGGCGCCGCGATGGCACACGTCGCCCAGCCCGAGAGAACATACAGTCGAAGCGCTTTACTATTCATCCGGTGTCCTTCGTTAAAGAATATCTGGTTTGATAATATGTACCCAAAATCACCCCGGTTTGTCAGCCGGCTTTGGTCGTTTGGAAATTGGGGTATTGGTTCATTGCGAATGATACCGTGAATTGACGTGATGTATCCGCCGGGGAAAGTCCCGTCACGGCTCACGCTTGACACAATCCAAACGCGCATCTCATGATCCGGTCTGTCAACGGAGATTTTATGTTGGATCCAACCCCTGAGGACTTGACGGACGCGGTTGCGGACCAATGGGTCAAGGACACGCTGCTTGTGCGCCGGTGGGAGAGCATGAAGCACGAGATCCTTCTGCACAAATGGTACGAGAGCGAGCGCGCGGGCCACGACATCGGATGGGAGCGCGCCGCCGTGGACTGGATGGTGCGGTATGGATGCCGCCGGGACTCCTCGACCTGATCGCGCCCGGCGCGGGGCGCGCCGGAGGCGGCACAACGCCGGCCGCTGGCAGATCGAGCGCGAGCGCCACCAGCTGCCCGCGAACTGCGCGCCGGACTCCGTGGAGGATGTTGTCACCATCGGCGCGCTGGCCGCCGATCTGCTGAAAGGCAGCGGGCTCGAGGCCAAATTCTGGGAACAGACGCTGATCGAGGAGTGGCACGCCCTGGTCGGCGACGCCGTCGCCCGACGCGCGCGGCCCGGCCAGATACAGCGGAAAGTGCTGACGATCTACGTGAGCAACGCGGCGTGGATGAACGAGCTGGTCCGCTACGGAAAGACCGAATTGCTCCGGAACCTGCGGACGCGCTTCGGCGCGGACCGGATCGCCGATCTCCGCTTCGCGCCCGATCCCGACCTGCAGCCCGACCCGCGGCGTGCCGCCGCGACGCCCTTCCGCAAACCGGGGCCGTGAAGCCGGATCGCCCCTACTTTTCGCGGATGTGGTCGTAGATGTTCAGGTAGTCCTGCGCCGGGTAGTTCCACGAATGGTCCTGGCGCATGCCGTTGTGCATCAGTTCGCGCCAGTATTGCGGGTAATGGAACCACATGCCGATCGCGCGGCGCATGGCGGATTCCAGCCCCTCGTTGTTCAGGTCGTTGAACACATAGCCGTTCCGCTCGTGGTACGGTTTGTGGGCGTGATTCGCGTCGAACACCGTGTCGGCGAGGCCGCCGGTGTGCCGCACGACCGGGATCGTCCCGTATTTCAGGCCGATGAGCTGCGTCAGTCCGCAGGGCTCGAACGCGCTGGGGATCAGCACCATGTCCGCGCCGGCAAAGATCAGGTGCGACAGGTATTCGTCGAAACTCAACTCGAGGTGCACGTCCGGGTTGTCGTTGAGGTGGCGCTTGAGGTTCCAGAAGTCGGCGTTGATGCCCGCCTCGGGGCTCGTGCCGAGCAGCACGAACTGGCAGCCGTTGGCGAGCGCGTAGAAGATCGCATGACGGATGAGGCCGACGCCCTTCTGGTGGTCGAGCCGGCTGACCACGGCGATGATCGGTTTGTAGTCCTGGCGCAGCCAGAACCGGTTGCGCAGCGCCTCCTTGTTCCGGTATTTGCCCTCGATGTTGTTCGCCGAATACTTGTGCGGGATGAACCGGTCCACCTCGGGATTCCACTCGGCGTAGTCAATCCCGTTGAGGACGCCGCCGCCCTTGCCGCGGTAGTATTGCAGGACGCCCTGCAGGCCGTGGCCGAGCCCGGTCCACATGATCTCGCGCATGTACGTTGGCGAGACCGTCGTGACGAAATTGGAGAACACGATGCCGCCCTTCATGATGTTCACGGCGTTGGGGTGGCGGGGGTCCAGCAGGCGCTCCATCGTCATGTAGTGGGCCGGGTTCATCCCGATCTGCCGCAGGATGAATTCGCCGGTGACGCCCTGGTGGTGGATGTTGTGGATCGTGTAGCAGACGCGCGGGTGCGTCATGCCGAAATTGCGGTAGGTCTCAAACAGCATCAGCGGCACGAGGCCGGTCTGCCAGTCGTGGACATGGATCACGTCGGGGTGCTTGTTCGTCTTCAGCATGAACTCCAGCGCGGCCTTGCTGAAGAACGCGAAGCGGTCGGGGTCGTCGTTGTGCCCGTAGATCGCGCCGCGGTTGAAGAAGTTCTTGAAGAAATGCGGCTCGATGAAAAAGCACTTCACGCCGTCCACCAGACCGAAGAACACGTCGCAATGGACCCAGAAGTGGTGGTACGGGACCCAGAGGTCGCTGTAGCACTTGGTGAAGCCCCAGATCCGGTCGTATTTCATCACGTCGTATTTGGGCAGGATGACCTCGACGTGGTGGCCGCGGATCGAGAGTTCGCGGCTGAGCCCCTGCACGACATCCGCCAGGCCGCCGACCTTGGCGACCGTGGCATATTCCGAAGCGACCTGAACGATGTACATGCGGTCTCCCGTGTAAACTGAAGCGGTAAAGCCTATGCAATCCGCACAATTTGTTCAAGCACGTTGGGATGTCGTTGCAGGAGCGGATAGAGTTCGGTCATCACCTTCTGGTAGGCGATCGGCCAGGGCAGGTGCGCGGTCCAGCACTCCATGTCGGCCAGCAGGGAGGCCGCCAGGCACACGCCGACCGCCTTGCCGCTCGGGGACCGGTTGCCGGACAGCACGTCGTGGATCCGCGTGACCATCGGGATGCCCGAGATGTTCCCCTCCGCGTCGGTCAGCGCGGTCCGCAGGATGCCCTGCAGGTGCCCCCAGTGCCGCGTGCGAAGGGCGTGGAGGCGTTCCGGCAACCGCGTATAGCGGTCGAGGAGGGTCATTTCAGCCGCGATCTCTTGTCCTTCCGGAAGTTCGGCGAGCAGCCGCGTGACCACGGCGGCATAATTTTCCGCCCAGAGCTCGTGTTCCTCGCGTTCGGACAGTTCGCGGGCCTCGAGCAGGCGCGCGGCTTCCTTCTCGGCGAAGAGAATGTGGTCGGTGAGATACGATCCGAGGTAGGCGACGGTGATGGCCTTTTCCACCGGCAGGCGTTCGCGCCGGACGATCAATTGGATCCGCTGCCGGAGCACCCGACCGAAGCCCCGGTTGCCGGGGTTCCCGGTCATCCGGTACAGCCGCGCGAACGAGCGGGCGCGCAACTCATGGACCAGCGGCGGCGGCAGCAGCGGCGTGGTGATCATGGCGCGCATCCCGTTTCGCGATTATTTCTCCCTGGCCCCGGGACCCGGCTTGGGCGCCGCCGGCAGGGCGGCCGGGGCGGCGCCCTTCCTGCGGCGCAGGAAGACGGCGGCCAGCGGCGGCAGGGTGAACGAGACCGAATGCGGGTGGTTGTGCCACGGTTTCGGCTCGCTGGCCGGCTTCGCCGCCCGGCCCGCGTCGCTCCCGCCGAATTCCGCCAGATCGGAGTTCAAAAGGATCTCGTACTCGCCCGCCTCCGGCACGCCGAGCCGGTAGACGTTGCGCACGACCGGCGTGAAGTTGAAGACGCAGAGCACCGCGTCGCCCGGCGCGGCGCCCTTGCGCATGAAGGAGAGGATGCTGTTGTCGTGGTCGTGCAGGTCAATCCACTCGAAGCCCTCCCAGCCGAAGTCAATCTCGTGGAGCGGGCCCTGCGCGGCATAGACGCGGTTGAGCGCGCCGAGGAAATCCTGCAGCGTGCGGTGCGAATCGTACTGCAGCAGGTGCCAGTCCATGCTATCCGCGCAGTTCCATTCGTTCCACTGGCCGAACTCCGAGCCCATGAAGAGCAGCTTCTTGCCGGGATGCGCGTACATATACGCGTACAACAGGCGCAGGTTCGCGAACTTCTGCCAGAGGTCGCCGGGCATCTTGCTCAGCATCGCGCCCTTCCCGTGCACGACCTCGTCGTGGGAGAACGGCAGGATGAAATTCTCGTTGAACGCGTAGATCATCGAAAAGGTCAGGCCGTTGTGGTGGTAGCGCCGGTGGATCGGATCCTTCTGGATGTACAGCAGCGTGTCGTGCATCCAGCCCATGTTCCACTTGAGGCCGAAACCGAGGCCGCCGTCGTAGAGCGGACGCGACACCTTCGGCCAGGCGGTTGACTCCTCGGCGAACGTGAGGATGCCGGGGAATTCGGCGTGCACCAGCTCGTTGAACTTCTTCAGGAAATCAACGGCCTCGAGGTTCTCGCGCCCCCCGAACTGGTTGGGAATCCACTCGCCCGGATTCCGCGAGTAGTCGAGGTAGAGCATACTGGCGACCGCGTCCACGCGCAGCCCGTCAATGTGGTAGACCTCCATCAGGAAGATCGCGTTGGACAGCAGGAACGAGCGGACTTCGTTGCGGCCGTAATTGAAGATCAGCGTGCCCCAGTCGCGGTGCTCGCCCTTGCGCGGGTCCGCGTGCTCGTAGAGGTGCGTGCCGTCGAAATAGGCCAGCCCGTGGCCGTCCTTCGGGAAGTGCGCGGGCACCCAGTCGAGGATCACGCCGATCCCCTCCTGGTGGCAGCGGTCAACGAAATACTTGAAGTCGTCCGGCGTGCCGTAGCGCGACGTGATGGAGTAGTAGCCGATCGTCTGATACCCCCAGGACCCGTCGAACGGATGTTCGGACAGCGGCAGCACCTCGATGTGCGTGAAGCCGAGTTTCTTCACGTGCGGAAGCAGCGTGTCGGCCAGCTCGCGGTAGGTCAGCCACCGGTTGCCCTGGTCCGCGACGCGCCGCCAGGAACCGAGGTGGACCTCGTAGACGCTGACCGGCTTCTTCAGCCAGTCGGTCTGCTTGCGCCGATCCATCCACGCCCGGTCGTTCCACTTGTAGGCATGATAATCCCACACCACCGACGCGGTGCGCGGACGCAGCTCGGATGCGAACGCGTAGGGATCCGACTTCTGCGCCAGGAAATCGTTGTGGCCCTTGACCTCGAACTTGTAGAGGTCGCCCGGGCGCAACGCGGGGATGAACAGTTCCCACAAGCCGGTGCCGCGGTTCTGCATCGGGTGGTTCCGCCCGTCCCACCGGTTGAAATTGCCGATCACGCTGACGCGGATTGCGTTCGGCGCCCACACCGCGAAATGCACGCCTTCGACGCCGTTGATCGTCGTCGGATGCGCGCCCATTTTCTCGTAGGTGCGGTAGTGCGTGCCCTCGCCGAAGAGGTACTGGTCGAACTCGGTGATCTGCAGCGGAAAACTGTACGGGTCGTGCAGTTCCCAGACGTGACCGTCGAAGCCCGTCATGCGCAGTCGGTAGGCCCCCTTCTCCACGCCCTCCACAAACAGCTCGAAGAGCCCGTCCTTGTGGGTGCGCTCCATCCGCGCCGGCGTCCCGCCCCGCACCACATCCACCTGGGCGGCGAACGGCTGGAAGGTCCGGATGACCTGGCGGCCTTCGTGGGCATGGACGCCCAGCACGTCGAACGGCGCCCCATGCAGCCCGCAGACAATCGCTTTGACCGCCCCATCCGGCAAAGTGGACTTCATAAACGCTCCTCGCAAGACAACCAACGCACGGCCAGCTTCTCATAATGCATTTATGGCCCGATTGTCACGAGGATAAAGGATGAGGAGGAAGGGCGTCGGAAGATAGAAGTCGGCGACGGGAGTCGGAATCCTCACCGCGGGTATGAATAACCGACCCGCGGCTGCGTCTCATGCCCGGAACATTCCAGAAAGGGGTTCGGTATGAAACGCATGGTTATCCTGTTGGGCGCGCTGGCGATCGGGGCGGGGGCGGCGGGGTGTGCATCCCCCCAGTACCAGGCGCGGCGCTCGGAGACGAACTCGACCCTCACCGGGGCCGTGCTCGGCGGCACGCTCGGCGGCATCATCGGCAACAATGTCGGCGACCGGAAAAACGACGCGCTCGGCGCCGCCATCGGGGCCGCGGCCGGGGCGTGGGTGGGGCAGCAATACGGCCAGGGGCAGGATCAGTTCCGCGGACGGATCGAGGCGCTGGAGCACATGAACACGTCGGAAACCGTGATGATCAACAATTCCAACGGTTCCTATACACCGGTCCAGCTGACCAAGGTCGG
This sequence comes from uncultured Verrucomicrobiota bacterium, assembly GCA_964388845.1. Taxonomy (GTDB): domain Bacteria; phylum Verrucomicrobiota; class Kiritimatiellia; order CAIVKH01; family CAIVKH01; genus JAMLJG01. Next base: position 8,248 of record CAYMCD010000014.1, read on the forward strand.
CTACGGCCAGTACCGCGGCCCGCGCGGGGAAATCTATCCCGCGCGCCCGACGGAGGAGCAGTTGAAGGTCGCGTACGGTTTCTAGCCCGCGCGTTGAACGCCGGGCGCGCTTGCGTGTCGAAGGGAAACGCGTACCTTTGCCGCGGGAGCTGAAAACCATGATGGATCCTATGTATTGGCTGTTCGCCCTGCCGGGCCTGGCGCTCGGCATGATCGCCGCCGCCCTGACCAAGAGCACCTTCGCGAAATACGCGCAGGTCGGATCGCGTTCGGGCCTGTCCGGCGCGGAGGCCGCCCGCCAGATGCTGTACGCGCAGGGCGCCGACAACGTGGAAATCCACCAGAGCCATGGATTCCTGTCCGACCACTATAACCCGAAGACCCACTCGCTGCACCTGTCGCCCGATGTCTACCACGGGCAGTCGCTCTCCGCCATCGGCGTCGCCTGCCACGAGGCGGGCCACGCGCTGCAACAGGCGCAGGGCTACGCGCTGATGGGACTGCGCTCGATGTTGCTGCCCGTCACCATCGCCGGGCAGAACATCGCGCCGCTTCTCTTCATGGCCGGCATCGCGATGAATTCCATCGGCATCATCAAGATCGGCATCGCGCTTTTCGCCGCCGCGGTGCTCTTTTCGATCATCACGCTGCCGATCGAATGGGATGCCAGCGCGCGCGCGAAACGCTACATGGTCAACGCCGGCGTCGTCACCGCGGCGGAATATCCCCATGCCGCCCGGGTCCTGAACGCTGCGTTCCTGACCTATGTCGCCGGCGCGGTGACCGCGGTCCTCCAGCTGCTTTACTTCCTCATGCGCGCCGGCCTGCTCGGCGGCCGCCGCGAGTGATGACACCCCACGTGCAAGAACGGCTTTAATTTTTCGCCGCGGAACGGGGCCCGTCCCCGGAGCAGATATCGCCGGCCCTTCGGGCCGGCGGCATATAGTGTATAGTGTATGTCTGACCCCGATGGCTTATGCAAGAACGGCTTTAATTTTTCGCCGCGGCGCGGGGCCCGTCCCCGGGGCGGATATCTCCGGCCCTTCGGGACGAATACAAAGTGTATAGTGTATGTCTGACCCCGATGGCTTAGTGTATAGTGTATGTCTGACCCCGATGGCTCCGATGGCTCACCCCGATGGCTCCTACGCCGGGTCGTAGCCAAGGATGGGCGCGAGCCAGCGCTCCGCTGTTTTGAGGTCGCGGCCGGTGCGCACGGCGTATTCCTCGACCTGGTCCTTCGCGATGCGGCCCATGCCGAAGTACACCGAACGCGGGTGCGAGAAATAGAATCCGCTGACCGCCGCGCCGGGGGTCATGGCGAAGCTCTCGGTGAGGCGGATGCCCGCCCGCTCGGGGGCCTGCAGCAGCTCGAAGAGCGGGCCTTTTTCGGTGTGATCGGGGCATGCGGGATAACCGGGGGCCGGGCGGATGCCGCGGTACTTCTCGCGGATCAACTCGTCGTTCGATAGCGTCTCGTCCGCCGCATAGCCCCAGAACTCCTTGCGCACGCGCTCGTGCAGGTGTTCGGCGAAGGCCTCGGCCAGCCGGTCGGCCAGCGCCTTGAGCAAGATGCCGCTGAAATCGTCGTGGTCAGCCTCGAACTTCTTGAGCATTTTCTCGATGCCGAGCCCCGCGGTGACGGCAAACAGGCCGAGGTAATCGTCGCGTCCACTCCCGACGGGCGCGACGAAATCGGCGAGGCACAGGTTGGGCGCCGCGGTAGCCTTCCGCATCTGCTGCCGCAGGAAATGGAACCGGTGCAGCGGCGTCAAACGGCTCTCGTCCGTGTAGAGCTGGATATCGTCCCCCTCCCGGGCGGCGGGCCAGAAGCCGAAGACGGCGTTCGCCTGCAACCAGCGTCCCTCCACGATGCGCTTGAGCATCCGCTGCGCGTCGTCGAAGAGCCGGCGCGCCTCGGCGCCGACCTGCGGGTCCTCGAAGATCTCGGGGTACAGACCGTTCAACTGCCACGTGGCGAAGAATGGGGTCCAGTCTATGCGGTCCACCAGCCTCTCGATCGGATAGTTCACGAGGCTTTTCACACCGAGGAACGAGGGCGCGGGCGGCGCATAGGCGGACCAATCCGTCCCGACCCCGTTCGCGCGGGCCTCGGCGATCGCGAGGAACTGGTCCGGGGTCTGGCCCTGCCGCCGCCGCTCGCGGATCGCGGCGTATTCGGCGCCGATCTCCGCCGCGTACGCCGTGCGGCGTTCGGGACTCAGGAGCGAACTGACCACGTTCACGACCCGCGAGGCGTCGGGCACATAGACCACCGGGTGCGGATAGGCCGGCGCGATCTTAACGGCGGTGTGAACCTTGGAAGTCGTCGCGCCGCCAATCAGCAGAGGAATCTCGAAGCCGGTGCGCTTCATTTCGGCGGCCACATGGACCATCTCGTCGAGCGACGGGGTGATCAGGCCGCTCAGGCCGATGACGGTGCACTGCCGCTCGCGCGCGGCGGCCAGGATCTTCTCGCAGGGTTGCATCACGCCGAGGTCTATGACCTCGTAGTTGTTGCACTGCAGGACGACGCCCACGATGTTCTTCCCGATGTCGTGCACGTCGCCCTTGACGGTGGCCATCAGGATGCGCCCCTTCGCGGCCCCGCCCCCGGTCCGCTTCATCTCCTCGAAGAAGGGCTCGAGGTAGGCGACGGCCTTCTTCATCACGCGGGCGCTCTTCACCACCTGCGGCAGGAACATCTTGCCCGCGCCGAACAGGTCCCCCACGACGCCCATGCCCGCCATCAGCGGGCCCTCGATGACCGCCAGCGGCGTCGCGCACTGCCCGCGCGCCTCCTCGGTGTCCTGCTCGATGAAATCAGTGATGCCCTTGATCAGCGCGTGCTCCAGCCGCTTGGCCACCGGCTGCGACCGCCACTCCAGCTTCGCCGCGTCGTCGGCCCTGCCGCCGGAGGACGTGTCGGTGCGGGCCGCGTAGTCGAGCAGGCGCTCGGTGGCGTCGGGCCGGCGGTTGAGGACCAGGTCTTCGGCCAGCTCGCGCAACTCGGGTTCCAGATCGTCGTACACCGCGAGCTGCCCGGCGTTGACAATGCCCATGTCGAGGCCGGCCTTGATGGCGTGATACAGGAAGACCGAATGTATCGCCTCGCGGATCTTGTCCTTGCCGCGGAAGGAGAAGGACAGGTTGCTGATGCCGCCGCTGCAGCGCGCGTGCGGACATTCCGCCTTGATCCGGCTCACGGCTTCGATGAAATCCACGGCGTAAGCCGCGTGCTCGGGCAGCCCGGTGCCGACCGGGAACACGTTCGGATCGAAAATAATATCCTGCGGGGGGAAGCCCGCCTCCTCCACCAGCAGCCGGTAGGCCCGCGCGCAGATGTCAATCCGCCGCCGCAGCGTGTCGGCCTGGCCCTGCTCGTCGAACGCCATGACGACGACCGCCGCGCCGTGGCGCCGCACGATCCGCGCGTGCTCGAGGAACGGCGCCTCGCCCTCCTTGAGGCTGATCGAGTTGACCACGCACTTGCCCTGCACGCACTTGAGTCCGGCCTCGATGACGTGGAACTTCGAGGAGTCAATCATCACCGGCACGCGGCAGATGGCCGGCTCAGCCATGATCAGGTTGAGGAACCGGCGCATGGCCTCCACCGCGTCCAGCATGCCTTCGTCCATGTTCACGTCTATGATCTGCGCGCCGTTCTCGACCTGCTGCAGCGCGATCGCGAGCGCCTCGTCGTAGTTGTCCTCCTTGATCAGGCGCAGGAACTGGCGCGAGCCGGTGACGTTGGTGCGCTCGCCGACGTTGATGAACGGGATTTCCGGCCGCGCGACGAACGGCTCCAGCCCGCTGAGGCACAGGGTCGGCCGGATCTCCGGCGGCCGGCGCGGCGGCAGGCCGCGCACCGCCTCGGCGAAGGCGCGGATGTGGTCGGGCGTCGTGCCACAGCAGCCGCCGACGAGGTTCACCAGCCCGCCCCGCGCGAATTCGCAGATCAACTCCGCCATCATTTCCGGCGTTTCGTCATAGCCGCCAAAGGCGTTGGGCAGGCCGGCGTTCGGGTACGCGCTGGTGAAGCAGGGCGCGACACGCGCCAGATCCGCGATGTGCGGGCGCATCTCCTTCGCCCCAAGCGCGCAATTCAGGCCGACGCTCAACGGCTCGGCGTGCATGACCGAATACCAGAAGGCCTCGGCCGTCTGGCCCGTCAGCGTGCGCCCGCTCGCGTCCGTGATGGTGCCCGAAATCAGGATCGGGAGACGCCGCCCGGTGTCGTCGAAGTGCTTCCGGGTCGCGTAGATCGCCGCCTTCGCGTTCAGCGTGTCGAAGATGGTCTCGATGAGGATCAGGTCCGCGCCGCCGTCCACCAGGCCCCGCACCGCGTCGGCGTAGGATTCGGCCAGCTGATCGAACGAGATGTTGCGGAAACCCGGGTTGTTCACATCCGGCGAGATCGAGGCCGTCCGGTTCGTGGGGCCCACCGCCCCGGCCACGAAGCGGGGGCGCCCCGGCTCCCGCGCCTCGAATTCGTCCGCCACCGCGCGGGCCAGCCGCGCCGACGCGGCGTTCATTTCGTAGGCGAGTCGCTCCAGCCCGTAGTCCGCCTGCGAGACCGACTGGGAGTTGAACGTGTTGGTCTCGACGATGTCCGCGCCGGCCTCGAAATACTGGCGGTGGATATCGGCGATGATCTCCGGCTGCGTCAGCGATAGCAGGTCGTTGTTGCCCTTCAGGTCGCGCGCGTGGTCCGCGAATCGCGCGCCCCGGAAATCGGACTCGCCGAGCGCGTGCCGTTGGATCATCGTCCCCATCGCGCCGTCAATGATCAGGATGCGCTCGCCCAGCAGGCGGCGGAGCAGTTCTGTACGTGATGTGGCCATATCGTTTATTTATTACTTTATCCGGATAAAAGAATAAAGCAAGCTTGGACCATGTCGGAAGGGCACACACCGTTGCGCGTCGCGATCGTCGGGGCCGGGCCGGCGGGACTTTTCACCGCCGAGGAATTGCTGCGGGCGGGGCGGCCGGTCGCCGTGGAGTTGTTCGAGCGGCTGCCCCATCCGTGCGGCCTCGTCCGTTACGGCGTGGCGCCCGACCACCCGAACACCCGGCGGATCGCGAAGCTGCTGGAGCGGACGGCGGCGCACCCGGCCCTGACGCTTCGCCTCGACACCGGGGTGGGCCGCGACGTTTCGGTGGATGCGTTGCGGGCGCGGTTCGACGTGGTCGTGGCGGCGACGGGCGCGGAGGACGATCGCCGGCTCGGCATCCCGGGCGAGGACCTGCCGGGGGTCCATGCCTCGCTTGCGTTTGCCGGCTGGGCGAACGGGCGTCCGGATGCCGTGGCGGCGCCGATCGCGCTGGACGCGGAGACGGCCGCGATCATCGGGAACGGGAATGTCGCGCTGGATATCGCGCGACTGCTGGCCCGCGATCCCGCGGCGCTGCGCGGGACCGACATCGCGCCCGCCGCGCTGGCCGCGCTGGAGCGAAGCCGGGTCCGGCGCATCCACGTGATCGGGCGGCGCGGGCCGGCGCAAACGCTGTTCGGCGAAAACGAACTCCTCGAGTGCGGCGCGCTGCCGGGCGTGGACGTGCGGGTGGATCCCGTGGTCGCCTTCACGAGCCCGGCGGACGGGGCTGAAGGGACCGGTCCCGCGGACGACCGGGCCCGCGCGGTGGTCCGCACGCTGCGGGAGTGGGCCGGCCGCGCGCCGGACCCCGGCGCCCGCGTGACGATCCAATTCGATTTCCTGCGCAGGCCGATCGGCATCGGCGGCGCGGGGCGGGTCGAGGGGCTCACGCTTGAACTGTGCCGGCTGGAAGCGGGGCCCGGCGGCCCGCGCGCGGTGCCCACCGGCGCGCTCCAGCGCCTTTCGTGCGGCGCGGTGTTCACCGCCATCGGCCATCGCGGACGGCCCCTGCCCGGCCTGCCTTTCGATCCGGCGCGCGGGGTCATCCCGACGCGCGAGCACCGGGTCCTCGATGGGGACCAGCCGATCGCGGGCGTATACGCCGTGGGCTGGATCAAGCGCGGCGCCAGCGGCTTGATCGGCCACAACCGGCGCGATGCGATGGACACCGTCAGGACCATCCTCGCCGACCGGGCCGCCGGACACAGATAACACCTGACCCCAACAACATCCGGCATTCAGCGGCAGGACACGCGGCATAAGGTCCCGTGCGCCCGTGATGCCGCGCCTTGCGATTCGTCCTCTCCGGCGGTAAGATACGCCCCTGCGCGGGTGGAGCGCGGCGATTGAGGAGTATCATGGCCAACGTATTGATTATTGAAGACGAAGAGGGCATCCAGCATTTGCTCCAGCGGATTGTCTCGATGCTGGGTCACTCGTCCGTGCTGGCGGGCGACGGGCCGGCGGCCCTTTCGTTGGCCCGCGAGCCGGGCATTGACCTCATCATCTCGGATTTGAGCCTGCCGGGCAAACCGACGGGAATTGATTTCATCGCCCAGCTCCGCGCCCTGCAGCCCGCATGTCCCCTGATTGTCGCCACGGGGTACACCACCATCGAGCGGATGGACGAGCTCAGGGCGGCGGGCGTCCGGCACATCCTGGGAAAACCGTTCGAGATCATGGAGGCCCGCGCGCTGATCGCCTCGCTCATCGGGAACGCCCGCCCTCCGCCCTGAGGGCGGTTCAGGCCAGGTTGTAGCGGCCGGGCGCGATGACGCCGTTGGGATCCAGCGCCCGCTTGATCGCGCGGGCGGTTTCCCAGAAGGGATCCCCCTCCTTCACCACGCGGTTCATCTGGTGGATGCCGACGCGGTACGGGTGATATCCCCGCGCGGCGAAGACATCCAGCAACTCCTCGCAGAAGGCGTGCGCGGCGCGGACGCGATCGGGTTCGTTCCGGGGGAACGAGACGGAAAGCACCAGTTCGAGGCAGCGCCCGTCCAGGACGTTGAGCGTCATCGCCGGCCGGAATCCGCGGGCGGCGCCGAGCCGCCCGGCCTCCGCGGCGGCCCACGCGCCGATCTCGCCATCGAGCGGAAAGAGCGGCAGCACATAGGCATATCCGGCTTCGCTCCGGTCGGGATTTTCCACCGGCCCCTGCGGCGGTTCGAGACCGGCGCCCCAATACAGCGCCTTGAGCGGCTCGTCGGCGGGGATGCCCTGCGAGAGGTTGTACACCGGGCGGACGGCGCGCAGGACGGCCAGTTTTCGCCGGGCCGCGGGCAGGAACGAGCACGCGGCGAGCGAACGCTCCGCCCTTGCGAGGCGGGCGTCGTCCAGGACGGAAAGGGTCGCGATTCCGCGCAGGCGCGCCCGGATGGAGCGGACGGCAAGCCGGACGGACGGGCGGTCGCCCGCGACGCTCGCCACCGCGCTCCACGGGCCGAAGCCTTCCGCGGCCAGAAGGGATTCCGCCCGCTCGCGCGTGCGCCCGGGGCCCAACTGCCAATAGACGAGGGGCGCCAGCGTGTCGAAGGCCCGCTCGCGGTTCCCGATGTGGGTGACCATCCGCACCACCTCGGCCCGACGCAGGTCGGCGAAGGCGTCCACGAGATCGGCGAGCCGGTCCGCCTCGCCGATTTTGGCGATCACCGAACAGCGGCAGGGATGGCGCGGCAGCAGTTCGATACCCGCCGCCGTGACGATGCCGAAATTCGACTGGCAGAACAGGTCGTCGAGGCCGGGCCCGATGCCGTGCCGGTAGATGTGGGTCAATGCGGAAGCGTCCTCCCGGCCGAATCCCGTCCGGAGGATCGTGCCATTCCCGAGCACGACCTCGAGCCCCGACAGCGTGCCGGCGCGGCTGTGGAAATAGCCGATCCCGCGCTCCAGCGCGTTGCCGAGCAGGCTGACGCCGCCCCCCGCGCCGACCACGTTGAGCATCAGCGGGAGTTCTTGGGCGGCGAGGTGCTCATAGAGCTGACGCTGTGTCACCCCGGGCTCGACGACGGCGTAACCGCGCGAGGCGTTGACCTCGCGGATGCGGTTCAACCGCGACAGGTCAACGAGGCAGGCCCCGTCGCGGACGGGCAGCCGCGAGCCCAGGCCCCAATTGCAGCCCCGGCTGTACGGGTACAAGGGAAGGCCCAGCCGGTTCGCGCAATGGACGATCTGCTGGACCTCGGAGGCCGAGCCCGGTCTCAGCACGGCGGCGATTCGCCGGTCGAGGGCCGTGACATTGTCGGTCCACGGGCGCAGGTCGTCGTCACCGAAAACGACATGTTCCCGGCCGAGCAACGGGATGAACACGTCCGGCCACGCAGTCTCCGGGGCGGAAGACATGCCGGGAGCATCGGGCGGGCGGCGGCAGCTGTCCAGAATAAGTTGGTTTCAGGAGAGGCCGCGGGACTCGCGCCACAGGGGCAGGACCACGACCATTTCGGTGCCCTTGGCGACACGGCTGGCGACTTCGATCCGCCCCTTGTGATCCTGCACGATCCTTTGGGTGATGAACAGGCCGAGACCGGTCCCCTTGTTGGCCGCTTTCGTGGTGAAATAGGCTTCGAACAGGCGCTTCTGGTTTTCCTCGGAAATCCCGGATCCGTTGTCGCGGATCGCGATGCGGTAGTCTTCGCCGCCGGCCGTGCCCGACACGCGCACGCTTCCGCCCTCCGCGGGCAGCGCGTCCAGTGCGTTGACGAGGAGGTTCTGGAAGGCGCGGCTCAACTGCAGGGCATCGCCAAGCACCTGCGCATCCGGGTCCGCCAGCTGCAACTCGATCACGGCGCGATGGGCGCCGGCCAGCGTTTGCTGGCCATCCACAACCTCCCGCAGCAGGTCCGCCGGTCGCAGCGGCTGGTGGGCCCGCTTGGATTCGCGGCCCAGGTCCTGCCAGACCTCGATGATGTCCCGGCAGCGATGGATATTGCGCTCGATGAGCGAGATGTATTCCGCGCTGGCCTCCAGGCTGCCGGTATGGGTCTGGCGCGCCTTGTTCAGATCGTCGGCGAGGATCTGGACATAGCCGAGCACGACGGTGAGGGGGTTGCGCAGATCATGGACGAGTTCGGAGGAGGCCTGCCCGAGGGTCGCCAGCCGGTCCTTCTTGGAGAGCTCCGCGGTCAGCCGGCTGTTGAGCTCCTGGAGTTCCCGCTCGGTCCCGGCGCGTTTGCGGTTGAGCGCCGTGCGCCGCACGTTGCCGCGAATGACCTCCAGCATTTCCTTCGTGTCGAAGGGCTTCTTGATGTAGTCGCTCGCGCCGAGCCGGAGGGCCTCCTGCGCGGTTTCCAGCGCCCCGAACCCGGTCAACATGATCACCGCGACACAGGGATCGAGGGCGCGGATCTCGCGCAAGCCCTCGATTCCGCTCTTGCCGGGCATCCGGATATCCATCACCACGACGTCCGGTTTTTTCTCGCGGAGCAATTCGACCCCCCGCGCCACCGCGTCGGCGACGTGGACCTCGAACTCATGCTTCAACAGGATGCGGAGACTCTCGCGAGGACCGACCTCGTCGTCTATCACCAACACCCGGGCCTGTGTCGTGCACGCGATCATGGCGTCCTTAGAGTTCGATCCCGAAGGAGATCGCGAGCAGGTGTGACGAGAGATCATATCCGCCGTTCAGGACGGGATCCGGATTCCCGGAAATGTCCCGGTCGTCGAAAATCGAGTACGCATAACCCAAATCAACGCGGCGCCCGTTCCTGGCGTATCCGACGCCGGCCGTGACAAGATGGCGATCCGCGTCGGGAAGCGTCGGCGCAAGCGTGCTGTCCGGAATCGGCGTCTCCATGAATTTGTAGCCCGCGCGAAGCGCCCAGGTTTCGTTCAGGCGATATTCGGCGCCAAGACCATATGTCCAGACATCGTCCCAGAGTTGCGGAATCGCCGTCGCCGGCAGGAGCGGATTGTTAACCCCGATGTCAACCGGCAGTTGTTCGAAGCGCGAAAATTCGATCCATTCCACATCCACGCCGACATGCAATTGTTCGGTCACCTGAAGGCCGTATCCGGCAGCGACAATCGCGGGGAACTCCACCTCGCTGGAGAAATGGCTCTTCGGCGCGGCCAATCCCGGCGCGGGGATGTTAGAAATTTCGGCATCGCCGTCGTAATCCACTTCAAAAGGGCTGCGGTAGGTCAGCGCAACGGATTGCCGATCCGTCAGGTTAAAACGCGCGGCGGCGTTCCAACCCAAAGCAGTCCCGTCGCCGGCGAATTTTGACCGGCCATCCGGCGCCGCTGGATTGCCAACCACAAGGGACCACGGCAGGAACTGCTTGATACGCAGTTCGGAATGGATCAGGTCCAAACCCGCGCCAACGCTGATGCGGTCGTTCACGCGGGCCGCGACGCTAGGGTTGACATTCACCATCCTGATTTCGGCATGGTAGGGCGCGGAATACCGCAGAATGCTGTCCTTTTTCCAGATGGTGGACTGGCCGAATGGCGTGCTGATTCCGACGCCCGCAACCCACCGGCCCTTTTCGATGGGCCAGGCCGCGAAGAGATTGGGCAACATCTTCCATGGATCATCTGTCGCGGTCTCCCCGGCGGGGGACGCGAACTCCGTCTCGCCCCGAACCAATGTCAGAGAGAATACGGCCTCGGCCTGATCCAGATCGGCGAGGTTCGCCGGATTCACGGCCACAGCCGATGCATCCGATACGGAGAGCAATTTGCCGCCGTCCCTGCTGAGCGCCCCAGCGCTCTCCGGCGGATTGCGAAACCCGTTCGCAGACACAGCAGAGCAGAACGCCATCAAACACGCAGACCCAACAACCAGACGACCTGTTGAATGCTTGTTCATACGTATACCCTCCTAATCGGTGGCCACCCACATCAGCAATCCCCATGCCAGCCCCAAAACATCCATATGTTGTGGTGCGTTCATCCGGATGGGCACGAGTAGTAGTCCGAATGATTTTTTCAGAACCGCTGATTGGACGATATTGGCCAATTACAATATTCACTGCACATTTTGTGAAAACGTGCGCTTCAAATTGTTAACAGCTCTTCAACAGGTGTCGTCCCGAGTTCCGCATAATGTAAGAAACAGCATGACAGATTGAAACAATAGCGCCCCTCCAGAAATCGCAATAAAAGCCTTGCGCCCGTTCAAAATTGTGCGCTTAATTCCCGGTGTTCAGTTTTGAACATCGGATTTGGGGCGACGAATCCATTCAGCCGCCATGAGTTTGTGGCTGTGGTGGCGTGGATCGTCTATGGCGGCACTTAACAGAATGCGAGCGGTAGTCACAGGGATGGGGCCCGTTGCGCCGTGCGGAATCGGCGTGGACGACTACTGGGAGGCCATCGTCGCGGGCCGCAGCGGAATCGGACCGATCACCTTCTTCGACTGCAGCGATTTCGACGCGAAGGTCGCCGGCGAGGTTCGCGCGTTCGATCTGTCCAATTTCCTGAACACCAAAACGCCGGCCCGCCGGCTGGCGCGACAGACACAACTGGCCCTGGCCGCGACCCAAATTGCCATCGAACACGCGCGGTTGACCGACCATTTCGAACGGCTGCGGGGCGATGTGCCCGTGTTCTTCGGCGCCAGTTCAAGTTCCTACGGCATGGTGGAGCAAGCGGCGGCCCAACTCATCCAGAAGGGACCGCAACGGATCTCGCCCTACAGCAGCACGGCCAGCCAGCCGCATCAGGCGGCCAGCATGATCGCGGCCGAGTTCGGATTGTCGTCCGCCGCCCAGACCTTTTCATCGGCCTGCCCTTCCGGCCTCGATGCGATCTGGGCGGCCGCCCACCATGTCCGCAGCGGGCGGTCCGACGTGGCGCTGGCCGGCGGGGGCGATGCGCCGGTCTGCGCGCTGGGGATCGCATGCCTGCAGCAATCGGCCCTGGTTTCCCGCGTCAGATTTCCGGACGGCGCCATCGGAGGCCCGTTCAACCGGGGCAACGACTCGGGCATCATTTCGGAGGGCGCGGGGATGGTCGTGGTCGAGGAATACGGCCACGCGCTGGAGCGCGGCGCGACTGTTTATGGAGAGATCGTCAGTTGCGCCACCCGGGTGGATTCGGACTCGGATCACATCAACGGCGGACTGTTGGTCGCCATGGCGCGGGCCCTCGCGGACGCGGGTCTCAAGACGGATGACATTGACTACATCTGCGCCCACGCATCCGGCCATCCGGCGCTGGATCGCGCGGAGGTCGGCGTCATCAAAAAACTGTTCGGGACGCGCGCCTATCAAATACCCGTCAGCTCCATCAAGGGCGCGGTCGGCAACCCGCTGGCCGCGGCCGGGGCGCTTCAACTCATCGCCTGCGCGCTCGCGCTCCGGGATGGGATCATCCCGCCGACCGCCAACCTGCACACCCCCGACCCCGGCTGCGACCTCGACCACGTCCCGGGCCGGGGCCGCAAGCACCGGGCGGACCGAATCCTGATCAACGCGCACGGGCTTGGCGGGGGCAATTCCTGCATGGTCTTCCAACGCGTGGAGCCGCCATGCTGATTTTCCGCATCCTCCACGTCCTGACGTTTGCCGCCTGCCTGAGCCTCGGCGTCCTGGTTTTCATACAGAATCCGAGACGATCGAATAACCAGTTCTTCCTGCTGTTGACGGGCGCGCTGAGCCTCTGGCTTTCGTTCATGATGCTGGCCTTCCAGGCCGGCACGGCCGGGACCTCGGCGCTTTTCATCCGGTTAACCAACGGTGCGGCGATTTTCGTCCCGTACCTGTTCGATTGCCTCCGCATCGCCGTGATGAAGCCCGACCGCCCGTTTGCCCGCGTGCTGGTCCACAATCCGCTCTGGCTCGCCATGTGCTTCGCCATCGCGGCCATGTGCCACCTGCCCTTCTTCCTGCGCGGCGTCGCCATGCCCCTCGCGCCGATGGTTGACGTGCCGGAGCCCGACTACGGCCCGGGCATCCTGCTCTACGGCGTGTATTTCCTGTTCACGCTCGTTTCGCTTTGCCTGCTGTACTCGCGCGATGTCCGCCTCGCGTCGGGTGTCCGCAAGATCGAACTCCAGTTCATCATGCTGTCCTGGGCCACGGGCACCGTTGTCGGCGTGACGTTTTCCATGCTCATCCCGGTGCTGTCCGGGAATCCGCAGGCGGTGCAATTCCTGCCCGTCACCGCTTTCTTCATCCTCGGCATCATCGCGTACGGCATCGCGACCCGGCGGATCATGGCGGTGGCGGATGTGCTGCGCCGGGTGACGGCGCACGCCCTGCTGCTGGCCTATCTCGCGGCGGTCTATGCCGGGACCTGGCTGCTCTCCCGGTGGGGGCTCCAGCCGCTTGAGTGGAACGAATTCGCCGCGCACCTGATCGCCGCCGTCGCGGTGGCGTTCTCGATGGCGCCGGCGCACGGCTGGATGCAGCAGTTCGCGCGCCGCCTCTTCATCAACATCGAACTGCCCGACGTGACCGACCTGCTGAACCGGACCAACCGCATCATCACCTCCATCACCACGCGCGACGAATTGTTCGACCAGTTCGCCGCGCTGCTCGCCAAGTCCGTGGGGACGGACAAGATCCTGATCCTGCTCCAGGACGGCGGCGCCTACCTCCAGTCCTTCCCCGCCGCTCCGCCCGCCGAACCCGTCCGGATCGAGCCCGGCGAAGCCCTGGTCGCCCTCCTTTCCGGGACTACGGACCCCCTGGCCATGGACACGCTGCACCGCATCCGGAAAACGCCGCTCGAGTCCCGGGCCGGGCAATTGCTCGCCGCGCTGGGCGCGTCCATCGCGATCGGGATCCGCGCCAAGACCGGCCTGCGGGGAATCGTCCTCATGGGGCCGCGCCTGTCGGGCCGCATTTACGGAATCACCGAACAGCGCGCCCTCCAGGTCCTCTGCGACCAGCTGGCCGTCGGCCTCGACAACACCGACCTCTACACCCAGATCCGCGACAGCGCGGTCTACAACAACATCCTGCTCGAAAGCCTGCTCACCGGCGTCATCGCGATCAACCGCGAGGGCCGCATTACCACCTGCAACCGCGAGGCGCAGCGGATTCTCGGCCAGCGCGGCGTGGAGTTCGTCGGCCATCCGGTTGACCGCCTGCCGCCCACCCTCGCGCAGGCCCTCTACGTCACGCTCCAGAACGGCTTCGGTGTCCGCAGCGTGGAGACCGCCCTGCCCGCCGCGCGGGGCGAGGACCTCCCGGTCCGCTACAGCACAACCGCCTTCACCAGCCATACCGGCAAGCAGCTCGGCGCCCTGCTCGTGATGGAGGACCTCACGATCATCCGGAAGCTGGAGGACCAGGTCCGGCGCACGGACCGCCTCGCGAGCATCGGCACGCTCTCGGCCGGGATGGCGCACGAGATCAAGAACCCGCTGGTCACGCTGAAGACCTTCACCCAACTGCTGCCGGAGCGCTACCAGGATGCGGACTTCCGCGACACCTTCTCCTCGCTCGTCGGGCAGGAGGTCAAACGGATTGACGCCATCGTCAACCAGCTGCTCCGATTCGCCCGGCCGCAGAAGCCCAGCCTGCACCCGATGCATGTGCACGAGCAGCTCGACGGCACGCTGCGCCTCCTGCACCAGCAGTTGAAGCAGAAGCAGATCGGCCTCGTCCGGGAATTCGAGGCGGCCAGCGACCTGATCCACGGCGACAAAGACATGCTGGCGCAGGCCTTCCTGAACTTCTTCCTGAACGCCCTGGACGCGATGGAGTCGGGCGGCACGCTGACCGTGCGCACCGAACTTTACGAATACGAGACCAACCAGTTCGCGCTGACGGGGCGGCTGGCCACGGAGACCCGGCTGCGGGTCGTCATCCGCGACACCGGCCAGGGCATCAGGCCGGAGGACATCCCGCACGTCTTCGACCCGTTCTTCACCACCAAGCCCTCCGGCACGGGCCTGGGCCTGTCCGTGTCGCACGGGATCATCGTGGAGCACAAGGGCCTCGTTGACATCGAGAGCGAAGTCGGACGCGGGTCGGCGATTTTCGTCGTCTTCCCGTTGGCCGCCGTGGAGGCCACGGCATGAAGGCGCCCCCGCCCCTCCTGCTGCACACCCGCGACCCGGAGCTGAAGCGCCGGCTGTGCGCGATCCTCCAGGCGCACGGCGAGCCGCACTGCTCCGAGGACCGCGCCGGGCTCGAGGCCGCCTGCGGCCGGCTGGCGCCCGCCGTCCTGCTGCTGGACCTCCGCCTCGGCGAGCCGCGCGATTTCCTGCCGGATTTCCTCAGGCGATTCGAGGGCCTCGCGGTAATCGCGCTCGGCGACCCCCGCTCCGACCCCGCCCTCGTCGCCGAATCCGCCGGCGTCTATGCGGTCGAGGAGCTGCAGGCCGATCGGCGCCGGATCCAGAATCTCGTCGCCCGCGCCATCGAATATCTCGAGGTCCAGGTGGAGAACGACCACCTGCGCACCGAATCGCTCCGCAAACCGCGCGAGCCCGCCGGTCCGCCGCCCTCGCGCCCGGACCGGATTGATTCGCCGCTCTCGTTGAGCCATATGGCCCGCGCCTTGCGCCATATCGGCGACATTGATGCCATGCTGTCGCGCGTGGCGGAGGGCCTCGCCGACAGCACCCGCGTCGCGCGCGTCGGCATCTTCGCGCGACGCCGCCCCGACGATCCGTATCGCCTCCTCGCCGCCCTGAAGTGCAGCGACGAAACGCTGCGCCTCGCCTACCGCGCCACGGAGCCCTTCGTGCAATGGATGGACCGCCACGCGCACCTCGTGGCGCGGGCCACGCTGGATTCCATCCCCGATCCCCGCGAGCGCGCCCTGCTGCTGCGCGCCCTGGACACCCAGGGCGCGGAGGTGCTCGCGCCTCTCCACGCCCGCGGCGCGCTGATCGGGTGGGTCCTCCTCGGCCACCGCGCCACCGGCATCCCCTTCGCCTACGGCGACCTCGAGGACCTCTCCAGTGCGGTGGACCACATCTCGACCGCGCTGGAGAACGCGCTGCTCTACGAGGAGGTCGCCCGCCAGAAGTCGCTCGCCGAGACGCTCCTGCACTCGCTGCCCACCGGCATCGTCGCGGCGGACGAACAGGGGATCATCCGCTGGTTCAGCACGGCCGCGCGCGACATGCTCGCCGTGCCCGAGGACAAGGTGGCCGGCCACCCGGTCGAGGCGCTCGGCAGCCGGCTGGCCGACATGATCCGCCGGACCATCGAGGGCGAACTCTTCGAGTTCCCGCAGGCCTGGACCGACCCGCTGACGCGCCGCGCCGTCTACGTGCAGACCCGCCGGCTCGGCGGTCCCGCGCGCTGCCTCGGCGCGGTCGCGATGATCCAGGACATCACGGCCCAGCGCGCGCTGCAGGAAAAACAGGACCAGATCGAACGCGCCGCGTTCTGGAACGAGCTCGCCGCCAGCATGTCGCACGAAATCCGGAACCCGCTGGTCGCCATCAAGACCTTCGCGCAGTTGCTGCCCGAGCGGTTCAACGACGCGGAGTTCCGCGCCGATTTCAGCAAACTGGTCTCCATCGAGGTGGACCGGCTCAACAGCATCATTGACCAGATCAACGATTTCGCCCACCCGCCGGAACTGAAGTTCAGCGCCCTGGACGTGCGCCAGCCGCTCAAGCGCAGCATCGAGCAGACCCTCCCGCCCACCCAGCGCAAGGGCATCCGCGTCTCCGCCCGGCTGGATGAGGACCTGCCGCCGATCTGGGGCGACGAGCGCGCGCTGACGGACTGCTTCGCGCACCTGCTGCGGAACTCCGTCGAATCCCTCGCGCAGCGGAAGGAGGGGCAGATTGACCTCACGGCGGTTCGCCTGGGCAACGGCTCCGGCGGAAAGGGCGTCGCCATCACGGTGCGGGACAACGGGCGGGGCATTCCGGCGGATCTTCGCGACAAGGTCTTTTCGCCCTTTTGCACGACGAAGGCGCGCGGCATGGGGCTGGGGCTTCCGATCGTCAAGCGCACGGTGGTGGACCACAACGGCCGCGTGCAGATCGAGAGCGGGGAACAGGGCACGGCGGTGACCATCACCCTGCCCGTGGCGGGGGCCGGTTCAGGGGAAAAATCATGAAGCAACTGCTGATTGTGGACGACGAGGTGGGCAGCCGCGAATCGCTGAAATCCATCTTCAGCCGCGAGTTCCAGATCACCACCGCGGAAAACGCCGGCCAGGCGCTGGCCGCGCTGGGGACGCAGCGGTTCGACCTGGTCATGCTGGATGTGATGATGCCGGACAAGGACGGCGTGACGCTGCTGAAGGAGGCGCAGGAGCTGTATCCGGACCTGGGATTCATCATGGTGAGCGCGTCCACGAATGTCCGACCGGTCGTCGAGTCCATCAAGTCCGGCGCCGTGGATTTCGTGACCAAGCCGTTCGATGTCGCCGAAATCCGGCGCGTCGTCGCGCGCGCGCTGGAAAACCGCGCGCTGCGCCTCCAGGTCCAGGTCCTGAAAAGCGAGGTGGCCCAGCAGTTTCCCGTGACCGGCGTCGTCGGGCGCTCGCCGGCCTTCGTGCAGGCCCTGGAGGACACCCGCAAGGCGGCCGAATCGGATGCGACCGTGCTGATCCTCGGCGAAAGCGGAACGGGCAAGGAGCTCATCGCCCGCCAGCTGCACGCCCTGAGCGCCCGCGCCGAGGAGCCTTTTGTCGCGGTGCACTGCGGCGCGCTGCCGGAGACGCTGATGGAGAGCGAGCTGTTCGGCCACGAGAAGGGCGCGTTCACCGGGGCGGACAAGCGCAAGTTCGGCCGCTTCGACCTCGCCGGAAACGGCACGCTGTTTTTCGACGAGGTCAGCGAGATGCCGCTCACCACCCAGGTCAAGCTGCTGCGCGTCCTGCAGGAGCGCGAATTCATGCGGCTCGGCGGCACGCAGGTCATCCGCACCAACGCGCGCATCATCGCGGCGTCAAACCGCGACCTGAAGCAGGAAATGGCGGAGAAGCGGTTCCGGGAGGACCTCTACTACCGGCTCAACGTGGTGCCGATTGTCGTGCCCCCCCTCCGCGAGCGCCGCGAGGACATCCCGCTGCTCGCCGATTACTTTCTCCAGTTTTTCAAGCAGACCATGAAGGTCGGCGCGTCCGAATTCGCGCCCGACGTCGTCGAACGGATGCAGCACTACGAGTGGCCGGGCAACGTCCGCGAGCTGCGAAACCTCGTCGAACGCCTGCTGGTCCTGCACGGGCGCGAAACCGTGTTGAAGACCGAACACCTGCCCCGCGACCTGCAGCCCGCGCGCGAGGCCGCGCCGGCGCCCGCCCAGTTGAACGGCGGCTCGCTCGAGGAGATGGTCAACAATTACGAGCGGGAACTCGTCCGCC
This sequence comes from uncultured Verrucomicrobiota bacterium, assembly GCA_964388845.1. GTDB lineage: Bacteria > Verrucomicrobiota > Kiritimatiellia > CAIVKH01 > CAIVKH01 > JAMLJG01. Next base: position 26,358 of record CAYMCD010000014.1, read on the forward strand.
AGGCAATGCGCGAAGCGAAGGGCGTCCAGACCCGCGCCGCCGAACTGCTCGGCACGACCCGCCGCATCCTCAAGTACCGGATGGACAAGCTGAACCTCGCGGATGTCGCGTCCGTCGCGGACGAATAAAACCAGGTCTCAAGATCTTCGATTCCATGCGGGCTATTCCCGCTCCGCGGGCAGGCGCCGCAGCAGGTCGGCGGGCGCCTCGTAGCCCAGTTGGCGGATGCCCGCCAGGTCCCGCGCGGCCTCCTCGGCGCGGCCCGTGTCGAGCAGGGCGACCGCCCGGTGATACAAGGCCTTGGCGTAGGAAGGATCGCGCAGCAGGATCTCGGTGAATTCCGCGATCGCGTCATCCAGCCGGCGGGTTTCGTACAGCGCCTTCCCGCGGTTGTACCGCGCGTCGAGCAGGCCGGGGTCCCGTTCCAACACGGCGGAGAACTCCGCGATGGCCGCGTCGTACGAGCCCTCCATGCCGAGGCAGATGCCGCGCCCCATCCGCGCATCCAGGAAGTCGGGCGCGAGCTCGATCGCGCGCGCGTAATCGGGCAGGGCCTTGGCGCATTCGCCGGACTCGAAATGGAGCTCCGCCCGGCTGTGCCACAGCGCGGCCTGACCGGGCTCGAGCGCGAGGGCCGTCGTCAGATCCGCCAGCGCGGGCTCGCGGCGGCCCAGGCGTTGGTAGGCGCGGCCCCGGTTGTGATACGAATCCGCGACGGCGGGCGAGATCCGGATGGCCCTTGAAAATCCGGCCGCCGCCTCCTCGAACGCGCCGGCATGGAAGTGCGCGAGGGCGAGGTTGCTCTGCGCGACAAAGGCGTCCGGCGCCTTCCGGACCGTGTCGGTCCAGAGGGTCAAATCGTCCTTCCACACCTGGACGCGTTTCCACGTCAGCACGGGCAGGACCAACAGCGCGGCGGTCCCCGCCGCGAGCGCGAGTTGGCGGCGGCGCCGGGACCACCGCGCCCATCCGCCCGCGCACGACACGGCCAGCAGATAGGAAAGGCCGACCGACGGCAGGTAGGTGAAGCGGTCCGCGACCATCTGGCTCCCCGCGGGCGCCACATTGAGCACCGGCGCCAGGGTGGCAAGGAAGAACAGGCCGCCCACCCACAGGGGCCGGAACCGGTACCCGAAGTACACGGCGGCCCCCGCCACCGCCAGAACCACGAACGGGGTGTAGGCGGCCTCCGCCACGACGTCGCGCGGATAGGGATGAATGCAGCTCAACTCCACCGGCCAGACGATGCCCCTCCCATACATCACCAGGCTGTTGCACGACAGCAGCAGGCGGTGCAGCGGCGTGAACTGGGTCCCCCGCACCAGCGCCCCGGACGTGTGCTGGCCCGCGTAGGCGACGGCGACGAAGGCCAGCGCCACCAGGACAAACGGGATTTTTTCACACACCGCGCGCGCCGTCCACTTGCGGCCCGCGGCCCAGTCGAGCAGCAGAAGGACCACCGGGAGGCTGATGGCCATCTGCTTGGACAGACCCGACAGCACGAACCAGAGCAGCACCCGCGCCAGGCGCCGCCACGCGCGGTCGGCCAGATACCGTGTGTAGGCGTGCAGGGCCAGCAGGTAGAACAGCGAAAACAAGACGTCCTTCCGCTCGGTGGCCCACGCCACCGATTCAACCCGGAGCGGGTGCAGGGCGAACGCGATCGCGCCCACCGCCGCGCTGGCGGAGGTCCCGCCCAGGCGCATCAACAGCAGCCAGACCAGCCCTGCGTTCGCCGCATGCAGCAGGAGGTTGGTCGCGTGGAATCCCGCGGGCCACAACCCGTGCACGGCGTGGTTAAACGCGAAGGACAGCTGGGTCAGCGGGATGTAATTGCCGTCCACGAACCGGGAGAACATCGCGACGAGATGCGCGGCGCTCAACCCCCGGATGTGGGGATTGTCCACAATGAAACGCGGGTCGTCCCAGTTGACGAATCCGTTCCACAGCGCCGGGAGAAACGGAAGGATCGCGGCGGCGAGCACCCCGCCCGCCCACGGCCACGCGCGGCGATCGAGTTGGATCCGGTCCTGCGGCACGGCAGCGAACCTAGCCGCTGGACGGCCCCTGTTGCAATGTTGATCAGAACCGCTAGGCTTTCATGCGGCCGCCCATGAACTGGACCGACACGACCATCATCCTTCCCTGCAGGAACGAGGCGGCGACGATCCAGCGCGCGCTGCGCGAGGTCGCCGCGGCCGTGCCGGGGGCCGAACTCCTGGTCATCCACGGCGGCTCGGACCGAACCCTCGAACGGGCCGGCGAGCTCCGCGGAGCACTGCCCCGGCTCGTGCTCGTGCCGAATCCGGGCGACCGGGGCAAGGGCCACGCGGTCCGCGAGGCCATCCGCCGCGCCGCCGGCCGCTGCATCGCCCAATTCGACACCGACCTGCAATTCCACGCCGACGACCTGCCCGCCCTGTTGGCGCCGGTCCGGTCGGGCGCGGCGGATGTGTGCGTGGGCTCCCGCTTCCTGCCCCAATCCGACGCCGCCGCCGAATCCGCCGCGTTCGCCCGCGACTGGGGCAACCGGCTGCTTTCCGCGTACGCCTCGCTGCTCGCCGGCCGCCGGTTCAGCGATGTCACGACCGGAATGAAGGCGTGGGCGCGGTCGGCCATGGACCGCATCGCCTACCGGGACGACCAATACAGCTACGAGGTGGAACTGCTCGTCCGCGCGGCGCGGCTGGGCCTGCGCGTGACGGAGGTGCCCGTGCGCTACCGGGAGCGGTCCAGCGGGGCCTCCATGCACCGCAACAACCTGGCCGTCGCAAAGGCGGGTCTGGTCATTCTCTGCAAGACCACCGCCTGCCGCTTCCGGCGCCGCCCGGCGGGTCCGGGGGCCCCGCCCCACCTCGAGCATTGAACCCGCTGGTATTGGCGCGCGGTATTCACCGGTTACTCCAACGCCCCGGCCAAGCGCGGGTTGCCGACAGGCATGCGGTCAGCCGACATCCACGACGGCCGGGTCGTAATCCGCGGGCGGCTCGAACCCGAGCAGTTTGATGCAGGTCGCCGTCAGACTGGTGATGCCCAGCCCGCCCCCTTGCGCCGCCGCGGAAAGCCTCAGCCTCGCCGAGCCGGCCGGGTCCCAAACGAAACACGGCACCGGATTGAGCGAGTGGCTTGTCTTCGCCTTCGGCTCGCCGGTGCGGGGATCCATCACGATTTCGCCCTTCTTGTTCCGCTCATACATTTCGTCCGCGTTGCCGTGGTCCGCCGTCAGCACCAGGATGCCGCCGGCCTCGCGGAGCGCCCCCATCAGGCGGCCCACGCAAAGGTCGGTCGCCTCGACCGCAATCTGTACGGCCTGCGTGACGCCCGTGTGGCCGACCATGTCGCCGTTCGGATAGTTAAGGCGGATGAACCGGTGCTTGTGGCCCCGGATCGAGTCGAGGACGACGTCCGTGATCTCGGCCGCCTTCATCCACGGCCGCTGCTCGAAAGGCAGGCGATCCGACTTGATCTCGACGTAATCCTCGCGCTGTTCGTCAAACTTGCCGGACCGGTTCCCGTTGAAGAAATACGTGACATGCCCGTATTTCTGGGTCTCGCTGACCGCGAGGATGTTCACGCCGGCGGCGGTCAGGCGCTCGCCCATCGTGCGGTCTATCGCGGGCGGCGACACGAGGTATTTCTTCGGCGTGTGCGTGTCGCCGTCGTACTCCATCATGCCGGCGAACTTCACGCGCGGCCGGGGGCCCCGCTTGAATTTGGCGAGCGAATCCTCCTCGAACGCGCGGCAGGTCTCGATGGCGCGGTCGCCCCGGAAGTTGACCATGATCACGCCATCGTGCTCGTGCAGGGCGCCGACGGGTTGGCCGCCGCGCGCGACGACGAAGGGCGGGAGGTCCTGGTCAATCACCGCCGGGTTGTCCGCCCGGTATTTCTCGATCGCCGCGCGCGCGGAGGGAAATTGCGGGCCGACGCCCCGCCAGTGGATGTCCCAGCCCCGCTCGACCATGCCCCAGTCCGCCTCATAGCGATCCATCGTGATGACCTGCCGGCCGCCGCCCGACGCGATGGCGAAGTCGCAGCCGCCGCCGGACAGCTCCGCCAGCACCGCCTCCAGCTGGTCCACATATGCCAGGGCCGATTGCGGCGGCACGTCGCGGCCGTCGAGCAGGATGTGGCAGCGCGCCCGTTTCACCCCGGCGGCCTTCGCCTCGCGAAGCATCGCGACGAGGTGCCGGATGTGGCTGTGCACATTGCCGTCGGAAAGCAGGCCGACGAAGTGGAGCTGCGTGCCGTGCTTCACCACGTGCCCGACGAGCTCGCGCCAGGTTTCCCCCTCGAACAGGGCGCGGCTGTTGATGGCGTCTTCGACGAGGCTCGCGCCCTGCGCGAAGACGCGGCCGGCGCCGATCGCATTGTGGCCCACCTCGGAATTGCCCATGTCCTCGTCGCTCGGCATGCCGACGGCGGTCCCGTGGGCCTTGAGTTCCGTGTAGACGGCGTGCCGCTTGAGCCAGTCCCAATTCGGCTTGCAGGCGGAGGCGACACAATCGCCCTCCGGATATTTCCCAATCCCCGTGCCGTCCATGATCGCGAGGACGACCGGGCCCCGGGGCCCGGCAAACTCTTTGGATGGATTTAACGTGGACATGCGCGCTCCTGGCCGTGGCCATCCCGAAACAGCCGTCGCCCCGGCGGGGCCGATGCGGCGTCCCGGGATCGCCTCCGAAAATTCGAGGGGAGATGCTACGGACCGGCGGCCCGCAATCCAAGACATTCCGCGCCCCACTCCGCGCGCCGGGGCGCGCGCGTTCTCCGGATAAATCCGATTGCGCGGTGTCGGGCAGCCGCTACACTGTTGCGCGGCCATGAAACAGCCCCGTACACGCCCGACGCCGCCCATCATCAATTTCGGCAAGCTGCGGATTGACTATCCCAGCAGGGAACGCCCGCTGAAGGAAAATTTGAAGTTTGTCGCGTTTGTCGCGGTGCTGCTGGTGGTTTTCATCCTGCTCTACCAGGTGCAGGCGCACTTCCTGATGCAGCGAAACGTGCGCGAAACAGCGCCCGACCTCCGCACGCTCAACACCACCCCCTGACACGCGCCCGCCCCGTCAGCCCTCGGGCTCGGTCAGGCGGACCGTATAGCTGATCACCTCTTCGCTGCGCGCGTCCAGTTCCAGCTCGTAGTGCAGCCGCCGCGCCAGGATTTCATATTTCCGCGAGGAGCGGATCATGTTCCAGGCGAGAGGCACCGGCGGTCGCTCGCGGACGCTCACCCGCACCGCGCTGGGCAGGTTGTTGGCGATGGAAAGCTCAATGGTCTCCTCCGGCATGCCGCCGGCGGCGACCTGGCGCCCGAGCGAACGCCGCGCGCCAATCACCCCGGCCGCGTCACCCATGTCCACGCGAATAATCTCCCCGGCGGACGTGTGGTCGAGCAGGGCCTCCTGGCGGGCGCTCCCGCGGCCGGCCCCCGCCGCGATCAGGGCCGTGCCCGGCGGCAACGGGAATCCAAGCCCGCCGCGCGGTTCGTTCTTGAAGCTCAGAATCTGCCGCAGGGGCTTCCATGCGGAGGTCGGGCCCGCGGACACGCGATCGCTGTCCAGTTCGTAGCTCCGCTCCGTGGGCATCCGGCGCGCCGAGGCGAAACGGATCGCCGTCTCCCGCCCGGCCGGCAGGAACACCGCCCGCTCCACGCGGTAAAGCTGCGGGACTTCAGGACGCGGCCGGGCCGGGCGCCACCGGTCGGCGAGCGGGCTCTCCGGATCCAGCAGCAGGAAGCCGTGCCGGCGCGGCGGGACCGGCACGACGCGGTCCGGGCCCGTCAGCTCCAGCGAGGACGCGCGGAGGGCGCGGGACAACCCGTTGGAAACCAGGTAGCGCGCCTCCAGATCGAGCGCAAGCGGTTCCAGCTGATTGGCGATGTCGCCGCGGATGTTCAGATCGTAGTGCGCGCGCCAGGATAGATTGGAGACGACGTAGCGGACCTCGATCATCCGTTCGCCGTATGCATCCGCGCGCAACGCGCAGAGGACGCGGGCGTCCGGCCTCGGGCCGGGCGGCGCCGATGCCCGGCGCGGCGGCCATTCCATCGAGCCGGAAAACGGGGACGGGGCCGCGCCGGCGAGCCATCGGGCCTCCGCGAGGCGGACGGCGCCGGCTTCATCCGAGACCGACAGCGAGCCGCGATCCGCCTCCGCGGGCACGTCCAGCAGCAGCGACTCCTCGCGGCGCGACACCGCCAGCGCGTGCGTCTCGCGCACCAACGCGTAGCCCGGCCCGACCGTCACGGCCGTGGACACCGGCCGGCTGGGTTCGGCCGCCCGGGTCGGGGTCCATCCGGAAAGGAGCAGCACGCACGCCGTCAGCAGGCCGCGAAGCTGGCCGTACCGGTCCATGCGGGTCCTTCCTACCAGCGGTAACGGACGGTGTAGTGGATCGCCCGCTTGCCGCCGGGCTTGAGTTCGGGTCGGAACTCGATCGTCTGCGGCCCGGTCACCTCGTACTCCGCATCCGATTTCACGATCTCGAATTCGGACCAGCGGTACAGGTGCTCCACCACGCGGATTTCCGCGGCTTGACCGGAGTCGTTCGACAGGCGGATTTCGAACGACTCCTCGTATTCGTGCAGCGGCCGCACCTCGGTGTAGCCGGTGCGCTCGCGCTCGCCCCGCAGGCCGCGGGCGGGCCCGACGCGCGCCTGGCCGCGCGCGCCGCCGGCGACGGCCATCAGGATGTCGGATCCGAGCAGGTCCACGGCGCCCTCCTTGCCCTGTTGATACAGGCGCAGGCGCCCCTGCGGGAGGTCCTGGCCGAGCCCCGCCGCGGTGGTGTTCTCGAACTCCAGCAGGGCGTCCACGGTCGTGTGGTATTCCGTCCCGTAATTCCAATCGTTCCGGCGATTCCGCTGGAACCGGTCGAAGCGGACGCCGTCGTACACAAAAATCCGCCGCACCGGCGCCTGCGCCGCGGACACGATCGGCAGATAGACGCTCTCCCCGTCCTCGATCGTCACCTTGCGGGGCAGGGTGTAGGTCTGCGACGCGGCGAGATTCGCGATGGTCCGCTCGTCGCGGGGCCGGCTCGATCCGTAGGGATAGCGCTGGGCCGGCGCGTCGTTCCCGCCCGCCGGTTCGCCCGCGAGCAGCCCCCGCTCGGTCTCCATCAGCGAAAGCGAGGCCTCGACAAAGCGGCCGCCGGACTCGTTGCGGATGCCGACCCGTCCGCTCACGCGGGCCGACGCGCCTTCCGCCGCCAGCACGACGTCATAGGAAACGTCCCACGTCAACCCGCGCACCAGATACCCCAGCCGGAAATTCTGCTGGCCCTCCGCCGCGCCGCGCGCCTGCCAGACCAGCGTGGGCTGGTCGAACACGACCTTGGCAGCGCCCGGGAACGTCACCCGGCCCGCCTCCGCCGGATGAAAATACGAAAGGAGCGATCCGTCCGGCGCCGCGAGGATCAGCGGGTCCGCCGGATAGGGCGCCTCGCGCCACACCGGCGCCGCCGCCAACCGCCCCTCCCGGGCGGTCGCGCCCGATCCCACCACAATCGTGCTGTTCAGGTACCGGCGCAACAGGCGGGCGGGATCCAGCAGGTCGTACTCGAAGCGCTGCTCCAACACGTCGAGCCCGGCGCCGCCGGCCGCCGGCGTGACGGAGACCGAGGCCGGGTCGAGCCGGGCGGGCAACTGGCGCACCAGCACGGACGACTCGCCCGCGGGCAGCACCACGGACCGGAGCTCGTTCACGACCGCCAGGCCCGTGTCGTACACCTGGACCGCCAACTGGCGCGGCGCCGAGGCCTCCACGGCGGCCCGCGCCGCCGGCGCGGCGGCCGCCAGCCACGGGATGAAAAGCAGGAATCGGGCGCGGATCATGGTTCGTCTCCTCTCGCCGGATACTACGCGGACGGCCCCGCGAAAAAAAGTCATTCCGCGCCCCGGTCCTCCGGCGGCGCGCGGAACCAGGGCGCCAGGACGCGCTGTCCGGCCACCGCGCCGGCCACGATCAGCACCAGGGCCAGCGCCGCCACCCCGTAGAAGTGCGGGTCCGGCTGCTTCATCAGCTTGCCCCACGCCGCGTACATCCACGACGAGGGCAGCATCCCGAGAAACGTGGCCGCCAGGAACCGGCTGCGGCTCAGCTTGAGCGCGCCGGCCAGCAGGTTCGTCGCGACAAAACTCGACAGCGGGAAGGCGCGCAGAAGGAACAGCACGAGAAACTGCTTGTCCCGCGGAATCGTCAGATGCTCGAAACCATAGCGCCGCTTCGCCCGCTCCGACGCCGGCGCCAGCAGCGAACGCGACAGCAGGAAATGCAGCCACGCGCCGGCCGTGGACGCGGCCGTCGCCAGCAGCGTGCCCCACCCCACGCCGTAGAGCAACCCCGCGAGGAACGCGATCGGCCAGCGCGGCAGGAACATCAGCGGCGTCAGCGCGCCCGCCGCCAGGATGATCGCGACCCCGTTCGGGCCGAGGCGGTCCGCGAGCCCGCGCACCGATCCGGCGTTGAAATACGAGCCCATGTGCGTGTAGCGGCTCAGCGCCACCCCGGCCAGCGCGACCGCCAGGAAAACCGCGAGCCGGCGCATCGCGCCGCCCGCCCCGCCCCCCGCAAGCGCCTTGTTGGATGATCCGGTCATCGGCCGGCGCCATCCTAGCCCGCCGGTTGCGCCGCGCGCAAGCGCGGCAGCGCGCGCGGCGCTGCGGGACCCACCGGAAATTTCCAACGCCTGGAAAAACCGCGCGCGGGCGCTTCCAACGCCTGGAAAAAACCGCGGCCGCAAAGAGTCTTGATGCCCGGCGCGGGCGGGCCTACTTTGCCCCTGCATGACATGGCAGTCATTCAATCTGGTGGACGCGCTGGTCGCGGTTTTCCTGGTCGGGGGCCTGGTCGGCGGAATCCGCCGCGGGCTGTCGGGCGAACTGGCGCGGATGCTGATCGCGGCGGGATGCGTCGCCGCGCTGGTCTTCTACACCCGGACGGTCGCCGACGCGCTGGCGGCGCGCTTCCCGGAGTGGTCCACCCACGCGACCTACCTGACGGCGGTCGCCGCCTGCCTCGCGGGGTCCTACGCGGCGCTGACCGCCGCGCGGCTGGTGCTGGCGCGCATCCTCAATTTTTCGTTCAAGGGCCCGCTGGAAAAGGCCGGGGGCGCGGTGTTCGGCCTGCTGCGCTCGGGCGCGGTCGCCGCCCTGTTGCTGCTCTTGCTGAGCCTGCTCCCGAACGACACGCTGCGCTCGATGATCGCCGTCGAGTCGCGCGCCGGCAGCCTCGTCACGACGCGCCTGCATCCGTGGTACGAGCGCCTGGCGGAGCAGGTGCCGGAATTGAGCCCCGGGGACGAGACCCCGCCGGACGGGACGGACGCGGAGGCGTGGGACGCCCCGCCGGGCCCGGTCGAAGCCGCGCCTTGAGGGCCGCACGATGGCCCTGTCCCGCCACGTACTCGATGAGATCCGCGCCCGGGTTGACATTGTCGAACTGATCGGCGGCTATGTCACGCTGAAGCGCGCCGGCGGCGGCTACAAGGGGCTCTGCCCGTTCCACCGCGAGAAGACGCCGTCCTTCACGGTTCACGTCGCGCGCCAGATCTTCCACTGCTTCGGGTGCGGCGCGGGCGGCGACGTGTTCAAGTTCGTGATGCAGCACGAGAACGTCGAATTCATGGAGGCGGTCCGCATGCTCGCGCAGCGGGCCGGCGTGGCGCTCGAGTTCACGGACTCCGAGCGGGCGGAGACCTCGCAAAAGGAACAGCTGTACAAGATCCACGACGAGGCGGCGCGCTTCTTCCAGGAGACGCTGCTCCGCCACGGCTCGGCGGACGCGGCGCGCGCGTACCTGAAGGACCGCGGGCTCGGCCCCGACGTGGTCGAGTCGTTCGGCCTCGGGTATGCGCCCGGCGGATTCGACGTGATGGAACGCTTCGCGGGCAAACACGGCTTCGCGACGGAGGCGATGGAGGCCGCCGGACTGCTGGCGCGCAACGAGGAGGGCCGCCGCTACGACCGGTTCCGCGACCGCCTGATGTTTCCGATCCGCGACCTGTCGGGCCGCGTGATCGCCTTCAGCGGGAGGATCCTCGCGAAAGACGACCGGGCGGCGAAGTACCTCAACAGCCCCGAAACGCCGCTGTTCCGCAAGAGCCGCACCCTGTTCGCGATGGACCGGGCCCGCAAACCGATCATCGAGCAGCGCACGGCCCTGCTGTGCGAGGGCCAGATTGATGTCATCCGATGCCACCTCGGCGGGTTCGCGAACGCCGTCGCGGCGCTGGGCACCGCGCTGACCGACGAGCACGCCGCCCTGCTCAAGCGCCACGCGGACCGCGTGGTCCTCGTGATGGACGCCGACAACGCCGGCCGGAATTCCGCGCTGCGCTCGGCGGAGATTTTCCTCGGCGCGGATTTGGGCGTCGAGGTGATCGCGCTGCCGGTCGGCGAGGATCCCGACAGCCTGATCCAGAAGCACGGGGCGGCCGCCTTCCAGGCGCTGCTGGAGAAGCCGCGCAGCGTGGTGGATTTCCAGGTGGATGTCCTGTCCGCGCGCGACGACATCCGGCAGGAGGCCGGGCTGCGCCGCGTGACGCGCGCCGCGCTCGACACCATCCGCCGCGCGACCAGCGAGGTGCAGCGCGCGCGGATGCTCAAGGAACTTTCGCTCCGGGTGAACATGCCCGAGCACTGGCTGCGCGAGGAGATGAAACGCCTCGCGACCCCGACACCCGCCCCGCGAACCGCCGCGGCGGAGGAGACCGGCCCGCCATCCGAACCCGCGGTTCCGGCGCCGCCGGAAGAGGAACTCCATCTTGTATGGCTGGTCATCCACCACCCCGAAGTTTCAGAGCTCATCTATCGCCACGTCAGTCCGGAGCACTTGAGCGAACGGCGCTGCCGCGTCCTGTACGAGCTCCTGGCGCCGGGGCGTGCGGCGGATTTCACGGCCGCCGCGCGGGCGCGCGGCGACGAATACCTGCAACTCGCCGCGAAAATCGCGGGCGACGAACGCCGCGTCCGCGAAGATCCGGGCCTGCGGATCGCCGCCGCGCAGGATTGCGTGCTGCTGATCCGCCGCCGGGCGCTGGAACGGGAATTGCAGGCGCTGCGGACGCGGCGCGAAGGCGCGCCGGCGAATGAGCAGGCGCCCATCACGGCGGAAATCGCCACCATCAACCGATACCTCTTCATGCTGCGCGAGGGCTGGGAAAAGGCCCTGCCCGTGCTGGAATTGTAACTCCGCCGCACGGCGGCCCGCGGCGGGCGGCGGCGCAATTTCAACACGGGGCCTTGACGGGGCCCCGGCGATCCGCCATATTCGCACGCCTTTTCGGTACCATTAGGTCAAGTCTGCTCATTTCCGGACCCCCATGCCCAAAAACAACGCCTCAAAAAACAAATCCCCACAGTCAAAACCGGCTCATGCTAAAGAGGTTGCGCAAAGCGCCGCGCCTCAACAGACGACCAAGCTGGCAGCCGACGGGACCGACGTGAAGGTCCAGGTCAACCGCGAAGAGCGGCAGATCAAAATCCGCGAATTGGTCAAAATTGCCCGCGAGCAGGGGTTCGTCACCTACGACGACATCAATGAAGTCATTCCCGAGACGATGGTCAGTCCCGAGGAATTTGACTCGATCCTGATCCTGCTCAAGGGAATGGACATCGAGGCCGTCGAGTCGGACGACGAGGCGATCAAGCTCAAGGCCGAACAGGAAGAGAAGGCCCGCGCCACGCAGCGCGTGGACGTGCTCGACGATCCCGTCCGCATGTACCTCAAGCAGATGGGCCAGGTGCCGCTGCTGACGCGCGAACAGGAAGTGGAAATCTCGATGCGGATCGAGGAGGCAGAGATCAACGCCCGCAAGCTCTTCGGGGTGTTCGGGTTCGCGACACAGGCCTATCTCTCGGTCGTGCAGCGGCTCGAGGAGGGGCGCGAGCGCTTCGACCGCATCGTCAGCGACAAGCACGTGGACAGCCGCGAGCGCTACCTGAAGGCGTTGGCCAAACTGCGGAAGGACACCCTGCGCCAGCACGAGCTCGCCGGCAAGAAGTTCCTCGAATCGCACAAGGGCGGCGGCAGCAAGAAGGAGCGCGACCGGCGCCGGAGGTCCTGCGACCAGGCGCGCGAGAAACTGGCCTCCTACCTGGACCAGCTGTACTTCAAACAAAAGGCCATCGAGGACTTCGTGACGGTGGCCGACGAGCGGAACCAGTTGTTGAAGGGCATGCTGGACGAGCTCCGGCGGTGCGGCAGCTCGAAGGCCAAGAACGCGGCGGACCTGATCAAGGAGGCCCGCAAGAAGATCCAGCAGTTTGAATTCGATGAGCGGATGACCGTCGAGGAGTTCGGAACGAACTACAAGGAACTGAAGACCTGGCTGCGCAAAGGACTGCGCGCCAAGACGGAGATGGTCGAGGCCAACCTGCGCCTCGTGATCTCCATCGCGAAGAAATACACGAACCGCGGGCTCTCCTTCCTCGACCTCATCCAGGAAGGCAACATGGGCCTGATGAAGGCGGTCGAGAAATTCGAGTACCGCCGGGGCTATAAATTCTCCACCTACGCGACCTGGTGGATCCGCCAGGCGATCACGCGCTCCATCGCCGACCAGGCCCGCACGATCCGCATCCCGGTCCACATGATCGAGACAATCAACAAGCTGATGCGCGTGCAGAAATCGCTCGTCCAGGAGCTCGGCCGCGAGCCGACGCCCGAGGAAGTCGCGGAGGAAATGAACCTGCCGGTGGATCGCGTCCGCGCCGTCCTCAAAATGGCGCAGCAGCCGATCTCGCTGCAAAGCCCCGTCGGCGACAGCGACGACACCCACTTCGGCGATTTCATCGAGGACAAGAGCGCCGAGAACCCGTCCGAAATGACGGCCTACTCGCTGCTGAAGGACCGCCTGCAGGACGTGCTGAAGACGCTGACCGACCGCGAGCAGGAAGTCCTGACGCTTCGCTTCGGGCTCGCCGACGGATATTCGCGCACCCTGGAGGAAGTGGGCCGCAAGTTCCAGGTCACCCGCGAGCGCATCCGCCAGATCGAGGCCAAGGCCCTCCGCAAGATGCGCCACCCGACCCGCATCCGGAAACTCGACGGCTTCCTTGACGGCGGAGAATAATGAGGAAGTGACCGGTGACCGGTATTCAGTGACCGGTCACTGATCACTGACTACTGGTCACCGGTCACTGGTCACCGATTACCAGTCACAGGCCCCTCCCCCATGCCGGCCACCGATCAACTTCTGCTCGTCGCGGCGGTCGCGCTGGTCGGGTTCCTCTACTCCTCCGTCGGCCACGCCGGGGCCTCCGGCTATATCGCGGTCATGTCGCTCGCGGGACTTTCACCCGAGGTCATCAAGCCCACCGCACTGACGCTAAATATCCTCGTCGCGGCCATCGCCACGTGGCACTTCCTTCGCGCGGGTCATTTTTCGTGGTCTCTGTTCTGGCCGTTCGCGGTGGCGGCCGTCCCGATGGCATTCGTCGGCGGATACATGCGGGTGCCCGCTCCATGGTTCAAGACCGGCTTGGGACTGGTTCTGTTCTATTCGGCCTATCGCTTCATGGTGCGGCCGGGTCCGGATGCGGCGACCGGTCCGCCCCCGCGCCCCGGCGCCATCGCGTGCGGCGGTGTGCTGGGCCTTCTGGCGGGGTTGACCGGGACCGGCGGCGGGATTTTCCTCACGCCGCTGCTGCTTGGACGGAGATGGGCCACGGCGAAGCGCGCCGCGGCGACCTCCGCCGTGTTCATCCTCTGCAACTCCGCGGCCGGCCTGCTCGGCAACTGGTCCAACGCCCGCGCGTACCCGGACTTCGGAGGCTGGCTGCTGGCCGCCGCCGCATGCGGCGGCACGCTCGGCGCCCGGCTCGGCAGCCGCAAGCTCGATCCGGCGGCGATCAAACGCCTGCTCGCGGTTGTCCTTCTCATCGCCGGCGCGAAACTGATCGCGGGCCGCTGATTGCCGAACCCCGCCGCACCGAACGCGCCCCGAATTGCCCGCGAACGGCGTCCACCGCGCGGTCCAGCCGCTCCACCTTCGCGGGCGCCGGCTCGCGCGTGAACGGACCGAACGGCAGCTCGCCCTGCATCGCGTCGCGCTCTTCAAAACCGGACACGCCGAATCCGATGAGCCGCACCGGCCGGGTCGCTCGTTCGCGCTCCAGCAGGGCCGTCGCGCATTTCACCAGGTCGCGGTCCGCATGCGTGGGCGCCGCGAACGACATCTGTCGCGTGATCGTCGAAAAATCCTCGAAGCGCAGCCGGAGGTGCCCCACCCGCGCCTTCCGCCCGTCCCGCCGCAGCCGGCGCCCGACCCCCTCCACCTGCTCGACCAGCGTCCGCCGCACCACCGTTGGATCGGCGCAATCCTCGTCGAACGTCGTCTCGGACGAAATGCTCTTGGCCTGGGCTTCGGTCACCACTGGGCGATCGTCGCGGCCCCAGGCCAGCGCATGCATGTGGGACGCCGCCGCGGCGCCCACGTAGGCGGCCAGCGTTTCCACGCGCAGCCGCTGCACATCGCCGATCGCGCGGATCCCGCATTCGCGCAGGCGCGCCTCGGTGACCTCGCCCACGCCCCAGATGCGACTGACCGGCATGGGCGCCAGGAACGCGGCAATGGCGTCGGCATCGTCCGGCGCCACGAACAACCCGTCGGGCTTTCTCAAATCGCTGGCGAGTTTCGCGAGGAATTTGTTCGGCGCGACGCCGACGGACGCGGTGAGGTTGAGTTGCGCGCTGATTTTTCGTTTCAGCGCGCGCGCCAGCGCCTCGCCCGTTTTCCAGCGGCGCAACACGCCCGAGATGTCCATGAACGCCTCGTCCACCGAGAGCTGCTCGTAGATGGGCGTGAAGGATTCGATGATCGCCATCACCCGCTCCGATACCTCGAGATAGCGCGCCATGCGGACCGGCAGGAAGACGGCGTGCGGGCAGAGTTTGATAGCCGACCGCGACGGCATCGCGGAGCGGATGCCGTAGGCGCGGGCCTCATAAGAAGCCGTGGACACCACGCCGCGCCGGTCCGGGGGCGAGCCTACAACCACCGGACGGCCGCGCAGCTCCGGATGGTCCAGCAGTTCCACCGCCGCATAGAAGGCATCCATGTCGAGGTGCAGGATCGCGCCCATGCCGGACATCCTGCCACAAGCGCCGGCACAATCCAGCGCGCGCAAAGAAGAGGGATCAGCAAGAGGGATCGGCAATTGAAACGACCCCGCCGGCCTTGCGCCGGTGGTGAATGTGCGGGGTCCGCGCCACCCGAATTTTCGGAGCCGATCCCGATGCCGATCCGAACGAGCCGCGAGAGTCCGCCTTCGCGGAGGTTCGGCGAGGCGCAGCCGGCGCAAGGCCGGTGGGGGGCAAATGAATAACGGGGAACGTCCAGGAGGGATGGGGATTGAATCGGCGGGCACCATACCTTATCTTCGCCCG
>CAYMCD010000015.1:0-41547 GCA_964388845.1 uncultured Verrucomicrobiota bacterium
GGGCCGCTAGTGACGCGAGGGCCGCGTGGGACGCGAGTGCCGCGAGGGCCGCGAGTGACGCGAGGGACGCGAGGGACGCGAGTGACGCGAGGGACGCGAGGGACGCGTGGGCCGCGAGTGACGCTAGTGACAACATTAATCGCTTTGCCTCGTGGTGTTTGAATTACAGCTGGTGGTGGGGTTGGGATTTGTCGTGGCTTGCGACGACATACATCGGCGCAAAGCAACTCAAGAAAGATCAGGTCAAGGCATGGTCAGGCCCGGTCTTTGAAGCCTACGTAGCCGGCTGCTGGTCCCTCTACTGGACCGACGACACGCTGTATTGGTTTGCCAAGCCGGTCGTCCACATGGATACCGAACCAGGCACCCGCAGGCTGCACAACGACAGCTATGCCGCGCTCGAATCCGACATTGAAAATCTCTATTTCTGGCACGGCGTACTCGTGCCCGCCTTTGTCGTGGTGCGCCCGGACTGGATCACAATCGAACACATCGACACGGAGGAAAACGCAGAAGTCCGCCGCGTCATGATAGAGCGATACAAGACCGGCGAGGAGGTCCACGGTGCTGCGGCATACATGCGCGATGCCGGTGGCAAGGCGCTCGACCACGACGAACGATTCGGGACTTTATGGCGGCGGGAAATTCCGGATGACGAGCCAATCGTTATTCTGGAAGTCATCAACTCGACGCGTGAGCCGGACGGTAGTTTCAAGCATTACTGGCTTAGGGTGCCGCCGAATCTGACGACCGCGCACGCGGCTTCTGCATGGACCTTTGACATTCCCGTCCAAGACTATGCGCCAATGATTGAGACGTGACGTGGAACATCTTCACGACGAACGCAACGACGCACACGTTTCAGAGGAGCGCAGCGTGGAACCCCTCTCACAGGAAAGCAGCAAGCCATGAGGACGCGCGATAAGTTGGCCGCCGAACTCCGAAAGATTGCCGCGATAGCCTCGCCGGAGAATGCGGCAAAGTATGAGGCGTTCGCGAAACGTGCCGAGACGGGCGAGTTTGACGACTACGCCGACACCTGCGTCTGCCCGATCACTCAACTTTATTCGGAGTTAACCGCCGCTGGCTTCACCAAATTTGCTAGCCGCGTTGCCAATGGCGAGTTCGACGCCACAAGAGAGGAAAGCGACGAGTGGGCGCGTAGCCCGTCAGGACAGGATGCCGCGAAGCAATTGTCGCCGGAAATGCGCGAGCTTTTCGGGCTGAAACTTAACAACTAGGAGACGACGATGCCGCCGGAAATGAACAACGCCGAAGCCATCCAGATGATGAACCGCTGTAAGCAGGAGATTTTGAACCTGCGGGCAGTAATCGCGCGCCTCGAACCGAAGGCCGACGCATACGACAATCTCGTTCGCGTGCTGCGCCTGCTGCCGCAGGCAAGCGTCGGTATGGGCGAAGACATGGTGTGGATTCTGGACAAGCGCATTCGAGAATTGAAGCCAAATCCCGAAACGGCGTCGGAAGTCCCTTTGCAAGAACAACGACAGGAGCAATCCTAATGCACGACCCGTCAACCGTTGCCTTTACGATCCCGAGCCCGTTCGCGCGCAAGTCTAGCTTTGGAAAGTACCGGCCGCCGCTTGTCACGATATGGCACGAAGATCCGTGCGATTTCGCCGGAAAAGAGCGGGGACGTAGCGACGATAGCTGGTGCCCTTGCTTCGCTTCACACCCGAATGGGGAGCGCGAATGAGCCGCCGAGATGGGTGCAAGGGGAAGGTCCGACACAAGACCTTGCTGTCGGCCCAGATCGCCGTGAAGAAGACAAAAAACGCTCAAGTGCATGTCTATAAATGCCACACATGCAAGCACTTCCACATCGGAAGGTCGCGAGACCCGTGGCGCAAAGAAAAGCGCATGGATCAACTGTTTAGACGCATTCATGCTGACGATGCGCGCCGCAACGATGCGGCAGTCAGCCGATCCTGACCGAGGAACATGCCGATGCGACGTACTCACAAACCGACTAAAACTGTCTGATTGGGGATATGAAATGACGCAGGGATACCGAGACGCGCTGTTAGAATATCTGGCGCTGAGCACCCTGGAGGATGAGTTAAGGGGCAACCAGACGATCTATGAAATCCGCCATCAGGTAAGCGGCAGAAAGAACTTGGCGCGCGAGAAGATCGAAAAGCTGATCTGGAAGCAGCGTTCTTGAGCAGAGAGCATGAAGAACCATAAATCGACTTGGCAATACGTGCAAGGCGTCTTAGCTGCTCAAACCTTGGTCGCTACAGTGACCGGAAAGCAGAGAGTTGATGGGATGTCGGATCGCGAGTGGAAGCTGGATCGGAGATCAGATGAAAGACAACAATACAGGCCCGGCCTGCAAGAAATGCAACGACACCGGATATATCGTTATCCGGTCACACAATGGAAGATATGCGCGGCCGGGTCCGGTCCCGGATGATGCTCGTGGCTATGCTGAAGCGAGATGCTTTGAGTGTCTCGCGAATCCTGGCGGGTTTGATGGCCCTACGGGGGCCGAGTGATATGGCAGTCATCACCCACACCCGAAGGGCCACTGAAATTGAGATTGCCGCCGAAATGGATCGGCGAGGGTCTGTAATCGAGTGCCTAGAGCAGAAGATAGCTAGGTCCGACTCGATAATGAAGGACATTCGTCGGTTGCTCGTCCGCTGCCATGATCGCATTCACTCGCTGCCGCGCACCTCCGATACAGAACTAGCCGCAAGCATCGAACAATTGCTGGGGCGGATCGCCTCTGAGCGGACCCGGTAGCGGTTGCCCTTGGTTTCCCAATCGTCGATCTCGTCGGTGTCCGTCCCGTCGCAGCACCATACCTTGCCCTTGCTGTGCAGGGACTTCAGCCATTCATTTAGGTGTGGCCGGTTATGATCGTGCGCAACGGCCTGCGAGGCCAGCAGCAGGACAACCGCCAGCGCCCCGCCCAGCCACCATCGCATCACCCGCAGATTGCTCGCCCCATAGCGCGGATAATACGGCTCGGCCTGCCAGCGGGCGTGATCGTAGCGGTCGCGGACGCCGGCCCAAAGGCAGACCAGGATGAACAGCGCGACGGCAGTATATATCAAGGCAGGCTCCTTTGCTCCCACGGCCTCGTCGCCGCGAATTTCAATTCCCTGATGATTTCTTCCAGCGTCCCGGTCATCGACATTTCGATCTGCCGGTCGGACTGAATGAACATTTTCCAGTGTCCGTCAGGGCATTGCGTGATGACGGCTTGCGCGTACTTGATCGAGCCTATGTTGCGATACTCGATTATAGCCGTCACTTGCCCTTGCTCCGCGCGCCGCCGGTTGCCCGATGATCCCTGAATGTCTGGATGTGAATGCGGCCTTTGTCATCGACTCTGAAATTCATTTTGTGGACCAAGCCGCAGTCGCAGCACTGTTCTTTGTAGCCTCGCTTTGGCACCGTGATCCATTCGCCGTCCGTCACCTGGTAGTAGTCGGGCTTTTTAGACACGATGCAGCGCCCCGCGGAATTGGACGTGGTTGTCGTCCCATTTTGTGAACAGCTCGGGATACATCAGCCGGCCGTCGCGATAGGTCAGCAGTGCAAACCCCGACCGCCAATCGCGCGGTGCGTCCTCCGCATAAAGGAACGCACGATGTTCCTTGTCAGCCACGCAGCCAGTATCGACGCCATAAAGATCAAAGCTGCGATAGTCAGAAATCGGTCGAATGTTCTGCGAGTGCAGATGGCCCGTGACAATGCTGGTCCCGGCCTTGCGGGCATTGTTGAATGTGGCATGGGTGCCGCCGGAAAGCCGATGCTTGACCATCGTTCGGCCCGCCTCAACGCCTTCGTTGATGAAGCATGACATAGCCTTTTGCCATGCGCCGAAATGGTCGGAGAGGTGGACGCCTTTGACGCCCTTGTATTGCGGGGCGGCGTTCGCAATCATCTGCTCGAAGCGGGCATCGTGATTGCCGAGCGTCCAGATTTTCTCGGTCCCGCGCTTGCAGCGTGATACAATGTCCTGCAAGTGGTCCTGTGCTGCCTCGATCTCCTCTTGGGGATCTGGCGCGGTTTCCCAATTCTGGGGGTGGCGGGAGATGCGGGGGAAGTCCATCACGTCGCCGTTGAGGATGACGGCTTGCGGCTTCAGTTCGTCAACGAACTTTTTGAAAGCGCGGAGACAGGTCGATTCCTCGCCAGGCCAGATGTGGAAATCGGAGCCGACGAGAACAGACCCGTTTGTGATGGAGAGAGGATGGCGACCGGGATATGGAACGGAAGATTTTGTGGGAGAGTTTAGAAGCCTGCCGATCTTGGCCTCGATGCGCCGCCTGCGATGATAAACGCCTGACGCGCGTATTTCATATTTTCGTGCAAGCCCCTCGCCTCCCAACTGTTCAAACTCGCTAATAAATGCCTCATCCGAGATTGTCGGTCCGGGCATTCATTCTCCGGGTTGCGCCTTCCGCCGAAGGCTCGGGATGGTTCGCGGCGAACACGGGGTAAGCCACGAGGCAAAGCAGCGCGACAAAGCAAACCGCGATGAACATGAGCCAGCGTTCAGGGATTTCCATCAGGCCCACTCATACCGATCCAGCTCGGAGCACATGACCCACTTGCCGCCCACCTGGTTGCCGTAGCGGTCCCAGACAGGTTGCGCGCAGTAGGTTGCAGGGTTGTGCTCAACGGGTTTCGGTCGTTCAAACCATGCTGCAATGAGCGCGGCGATAGTTGCGGCGAGGAGCACAGCGCGGACTAAACCCGGCACTGCTTTCTGATCTTCCAGATGTCGGCCCAGCTATAGCCTTGCGACCGCGCCCACATGAGAGATTTGGCCTTGCCATGTTCGGCGACCTTGGCGCGAACCAGTTCGCAACCCTGTATATTTTCCTTTGCACTAACCGAGCTTGTGCATAAGAAAAGAGACAATACACAGATCAATGCCGGCCGAGGATTTGCGTAGCAATATAGGCTAGGACTGCGGAAAGGCCGGATGCATACCAAACTTTTTTCTCCACTGCATGAAGGCGCTTTTCGTAGCCGCTCGACCGCTCAAGCAGCATGTCTACCTTGGATTCGACGCGGCCCATTGACCTCTGCATTTCGTCGTCGCTCATTTTCGCAGCCTCGCGATGATCTCGCCGCCGGCCCGGCCGATGAACAGGGAGCCGACAATTGCCCCCATCCATTGATCGAGAGGCGGCGGCAGTGCGGCAATCGTCCAGGTCTGCGGAAATGCACACGCTTTGCAGAACAGGATGGAATAAATACAGACCGAGCCGAACCACATCCCGGCCGGCGCAAGGAAGAATAGCGGAAACCACCACCCGCGGCCGGTCAGAATCGACGCCTGCGCCGACAAATAGGACTTGGCGACTTCGGCCTTGATCTGCTCGCGTGCGGTCTGGTTGTCGAAGGCGTTGTCAACCGATTTGAACATCCGGTCGAGCGGGCCGCTTAGAAGCCACGTCAGGATTGACGACCACATTCTATTGTTCCGAATCGCAAATCATGGTAGGATTCCTCTTATTTTAGGAGGTTTCTTTGGCTAAATGGAAGAACAACCCGCCGCTCATTGATCGGCTACTTTCAAATATCCGAAAGGATAGTACAACCGGCTGTTGGAACTGGACAGCTGGAACGAACCGCAAGGGCGGTTATGGAAGATTGTTCTTTGACGGCAAACGAACACAGGCTCATCGCCTTTCTTACGCGTGCCATAAAGGACCAATCCCCGACGATCTTCATGTTCTGCATCGCTGCGATAACCCGCTTTGTATAAACCCAGAACATCTGTTTCTTGGCACGCACCATGACAACATGGCGGACCGGAGCGCTAAAGGTCGAAACACTGTCCCGCGCGGCGAAGCCCACTGGAAGGCAAAGCTAAAACCAAAAGAAGTTTTAGAGATTCGCTCGGCAAGACACGCAACTAAACAGGAGCTAGCGGATCGCTACGGCACAAGCCGTCAAAATGTCACTCAGATTTTGAACCGAAAATCGTGGTCTCATCTGGCCTAGACACACCACCCATATTTTCTGGCGAGATACCACCAAATTTCCGCCCCGACCGACAGCAGCGCGCCAAGCCCGAATTCGGCGAGCGTCGCCAGATCAGGGTCCGCCACGTCGAACTTGATGCCGGCATATGCCATCACCGCACCGCCCGCATAGCGGAGCAGCACGCGGGCAAGCGGTCCCGCAATCTCGGGCACCATTTACTTGCCGATCTTTTCGATCTTGGCCTTGAGGTCCGCGACGTAATCCTCGGCCCCCTTGTACCAGAATACGATCTTGTCCTTGCCGAACCAGACCGCGGCACCGCCGGCAATGAAGCCCAGAGAGAAAACGATCATTTCAATTCTCCTTGATTTTCCAGATGATGAACGCGGCAACAGCGACCGCAGCGGCAATGCCGATGATCCAGCCAATCGAGAGGCCGGATTGATGCGCCGCAGTGGCCGCAGCGCCGCCGGCCACAACGGCCCCGGCGGTTTTCTTGGGGACTGAGACAGGCGGCTTCGCAACCCCGGCCGGAGGCTTGATCTGTGCAATCCTATAGGCTTCAGCGATCTTACCCTGAAACAACAGCCCTTCGGCCTTGCGCCGCCTTGTCAGGCCAGCCAAAACCCTGCCGCCGCCTCGATTCCATGCAGCCAGGTTGCCGGGGATGGCCGACTTGTTCCCGGCGTTGAGCAACCGCCAAAGGCTGGCTGAGGCAGGCCCGCCGGTATTGAACGCCCATGAAACCAGCGCGTCGAATTCGTGCTGTTCGAGTTTCACCTTGGCGAGGCGGTTGACGTGATCCTCGAACGTCTTCATGTCGCCGGCCAAAGCCGCGTCGCACTGCTCCTGCGACCAGACCGTGGCAGCATCGAATTTCGGGAGGTGGTGGTTGGTGTGGCCCCATCCGATAGTGAGAACGCCAACCGGATCGTAATAGGCCGCGAAGTGGCCCGGCTTTGACTTGACGGCGACCATGCAGCTTTCAAACGCCTTCACGATCGCGAGCCCGTGAGGCCCGATCTTCATGTCAGCCATTGATGTCTCCGGAATTAGTCGATGTAGCGCACCAGCCGGTAGCCGATGCTGTGAACGGCCTTGACCGAATAGCCGAGCGGGCGGAGTTTCTTCGCCAGCACGTTCGCGTAGACGCCCAGCGCGTTCCTTACGTTGCGCGGCTCCCTTGACCAGCGCAGCGCATAGGCCCGTTCGTAGGGAAGCGGACCCGGATATGCCTTGATGAGCGCGGTAAGAAAAACCGACTGCCCCGCGGACAACCGCGCAGATCCGGCCCGGCACATAACCACGTTTGACATGGTGTCAATCTTGAGCTCGGGATGGGATATTTTCCCTTCCCCGCCGCAAGTGGGGCAGGTAATGTGCGCCGATGCTCCCATGGCTGACGCTCTGCTGGCTGTTGATTGACTACCCGTATGGGCTATGGCTGTTCGTCTTCAGCGCGGCCGCCCATTGGGCCTTGAAGCGATTTCAGAATTTCCGCAGCACTAACCCCAAGATCATGGCTGACGGTGTTCGCCAGATTGCGGGTTGAAATCGTCAGCAACGCCGCAGAACGTGGCGACGGGGCAATAACGCTGGCCTGTTGAGCTTGTGCCCACTTGGCAAGCGAGCGAGCGGAGGCCGGCTTGGAAAGAATGCGGGCAAGGGCGTTTCCGCCAAGCGCCGTGCTAATCATGGTCAGCGGCTCAATCGACATGGCCCCGGTAAGGCCCAGCGCCGTCCAGCTTGCCCGGCCAGTTCCCGAAGGGTTGGCGAACTTCTGAAGGTCAACGGCGGTCCGATGTGAGATTTTGGCGAGGTCTTCCAGCGCCGACCGATGGTCCTTTGTGAACAGCATGGCCTTGCCGTTGTCGGACAGCTTTTCCCAACTGTTCAGGTAAATTGCCGGCGAGAACTCACCCTTGGCATTTTGCCCGAGACGGGCGGTTATGCCGGAAACAACTTCGTCCCAATCCTGCCCGATGGCCTGCCGGGCCTTGGTCAAAAGCGCCGTATCGGCTCGGCTTCCGCTGCTTGCGGCAGCCTGTAAACGCTCAAAGACGCGCGCTGGGGGCACGTCGCCGGACATGCCGACGATCTTCGCCAACTCCTCGCGGCGCTTCTGTACGGCCGCATTAAGGCTGTTGGCGCGCTTCCATAGGTGTTCGCCGCGTGTGCCGCCGGCAACCCTGACCACGTTTTCCAGGTCTTTGGTCAGCGCCCCATAAATCTGCTTCAGTTCGCTTTGCCGGATGTCGGCGGGAAGCATCTGAGGCTTTTCGAGCAGTTCGCCAAGATAGGTGCGGAGGTCTTTCACGCCGGAATAGTTCAGGCCATTCGGCGACTGGACCGCATCGAGGACAATATCGACAGCCTTGCTGTTGCCGGGGATCTGCGCGTTCTGACGCTTGGCAGCGATGTCGGCAATGACGGTGCGTGTATTGTTGAGGTCGGCGCGGGCGCTCAGGCTGACGGCATTGTCAACGGCGTCATATGCCGTCTTGACAGCATCCTTTGACCGCCCCGTGATCCAGTCCTTGATTGCGGCCTGCGCCACCTCGCCGGAACGCTCCATCGAGGCCCCGCCCTGCTCGGCCGCAACCTTCTCGACAACGCCGCCCATCTGGCGGGTTGCCTTCTCGGTGCTCTTGATGATGGGATCGCCGATAACAGGGATATTGCGGAGCTGCGCGCCGGCCTGCTGCGTGGCGAGGCTATCGGACGACACAACGCGCGGGATGTCCACTGGATAGCCGGCATCGGACAAGCGCGCGGCGGCCTGTGCCACCTCACCCGAAGGCGGCGGGGCCTTGGGCGCAACCGGGATGCGCCTTGCGCCAACAGCGGAAAGCGCGGTCTCAACGCCGGGCTGAATGTCGTTGTAAATCTGCTGTTGCGTCTGCTTGTTCGCAACCTCGGGGTTGATGAGCTTGCCGGTCTCATGAATGGCGCTTGCCATCGGGTTGGCGATCAGCGAGCTGGCCGCTCCGTATGGATACATGAACGGCGCAGACAGGGCCGACAGAACGCCCTTGCCGGTCTTCAGCGGTCCTTCGAGAATGCCCTCGCTGCCGCGGTCGCGCGACGGGCTGAAAGCCCCGGTTACGCCTTCAATCGCGCTGTTGAGCGACTTCATGCCCTGTTCGTGGGCCTGCGTCAGGAAATCCGGTTCGCGCGATTTATTGAGCGCAGCGAGCAAATCAGCATCGCTCATAGACGACACTGCGCTCGGTGCTGGCCCAATCATTCTCAATAGCTCAGCGTCCGAAATCTTGGAAAGATCGGTCACTTGATAAGGCCCCGGCGACGCGCTTCGGCCTCAAGATCTGAGCGTGACGGCGTTGATTGTGAAGCCGCTGCGGGCTTGGATTGGCCCCGCCCCTGCGTAATGTTGGTTTTCAAGCGGGTTAGCTCATCAACTAGACGATCATGCTTCTCTGCGAGAGTATCAACCGTGTCCTTCCACGTCGGAAGGTAGCGGCGGGAATAATCGTTCGCTTCCGATGCAGGCATACCGGCACCTGTCAAGCCACGGCGAAGCGCATCAACGCCGGATTCAATATCCGCATAAACCTGACCACGTTCGCCAAGTCCGGTTTGGGCCATTGTCGAGTCAATTGGACCCGTCAGATAGCCCTCCGAAATCTTCTTTCGGATTTCGCCGGCCCTTTCGAGATAGCGTTCTGCGAGCGCCAAACGTCCAGCCTGTTCGGCCGGTATCGGCTTTGTTTTCCCCTCATCAACCAGTCTGGTCGTTTCCAGTTCGCGCCACTTCTTTACATCAACGCCCGGCGGCGGCGGCCTGATGCCACCCTCTCCTGTCGCTGGGGTTTGAGGTTGAGCGAGAGACGGAATGATTTCCTCGGGCCGCTTGAACTCGCCCTTACCGTTCTGGAAAAGGGTTTGTTCGGAGCCGTCCGGATTTTTGATGTTAACGGCCTTCCACCCGTCACCCTTGAGCTGGTAATAGCTCTGCATAAACTGCTTATATCTCGGATCGTCAGACTTGACATCGGGCCCCAAGACATCGCGCGCGGCCTTGATTGCCGGGCTTAGTGCCGCCTGTTCTTTCTCCCACTCGAACTTCTGCTCACGCAGTTTGTAATCCCGCTCGTCCTTCTGCCGCTCGTAACCCTGCGTTTGACGCAACTGCGCGAGCCGTGCAAACGGGGCCAGTTCGTCGCCCTTTGACCACGGGTTAAGCCCCGAGATAAGCAACTGCAACGCGGCGAGCTTTCCGGGATCGTTGAACAGCCCGCCAAGCAAGCCGGACTGTTGCGGCTCCTCCTGGATCGACTGGTTCTGCATCAGAAGCATTGGGTTCATATTCTGACCACCACCTTGCGGGGCAGGCGCACCGCCTTGAGGATTGCCGAGTCCTGCGTTGAATTTTCTTGCATAGTCCGAAACGCTGGTGCCGAGCACATCGCGCGCGTTCGGATTGTTCATGCCGCGTTCGCCGGCAAACCACGCCTTGGCCGCGCCCTCCGGGCCATACTTGCTGACATAGTTGCCAAACTTGGCACTAAACACGGCCTCCTGCGCCTGCGGGTCTTTGGCGAATTCCTGCGGCGACATTTCGCGGCCGAGGACTTCCCGCGTCCACGGGCCGACGTTCTTGCCCATGATCTGATACTTGCCATACGCCCTGTCACCGTCGCGGGTGACGGGGCCAAGCAGGTCGTATCTGCCGCCACTCTCAATGCTAGAGATGGCGCTGGCGTAGGAGTCGATTGCCATTTACGAGCCGAAGTTTATCGTATCGTAATTGCCGCCGCCGAGCGTCGATAACCCGCCACCCAATGCAGCAAACGGATTGCCGCTCGCGAGCCCTGCAATGCCCGCCAGAATAGAAAGCGGGTTCATCGGTGCCGATGATGTCTGCGTGCTCGTGCTGCCCGTATTGTTGAGCCCCGGCGTCGAGGCGATCAACTGCTGCAACGCCTTGAAGGGCATGTCGAGCGCCTTTTGCTGCGTGCCCTGGATCAGCGAGCCATTGCCGAGGAGCGCCGCGAGCACCTGTAGCTTTTGATTGAGTTGATCGCCGTTCAGGCCACTTTGCACTTGCAGCGCCCGCAAGAAGCGGTCGGCGTCGTTCTGGTCGCTTTGGAACAGCATTTGATTGTTCTGCTGCGCCAGATTGGCGTTTTGCATGTTGGCCTGCTGCTGGCGGTCCGTGTTCGCCGAGGCAAGGCCGGACGCCTTGTCAAAGCCAGCCGACAGCATATCGCCCGTAGTCTTCGCCGCCGTGTTCATGTAATCGCGGTTGAGCAAGGACCGCTGCACCGCCTCCCGCGAGCCGCCAAACATATGCGAGGCCGCAGCGTCCGCGCCGATCTTGGCCTGCGTGTCGCCGTAGGTCTGCTTCAGCTTGTCCAGCGTCGGATTGAGCGAGGCCGAGATAAACGGGTTCATGAACGGCTGAATGTCGCCGGGCTTCAACTGCGCCGCCATCGCTGAGGGGCCGCTGACCTGTGACTGCCAGTTCTTGCCCATGCCGAACACGTCATAGGCGGGAATGCCGCCCGTGTTGAACGTATCCATAGCAAGCCGGCGCGTCAGGTCGCCCGCGAGCAACTGGTCGGTGTTGAGCCCAGCCACGCCGTACAGCGGGTTTGCACCCGTGAAATTGCTGGTAAGGTTCTGGCCCGTGTTGATGAGATGCTGCTGCGCCTGCTGCGCGTAGGCCGGCAACTGGTTCTGCGTCGTCTGCGACGGACCCGGCTTCTGTCCCATTTATAGTACCTTCTTCATGATGGTCCCGGCCTCGCGGTAATTGGTGAACGCTTTCAGCCAGCCCTTGCGACCGACGATGACGGCTTCAGTGCAGCCGCAAACGTCCTTGGCCCATGCCTCGATGGTCGGAATGTAGTCAACGATCTCTTGCAGATCCCCGCCGGCAAGCCAGCCGCGGATTTGCTTCAAGCCCGTCGGATATTCGTCAATCGTGGTCAGCATCGCAGAGCGTTGCAACGGCCACAGATGCGCCGTGCCGTTCTCGATGGATTTCCAGATGTCTTCCTTGCTATGCGTCTCGTCGTATCTGAGCATGGCCGCGGCCAGCCAGGGCCAGACCCGCTCATATTCGTCGCGCAGGCTCACCGCCGCTCCTGCTCGAGCAGCATCTCGCACGCAATCGTGCCGATCCGCCCATAACAGGTCGTGTCGATGAACTCCCAGCGCATTTTCAGTTGCCGGCCACGGATGCGGAAATCAACGCGGCGCTGGTCGGGGATGACGGTGAACGGCCCGACCGAGCGCGTCATGAGCTGCCCCTGCGGATCGTTCTTGGCCGTGATCGTCCATTCCAGTGTCCCGACCTGATCCTTGATGTCGGGAAAGTAGCGCCGCGCGCCCGTGAACTTGTCGCCGTCGGCCGTGTTGAAATACGCGGTCTCGACAAACGGCAGCACCGTCGCGCTGGTGAACGTGTTGCCGTCCTCGTGATACCAGACATTGCCGGAACTGTCGGCGCAAACGGGGTGCTCGAACGTGCCGACGCGAACGCCGCAGGTTCTATTCCACGTCCCTTTGATCCAGGGATTGCCTTTTTCAAGGATATTGAAACCGACGTAACGCGTTACTTCCGTTCCGTCGTCCTCGTGGGCGAACGTCCACCACATTTCGCCGTATTCTGTATTCGGCCAAGCCCAGCTCTTGTTCTCCTGGTACTGGCGGAACTTGTCTATGATCTCGTCCTTGATCGGGCATTCAATGGAAAGAACCTGCTGCCCGTCGTACATGTAAAAGCCGGACCAGCTCAGCCAGAACGCCTTGCCGTTGTAGACGCCGACCGCGTTGCGCCCGATCAGGCCGCAGCCATGGGCAACCGGCTGGATTGAATAGCCGGTGCCGTTGAAGTAGGAGGAGAACACGCTGTCATCGGTAAAGATCAAATTGCGCTCGCCGGCCACGCAGCCGCCGACGCCATACGATCCCTTGCCAAGCGGATATTCGCCCGCGACGTTATCGGTGTCCGCGTTCCATTCGTAGTAATTGTCTTGGTCGCACCAGCGCAGAAGCGTGGCGTTAAAGTCGCCGTCCTCCTCGACGGAGCCGACGGCGTTCAAGATGCGGTTGCCGTCAACGAACAGCGAGTAATTTTTTTGCGGGGCGGTATAGATCGGGAATGCAGTCGATAGTAGCTTGATTGAGACACCATCGAGGTTGACGTTGCAATTCGCGTCCGCCACGAAAATGAGATCGCTTGGATTGGCCGGGCAGACAAAGCGGAACGTCAGCGCGTGGGTGACATCATCAATGCCTGACGCAGCGGCGTCGATTGTCGGATAAATGATTGTCGTGTCGATCTTGAAGCCGATGCTGCCCGCCGTAAAAGATGACGTTGTGACCGTCATCTCGTAGGTTCGCCCGCCCTCCAGAATGCCGGCAACGGTCTGCGAAAGGTTGGAAGCGGTGCCGTTTGTCTTGACTGCTTCGCCGCCAGTAACCGCCCAGCCCGTACCGAGCGCCCAGCCGGTCGAGGAGGAAAAATCGCCGTTCGTGATGAGTTCGTTATAGGCCGTCTCAGGCTGCCACGCAAAAATCGGCGTGCCGTCCGAGCCGCAGAACACAAGGTTCTCGCCGAAATTATCCATCGAATAAATGCGCGTGCGGGTGGCCGCCGTGTTGCCGGTGCCGGTAGCAATTCCCGACACAAAGGCAACCGTCATCAGGAATTGGTTGGATGACGCGGACTCCCCCTCCGTCGTGATCGTCGTTTCATCGACCGTCGATGACGCGCTGCTGTTATGGGTGAACGTGAAACTGAGAGAATTAACGGACGTGATGGTCCACGTCCCGTTCATGTCGAGGCCGCCGACCTGGAACTTGACGCCAGAGAACGTCACCGACGAGCCATTCGGTATGACATGCGGCGTCGGCGATGACGTAACGCCCGTGGCCGGTAGATAGGTCCGATGCCAAACCCGAACCGTGGTCGAGCCGTTAGTGGTCTCGAACGCCCAATTCAGGAAGCCGTCATACCAGCGCGGCGTGATGGTAACGCGCGAGCCATTGATCCACGCATAAACCGCGCTTTCGGTCGCGACCGCAAACACCCGCTCGCCATCGAGTGTCGTCCATGCGTGCGCGCCGCGCGCCGTGCCGGAAGCAACGCCGGACGCATTGAATGCCGTCCATGCGTTGATGGTCTGCCACTTCCCGCCGCGGAAGCGCATCTTGTCCATATCGTAATACCGGCCTTTGGAGCCGATCGACGTATTGTCGCTGACGACCCCGGCTTCAAACGGGATCTCAACGCGCTTTACTTCCCTCACTTCCAAGTGCCCCACGGGGATTGACCGAACGCCATGGGGTTGCCTTGCTGCGCGCCGGGCGGCGTATAATAGTCAGGCTGCATCGGAGGCGGCGGGGTGCCGCCGGAATATCCCGCGGGCGGTTGCGGCGTCGCGCCCCACGACGGTGAAGACCCGCCGCCGCCATAAGAAGGCGCTTGCTGCGTCGGCGTGGCAAACCACGGCGCGGAGCCACCGTTAGCGGCATTGTTCTGGAAAGGCCCGCCCCAAGGGGCATTCGTGGCGAGCTGAGGATTGTAGCTGTTGGGATTGAACGCGCCCGAGAACCATTGCGGGGTTTGCGTGTTCTGCGCGTTCTGCTGCTCCAAGAACTTTTCCTGCGCCAGGCCGAGCCCGGTTGTCGGGCTTGGCTGGAACGGATTGGTCATGTTGGGGGTAAACGGCGATTGGCCGAGAATTCCGCCGGCCCACGCCTGTTGCTGGAACGGAGCGCCGGCCTGCCCCCAAGGGCTTTGCATGGCCTGAAGGCGCAACTGCGCGTCATTGGCGAACTGCGGGGCCTGCCATTGCGGCGTGCTGCTGCCCGACCATTGCGGGTTAGCGGCCCACGGATTGATGCCGCCCATGAACCCGCCGCCGATCATGTCGAGGTAGGCCTGGCCGTTGCGGTTCTGGTTGTTGTAAACGTCCTGGATATTCTGGTTCCAGGAGTTGACGCCCTGCGTTCCGAGCGTGCGGGCATCGCCCAGCATTTTTTGAAGGTTCTCGTAATCATTCAAGCCCATCGTGTGCTGCGACAGGTGCGGCTGCGCGTTCGGGCCGAAA
Source organism: uncultured Verrucomicrobiota bacterium (assembly GCA_964388845.1). Taxonomy (GTDB): domain Bacteria; phylum Verrucomicrobiota; class Kiritimatiellia; order CAIVKH01; family CAIVKH01; genus JAMLJG01. The sequence goes on from CAYMCD010000015.1 coordinate 15,060, forward strand.
TTGCCCATCGCATCGACTTGTGGCAGGGCACCATAGGCAGACTGATAGGCCTGAATGGCCTTCATCACTTCAGGCGAGGCGTTGGCAATGGTCGGAAGTTGCGTGCCGTCTCGAAGCGCCTGCCGGATCGCGGCGGACTGGTCGGAAGCCCAATAAAGGTTATACCGATTGAGCGCCTCACCATCAAGGCTGTCGGGAATGTTCGGCCCCTGCGCGAAGCCGTTGCCGGTCATGTTCTGGGAAATGTAGTCGGAGGGGGCGAGGCCGGACTTGGCGAGCGCCTTGGAGAGGTCTTGATATGCCCGCTGTTCGGCGCTGTAGGCGTCGGAATAGCCCTGCAATTGGTTGGTGCGGGCAAGCTGGCTTTGCAGCCACGCATCGTATGCGGCCTGCTGCTCCTGCGGCGACATGACAACCTTGGAGCGGCCGGCGATGTCGGCGTTGGCAGAGGGAGCGCCAGAGATCATCATGTGTATTCTGCCCCGGTGGCGGTATCGACCCAATGGTTATTGATGAACGCAGCCATCCCGCCGGACCCCAGAAACCCGCCGTCGGACACCCGGACAAAGCGGATACTGCCGTCGGTGGGTGCGCCGCTGATGGTTGCCTGCGTGTATATCGTGCTGCCGAACAGCGCGCTAACCAGCGTATCGACTGCCGTCTCGGTAGCGAACGTCGCGGCCGAGGTTTCCAGCGCTCGGATGTCCTTCTCGACCTTGCCCAGCACGTCATCCACGCGCTGCACGCCGGAGCGATAGCGGGTGTAATTCGCCATTAGAACAGCGTTTCCCTGACGTGCAGATTGCCGTGAAAGATCGAGTAATAAACCGAGTTTGAGTCGATGACCTGAAACTCGTATTTGTACGTCTTGCCGGCGGTTAGGCTCGCGGTTGACTGATGCGTCGGCGTAACCGTGACAACGCAAGTGCCGGACGCCGCAACCGAGATCGCGCAACCGTCGCCATTGGTGCGGGTCATAACCGTGGTTGAGCCGGACTTCATGCGGAAATTCAGCGTCGCGCCCGTCAGGTTGATGGCGTCGCCGTCATGGTCCTTACACGTCATGTCCAGCGACCAGTGAGCACCATATGTCAGCTCAAGATCAATTTTGGTGCTCATGGTCTTCCCGTCATGGTGTAGCCGTCCGCATAGCCGGTCATCACATAACCGTCCGCATAGCCGGTCATTGCGATAACTTCGCCGATGTCGAAACGGCGCGGCCCGATGAAGGAAACGGTTTGTCCGCCAATGGTCAGCGTGCCGACCTCGGCAGTAATCAGCCGCCCCTTGGTCAGCGACACGTCCTGACCCGATAGCGTCAGCTCGGCAACGCCTGCATCGAGCGGGAGCCACGTCTTGGTCAGGAGAACGACTTGGCCAGATAGCGTCAGCGTGTTGGCATCGGCCGCAACCAGGTGGTTGAACAGGAACGACACGTCCTGCCCGGCCAAGGTCAGCGTGCCCGCCTCGGCCGACACGAGATAACCGTGCAGCAGGTTCACGTCCTGCCCGGCCAGCGTCAGGTCGATCTTGTCCGCTGGCATGGTGCGGATTGCGGTCAGCGTCACGTCCTGCCCGGCCAAGGTCAGGTCGATCTTGTCGGCCGCTATCGTGAAGCCCTTGTTGAGCGTCACGTCCTGTCCGCCGATCGTCAGGTCGGCCTTATCGGCCGCCAGCGGAAGATGCGTCGCCGTCAACGTTACGGCCTGCCCGGCCAAGGTCAGCGTAGCGTTTGCCGCCGGCATGGTGCGGATCGCGGTCAGCGTCACATTCTGTCCGGCAGAAGTTAAATCCGCCTTGTCAACCGTCAGCGTGTAAGCGGTAGTGGTCTGCGGCAATACCGCCAGATCGGCCGTCACCCAGGAGAAATTATTGGCAACCGTGCGGTTGGTTGAGGCTTCCGTGCCAGAAGCGGCTTTGTCCTTGCTATCGACGTACAGTTCTGGAAATGCGCCCGTGGTAACGAAATCGACACGTTCCGTCCATGTTGCCGGCGGCGAACCGCCGCCGTCATCTTCAGACGCATAAAAGCGCAGTAGCAGCCTGTCAGTGCCTGTGGTAGTTGTGCCGCCGGCTGTCATGTTAGTGCCTGACGCGCCGCTTCCGCTGCCGTAATCCTCGTAAGGTGTGCCGCTTGTTACGGCCCCACTGATTCCAACCATCGTTGCACCAGCACCAGAATTGGCACCGATGGTGATTGATATGCTTGAGCCTTCGCCCCCATCAAGACGCCGCCAAAACAAGCGGGCGTGAGTGCCGTTGGCTTGGTCAATTTGTGTTAGTGCGGTGAATCCGGTTGGTGTGCTGATCGCGGATGATCCGACCTCATAACAAGAAACCCACACAAATGCGATGTGTCCAGATGTGTGCCCACTATAGTAGTCGAGCGTAATGCTGGTTGTGCCCTCTGCTGTTGAGTAGGCAACAAAGGACGGGACAGCCACGGGCTATGTTTACCCGATTTTGGCCGCGACTTTGGCGGCTTCAGCCTGTATCGAAATGACGGTCCGGCCTGGATCTGCCTTGATGAGCCGCGAGATTTCCATATCAAGCTCATAGAGATCCTTTTCGATCTCCTTGAACTTGTCCGCAGCAGCCTTCTGCTTGTTGCGGATTGCGTCAGCCTCGGCCGCCAGCGCGTTGTATTCATCGCGGTGCGGCTTCGACGCAGCGAGGATGGCTTCGCGCTCTGCAACGGCCTCCTTGTACCGCGCCTCGATGGCTTCGGATGTGAAACGATTTAGCGCCATGAATGGCTCCTCAAGCTGCTGATAATTTCGGGGTGGCCGCTGCGCGATAGCCGCGCAACCATGTCTGGACGAAGCCGAACGCAAGCCCGTGGTCGTTGGCGTGCTCGGAAATGCACTCGCCGATGGTCGGGGCCGATGCTCGGATCAAGTAAACCTTGCTGATTTCGGGATGCCACTCGAACCGGAATTCGGGGAAGTTTGGCGTCTTGATGTGGGTAATCATCAAGTGATCGCGACGATGCCGGTGGTCGCGCTGGCGTCCCATGTGAACGTCTCGCCCGAGGCCAGCGTGATCGAGGAGCCGTAATCGTGGTACAGGATCAGAGGGTCGGCCGGAGATGTCGGCGTATCGTTGTAAAACACGGTATACCGGAACGGCCCCACCGAGCCGGAGGCGGTGAACACCACGTCGGCTACCACAAGCTCATAGGTTGACGTATCAAGCGACGAGGAGGATTGCGTCGCCTGCGTGCCGCCGGTCGTGTAGCCGTTGCCGTTCGCAATCTGCGTGATGTTGGCCAGTACGGTGTTGGTGGAAGCGGTCGGTCCCGTGTTGGTCAGGGCCACTTTCAAGGTATCGGAAGCGAGATTGTGGACCTTCTCGGCAAGATTTTCCTTGAAGGCGTAGAATACGACTGCGGTTGCCATTTAAGGCCCTCCAAACGAGAAAAGCCGCCCGGAGGCGGCTTGCGGTTGATCCGGTAAGTCGGGTTTACGGCGCTACGCCGCGAATGCGCGCAACAGCGCGGCCATGGCGGCCCAGAACATCCGAGGCTTTGAGCGACGCGATCTCGCGATCAAGTAACTGGCCCCATGTCGCGATCCTCGCATCATCGTCGATGAACGGCGCAAGCTGAAGGCATGAGCCCCACAGGTACGCGCCTGGCGCGTTCGTCAGCAGCCAGTTGCCGGACACGTTGTCGGCGAGTGCCGGGATCTTCTGGTAGTAGTTGAGCAGGATGTCGGACGTTGACGGCGGCGCGGTAGATATGGTCGAGCCTATGATTGTGTAGTAATCCGCCAAGTCCGTCGCCGTGCTCGGATAATTGTCGGCAATCCATGCCGGGTCGGCATATTCCAGATCGCGGATTGGCGAAGCGTTCGACCGCACCCGCCTTGCAGACAGGAAATCAGTCGGCAACGTGCCGGCGTTGCTTGTCAGCGTGATGGTAGATGTCGCCTCCATCTGCGAGACCCGCAGATTGTGGTTCGCCCACGACTCGAACAGCAAAATAGCGTCGGCAATCTGGCCCGAGAGGTCGTCGCGGTCGATCCATCGCTTGATGGAATCCTGCAACTCGCTATAGGTCGAGATTGCCACTTATCACCACTCCGCGTAAGTGACGGTTGGCGTTCCGGATGCGGCAATCATCCAGATTGGGCCGACATAGCCTTCCATCGTCATTTCAGCACCGGCCTTGATGACGTGGCCGTTCGAGCTCGTCACGCCGGAATCGGTGCCCACGTAGACCTTGATCGAGGCATCGTCGTTGGTGATCTTGAGAAAGATACGATCGGCGCGGGCGGCGATCACGATTTCGGCCGAGGTGCTGAGTGCATTCTGGCCGACCGTGAGGGAATTGGACTTGTGCAGAGCCATCAAAGGTCCCCGTCAAAGGTTTTGAGTTTCGGGTGTTCTCGGTAGAATTTCCGCTGGAACTTGATGTCGCGCTGGCGCGAAGCCTCGGCCATGCCGGATGCGTAATAGAGGTTCAGCGGAATGCGCCCGACCACCTGGCCGTTGCCCCATCGCTTGCCGGAATTGAGCGAGCGGATTTCGGAGGCCTCATCGAGCAGCTTTTCCGTGCCCTTGGCCTCGGTCTTCATGATCACGCGGTCGCCAAGGTCGCATTCCCAGCGCCGGAAATGCTCGTTGTCCTCCACCATGACCCAGCCGGAAGGCGGGTTGAGCGGATCGAACGCCTCGCCGTATTCGTAGCTCACGGCAGCGCGTCCGCCCGCTCGGCAATGCCGGCGTCAATCAGATGCTTCGCCTCGTCATAGTTGAGGCTGACCACTTCGCCGCGCTGAACCTTTTCAGGATCTTTGGTCGTCGGATGCTTGGGATGATCAGGATCGAGCGGGAAATAGCCCCGCAGCATCTTGACCGGGAATTTCTTCGGCTTCTCGGTGTACGCAACCGGCATGACTTCCGGCTCTCTGCGAGGACGGCCGGGGCCGCGCTTCACTTCAACTTCTTCGACTTCTTCAGTCATCAATCACCCATAAAAATGGGCGACACCCGAAGGTGCCGCCCAGGTTAAACCGCCCAGGAGAAGACGGTTAGTCGTCGTTGAGGAAGCACACCAGGAAGGTCGCGGTGCCGGTGATGTCGATCGTGCTGGTCGCGTCGATCGTCGCCGCCGTACCCGACCAGTTCACGTACAGGTCAACAGCGGTCGCCGTTCCATCGAGGCCGGTCTGAGCCGCTGTGATGGTGGTTGCACCCGTGCCAGTGCCGCCCGAAAGCGTGATGGAACGGGTGGCGCCGAAGTTGACTTCTGTCGAGGTCAGCGTGCCGTCGCCAGCGTCGGCCGCAGCCGAACCGAACGCGATAACGAACGAAGCGTCGCCGGCACCGCCGGTCAGGGCCGAGCCTTCGGCAAAGGCCGTCCAGTCATGGCGGGAGCCGAGCATCTGGACGACACCCTGCTTGAAGGTGAAGATCTTCAAGGAGCCGGACGAGCCGGAAGCCGCCGCGTCCGTCACGGTCAGGCGAGCCGCCGTGAAGACAAAGTGCATCTTGAAGATGTCCGGCCCCTGCTGGGTGACGGTCATCGTAACGGAACCGGACGCCGGCTGTGCGGCCTGCGTGCCGATGGCGGGAGCCTTGTCTTGATAATAAGAGGGCATGCGTGTGGGCTCCTTAGCTAGAGGCGGTCATGCCGTACAGGTCGGCGATGACGCCGTGTGCGGCCTGATTTTTCATGATCAGCGTGAACTCGCAGAGCAGAACACGCTTCTCGGCGTCGCCGGTCTTGGCGGGGCGGTCTTCCATGATGTCATCGAAGATGCCGACCGCAGCCATGTCCGGGTCGATCAGCAACGCATTGCGGGCGAGCGTCGCACCGACGGCCGCCATCACGCGGTTAGGAACCACGTCGATGACGCCGAAGTCGGAACGATAGGTGTCAGCCGCCGCGTAGATGGTCGCCTGCTCGTTGCCGCGAACCTGGTTGTAGATCGTCGGGGTATTGGACGACTGCATCAGGGTCGAGAACACGGTCTTGACGTAGGGCGAGACCATCAGCGTGGTCGGAGAGCCGCCGGAGTTGTAGGAAGCCAGGATCACCGCATCCATCAGAGCCTTGGAGAAGGCGCGCTGGGTGCCGTTGGTCGCCGCGTCAACAACCGAGGTGGACGAGTTGAAGCCGCCATCCGAGCCGCCCGAACCGCGGGAGTCGTTGGAGGTCAGCCACGCCGCGAAACCGCCCGCCACACGAGCGGTCGCCGCAGCACCGGCCACGGACGCCTTGTTCGCGAGCAGCGAGGCTTCCATGTCCTTCTTGAGCTCGACGCCCTTCTTGCGCCGCTCGCGGCCAAGCTCGGACTTCGGGCCGGCCTTGAGAGACTTTTCCTGGGTGCGCGAGATGATGTACGCCTTGCGCGCGATTTCGGTATAGTTACCGATGCGGGTGGTCGGCGTGATCTGCGAGTAGCTGTACTCGTCGCCTTCAACCTGCTGGTTCGACGTTACCGGCGTTGCCAGCGTGTCGGTGGACCATTCTGGGTGACGCGATTCCACCTTCTCACGGCCGAGCAGAGACAGAAGCGGCGTCTCCTCCGGGGTAATCATGTGGATTGCGTTGGCGAACTCCTCGCGATTCCTGTTGGAATCGTAAGAGTCGTAGGTATTGGTAACTTGAGCCATTTAAGGCCTCCTTAGTCAAAGCGAGACAGGAAGGCTTCCGCGTCACGCGCGGAGCCGGTTTTTCTCAGCCTTGACAGTTGATCGCGCATGGCCTGCCGCTCCTGGGTGGCGGGCGTGGCCCGCGGTCCCGGTGCCTGTACAGGCGCTTCCATCTTTGCCGGCGTTACCTTCTTTTCAGCCGCCTTGGCCCGTTGCGCGACGAGGGCGTCATACTTGAACGCCTTCTCGGCAATCAGATAAATGCGATAGTCGGGGATCTTCGCCATTTCTTCCGGCGTAGCTCCGACACTCGCGCCAACCTGCTTGACGCTCTCCCAAAACTTCGCCGCCTTGACCGGGTCTTTCAGTTCCGGCCGGGCGGCGTTGAGCGCCTGTTGCTGCTTGGTGTAGTACTCCTGTAGGGCCTGCTGCTGCTTGCGCGCTGCCTGCTCACTGGCTTGCGCCATCTGATGCTGCAACGCCTGAAGTTCGCCCATGCGGGCGTCGTACTCGGCTTTCTTCTCCGCGTAGGCAAACGGGTCTTGCTTTGCCAACTCGGGATCGGGTGCCTGCGGTACGTAACGCTGTGCGATGGCCGCTGCGGCGTTTGCCGCCTGCATGACCAGCTGTTCTTGCTGAGTGAAGTACTGAGATTTCTGTTCGATTTCCTTGCGCCGGGCCTCGAACTGCTCAACCTCGTCCTTCCAACTAGGGCGATATGCTTTCTTCAGCTCGGAGAGTCTGACCTTGGTGTTATCCCTCAGGTTCACCTCGGGGTCGTCGTCTTCCGGCTTCTCGGTCTCCTCAACGAGTTCGACCAGATCGCTATCTTCGCCCGGCTCCTTTTCTTGCCTTGCTTCGCCCGCAGGCGGCGCTTGGGGTTTGTCGTCGAAGTCAAACGAGCCGAGTTTGTCATCGAGTGCCTGAATGTCATCAGGCGCGACAGTGACTTCCGCCCCCGCAGGAGCGGTTTCGTCGTTAGTCATTTGTTACCTCAGAGAAAAGCCCCCGCAGGGGCGAACTAGACGACGGCCAGCTTTGTGCGCGGCACGTCGGATTTGAACATCGCTAGCTTGGTGCGGAGGTCGCGAACGGCCTTCACTTCCAGCGCGAATTGCAGTCGTGCGGCGTCGTCAACGCCATGCACCATGCGCTCGATCGCGTCCTTCTCGACGTGATCGAGGGCCATCTTCAGAACTTCGTTTTCGAGAAGCGAGCCCGCTTCCTGTGCAATGGTTGCTTTATCCACCTGGGATCGCCGGGGTTGCCTGCGAGCCGCCGCCCTGCTGCTGAAGCGCAGACAGGAGCAGCGGCACCATTTCGGGGTTCTTCTGGATCAGCCCGAGGATTTGCGCCATCGGGTCGGACGCGCTTGGCATCCCGCCACTTGCGCCGCCGGCCCCCGCGCCTCCCGAAAACATGTTCGCCTTGTTCGTCGCAGGGTCGAGGCTGATGCTTGCCGGGTTCATGACGTAGGGCATGAAATTGGTAGCAATCGTCTCTTTCGCCGCGTTGCCGATATTGTGCGACCATAGGTTCTGCATATACGGCGACATTTCCTGCTGCACGCCGTTGCCGGAGAAGCCGTACATGTCGCGCCAGTTGGCGGGCGCGGAGGTTGGTGCGTTCATTTGTCCAAACCTAGTTTGAGGCCCATCAATCTGCGGCACATAACCGGCGGTCGCCCGATCCATTTCCTCGTTGTCAAGATCAGCCGCACCCAGCATTCGGGCAAGCGGGCTGGTAGAATCTCCGATCCGCATACTTTCGATTAACTCAGCCCACGCTGGCGCAGGTATAATTCCATCGTAAAGGGGGCCGCCCTGATCTCTACGGTCTTCGATGTTTGAAGACCGCCGAAATCCGTCGGGATTCATTCTTTTGCCTTCGGTTTGTTCTTAGCCGCGGCTTCCATCTGTTCGAGCTTCTGCCCGTGCGCTTCCTGCGCCCGGTATTGGCCCTGCTGCGCCTCATAGGCCCGCATTTCGAACTCGCGGTCCTTGCGCGCGGATTCCGCCTGCATTTCCTGCATACGCATGGCGTGCTCCTCACGCTTCAGCGCGGCTTCCAGCGCAAAACGCTCCCGAGCCAGCATGATTTCAGCCTCGACCTTCTGCTGGTTGGTCGCAATATCGGCCTGCGCCTGAATCTTCTCGATCTCGGCCTTCTGCGCCATGGCCTGCTGGTCAAGCTGGCCCTTTGCCGCGTCGCGCTGCGAATCCGCCTGCATCCGGGCCTGCTCAAGCTGCATGTTGGATTGCAACTTCATCTGCTCGATCTGCATCTGGGCCTGAGCCTTGGCCGCTTCCGGGTTCGGCGGCGGGTTCTGGTCCATTTGCGCTTTGATCTGCGCGATCTGCTCCTGGCTCACTTCCGGGAAATACTGCTCCGGCGACTTCAGCCCCGCCGCTTCCGCCAGCCGGCGCGCGGTATCGAGCGCGTGGCCGAGGTTAAGGATCGGGTTGAACGGGTTCTGCAGCGCGGTAATCACGCCCTGCTGCACCTGCAACACGTTTTGCAGCATCGCCATGTCGCGGTCGCGTGAGCCTGCCCCCAGCCCCACATTGACCGTGCAGTCCATGTCGGCATTCCAGCCCCGCGGGTCCATCTCGACGAACTTGCCGCGGAGCCGCACCGTCATAGGCTCGCGCTGGTTCTCGACGAACAGGCGCAACATGCACTTGAACAGCCGCTTCAGCCCGCCGCATTCCGCGATGTTGCGGGCGTACACCTCGACCTTGCTGAACTTGATGTCCTGCGTGGCCTGGACTGCAGTCGCGGTCTGGTTTTGCAGCGCATCAGGGTCAAGCGCCATCGAGGCGCGGCCGATGCCGGTGCGCTTTTCCGCAACCGCGTCCATATAGTCGAGGACGGGGAAGCTATCCTTTGCGACGAACGGCACCACGGAAGGTGCCATCACGTCGCCGGGCGGGCCATTCGTCCAGACCGTCGCCCCTAACTGCCGGTTGATAACCGCGTCCGGGTTATCGACCCGGTTGCGATCGACCGCCTGCATCGGGTTGTTGACCTGATACAGGTTATCGAGCGTTTGCCGCAGCAGCACGGTCTTGACGCGCTGAATATCGTAGGTCTCGTCAAAGACCGACCGGCCTTCCCAGCGGTGGGGCATGGGATCGGGCACAATGTCGGTGAACGGGATGTCGCCGCCCCATTCGATGTTCGACAGCAGATGCCGCTTGTCGGCCCCGCGCGCCACCACCACCTGACGCCGCTCGGCAATGCCGTCGCCGTCGTAGTCGATAAGCGGATAGGTCTCAAAATACTCGATCAGCTCGGTTGACTTGTCCGAGGTCGTCACATCCCGAGAATTGAAGCGGTCATGTCGGGCTGACTTTTCCAGCCCCTTGTCCGTTCCAGGCGAATAAGCCGGCAGCTCGTCGATGATCTCCACCTTGTCGGGATAGATCAGCTTGAGTTCGGAGCGTGTCTTGGTGATGATGCGCTGGCCGCAGAACCGGACATTTTCGTCCAGCACGGTTGCCATGCGATCCATCAGGAAGTCTTCCCGCGGCACGACCTTGGCGCGGAGCTTGCCGTTCCGGCTGGTGCAACGCTTGATCTTTACGTCGTACCGCTTTTCCGGCCCCGGAGGCGGCATCATGGCAGGCAAAGAAAAACCCGCCATTTCGGCGGGCTGTTGCGGCATCATTGGCTGCTGCAACGCAGCGGCGGGGTTAGGCGCGAGCATATTCGTCCTTGTCGCCAATCTCCGCCCCGTCCGGACCGACCAGATACTCGCGCTCCTCAAGAATTTCCTCGACCAGATCGTCAAACTCGATGGCCTGGCGTTCCTCCTCGGTCAGCCCGGTTAGGGTCTCCACCTTGTATTCCTTGGCCTTATCCCACCAATGTTTGATGATGCCGTTACGGACCAAAAGCCCGTCATGGAACGCGCTGTGCAACACCCGGTAGCCGTCACACTCGTTCATGAAGATATAATTGATGCAGTCCGTCGCCTGCTTGGAGCCTTCCTCGTCCTCACGCTGCCGCGGCTCGTAGATCACGATCTTGTCCGAGGCGAGGAACACCCGCAGCAGGCCGGGCAGGATGCCGTTAACCGTGTCCGCCACATCATGCGACACCACGCTCGATTTGTCCGGCTCGGACAGGAAGTCAACCCTGCCCTCGTAGAAGTCGATCGCGCGCGAGCGGTCCATCGCAAGATCGGTCGTGTCGAAGTCCTGCGCGTCCGTCACCCAGGCATCGACAATGCCGAGCAGATCGGTCTCGCTCATTTTAGCCATTAAACGATATATCCGCCCATTTTGCGCTTTGGCATGTTCGTAACCCTTGAGGCTTGCAGGTCCAGCGATAGCGCCAGATAGCGAAAACTGTCGGCCCCGTGTGAGGCCCAATCATGGACCGGCCGGGGTTTAAGCGTTTGCAGTTTGTCGTCGTACTCGGCCCGGTATAGCTTCAGCGCGTCGATGCCGCGGCTGCATTTCTTGGCGTCGAACCAGCAACGCGGGATGATCGTCCTGACAGCGTTGATGCCGTCCTCGACCCTGTGCATGGGTGCGACCACTAGATTGCGGAGCCCAAGGCTTTCCAGCACCTCGAGCCGCGACTTTCCGGTGCCCAGCTCTTTAGCCTGCGCGTCGTGCGGGACGATGTGGCCGGCGTAGATATAATTGCGCCGGTCGATCTCCCGGACATAATGCCCGAGGTCCGCGCCCGTCGCCTCGTAATAGTCGATCAGATGGATCTCGCGGCCCACCACTTGCGCGAACCAGATGGCCGTTGCGTCTGCAATGCCCAAGTCCCAAGCCGTGTAGACCTTGGCCGTGGGCTCATACGGCACCCCTGTGATGCGCTTCTCGCCTTCGGCCGCCATCATCAGCTTGCCGTAGTACGCGCCGACCACGGCGGCTTCAAATGAGCACTCGAACTCCTGTGCGAACTGCTCGTCGGTCAAGCCTGACTTGAGGCTTTGCAGCTCGGCTTCCTGGATCAGCCCGGTTTCCGAGGCTTTGAGCGTCAGCCGAAAGAAGTCCGAGGCCGGCGTGCCGTCCTCGTTCAGGTCAATCTTATAAAACCAGTCCCGACCAGCAGGAGTGCCAATAAAGGTGCCCCAGCCAGCATAGTCAGATAGAGTCGGTCGAATGACCTCGGGCCAAGCCCTAGGGTCCATCTGCGCAGGTTCATCAATAGTAACGCCGTCGTGATATAGACCGCGCATGCGATCGTAGTTATCAGCACCGTAAAGACGAATTCGAGCACCGTTAGGATACTCAACCCATAGCTCCGATTCGCTGGTCTTGATGCCGGGGATCGGCTGCGAATAGTGTTTCAGATACGACCAGGCAACGTCCTTGGCCTGCGTGTAGGTCGGCGCGACGTAGGCATAGCGCGGCGGCGGGTATTGCCTCGGGTTGCACAGCGCAGCCCGTATCATATCATTGATGCAGCCGACGGTTTTGCCAAAGCGCCGATGGGCAACAATCTTCGCGAAGCGTTCGGTGCGGTCGTGGTACGCCTCGAATTGCGGCCGAGGCGTGTAGGGGATTACGACTCTGCGGGCTTCTGCCACGTTATCACGACAGGGCCGCCATTTTGATCGCCCTGAATGGTAGTTGTTGCCAAGTCAGGCATGACTTTCCGCAAAAGCCCAAGCCCGGCAGAGACTTGCGTGGCGCTCATCTCGCGATCGCCCTGGACGTGCTCAATTAAGCATTTAAGAATTTGCGAGTTTGCGATTTTAGTCCGGTGCTCATCAGACATCCGAAAACCGGGCTTGCGACCTCGTTCGGCCATGGGATTTAAGCTGGTTCCTTCTCGTCTTTGACGAACTCAGGCGGCGGGAACGGGTTGAGTGCAGCGTTCATGGCCTTGCAGGCCATTTGTTCGAGCTGCTGTTGATGGCGCAGGCGCTCCAGATCCTTCGGGTTCTGATAGTCGCGGAATTGGATAACCTGTGCACTCATGTCAGTTAACCGCGTTGCTTACGTTCGGATATATTTCGGACAAGTCCTCGATGACCGGGCAAATCCAGGCGCTTTTGATTGCGTTCGGGCCGAGTAGCGATTTCATCAACAGGGCGTCAACCGCTTCCTGATCCGTCATGTCCGGCATGTGGCCGTCGATCTCGATCAGCGTGCAGACGATGTATCGCATGAGAAGCTCCGGGCGACCGCAGCCAGATCAACGCGCTCGCAACAGGGTGCGGGAGGGGATTTGTGCGGCGTGATCGGAAGGCCGGGCCGCCCGGATTGGGGATGGGACCGGGGGCCGCAGCATTACCTGCTTGCCTTCCAATCTTGCTGCGTTGGTGTCTAGAACATCGCAGGGCATTGGTTGGCTTTTCTCGATGGGCCGCAGCCTACCGAGGGCTCCCGCATAACAAAAAACCCGCCAAGAGATATTCTCCCGGCGGGCGCAAATCGGAACGATGGCGTTTGAGTAGCAAACTGCTGAAATCATGTCAAGGCCCTCCCAATGCTTCATCAATCATGGCTTGCCAGCGCTGCTTATGAAGCTTGATTTCCGGATCGGTGTTTGCCCTGAATGAGGCCCGCAACATCTCATCTGTCGGCTCCCGCATAGCATGCTTATCCGGTTGCCACACACAGTCGAAAAATGACCCCACATCTTGTGTCTCCATGGCTAACTACCTGTAGTGTCGAACAGCCCGACCGGCCGTTCGGTGCGCGCCGCGCGCGCGGGTTTTTCGATGAACAAATCCGGGCGCGCCAGCGCCGCGTCGATCCGGCGGCGCGCAATGTCAAAGTAGGATTCGACCCGCTCTATGCCCGTGAAAAGACGGCCCATTTCGACAGCGGCAACGCCCGTTGTGCCACTGCCCATAAACGGGTCCAGGATCGTGCGCGCGGGCTCAGGGATGCGCTCAATGCACCACTTCATGACCGCGATAGGCTTTTGCGTGGGGTGTTCCTTGCCGTCCTGCAGGGCAAGGGAACGCGGGTACATCAACCGGCGCGCCGCGCCATCGAAGGAACACCACGCAAGCTCGACATCAGCGAGAGAGAAATCCGTTTGTCCCTTGTCCCAAATCAGCCATTTGCTGGACGGGGGAAGGGCGTCCGTGAAGTAATTTCCGCCCCAGACGACGGCGTGCCTACCGGCCTTGACGGCCAACGCCACGACCTCGGGAGGCGTCCGCTCTTTGTCCCAGCCATCCTCGCCGTAGTCGCGCCATCCCCATTGCTGGCTGTTGCGCTCGCGCGCGGCATTCACGCCATAGGCCGGGTCCGTCACCACGGCATCGGCGCGCGGCAGCGTAGGCAGAATCTCGCGACAATCCCCTAGATGTAGGGTCACGCCGTCCGCTAAGTGTTCTGTGCGCGTCATCTAGCCCTAGTAGGTGTGTGTGGCAACCGGATAAGCATGCCGCATAGCTTCGATGGCGGCGCGAGCGATCTTGTACAGATCGAAATGGGAACTATATACTTGACTCCCTTTTCCACAGCTAAGCCTCATTTTCTTTCCTCGCCTTGGCCGCGCGGCGTTTCCGGCGCTTCGCTGGCTTCGATTTGGGCTTTGGGCGATAGGCCAGAACCAGGTCCGTGATCGCATCCAGAGCTTTCGGAGGCTTGGGTTTTTTCATGCGTCGCTCCTGCAAGGAGCGGCGTAGAGTGCGACACGTAAATCACCATCTGTCCGAAGAAGTACGTGGTTTTCCGGACTATCGCCCTTCATCCAGTTTTCTAGTCCCGCCTTGGTCATGTAGGCGACGGGCGGCGATGTCTTTGTCAGCGCTTGCGTTACTGCCTCGATCTCGTCAATGGCCGACAGTATCTTGAGATACCGGCAGTGAGCGAGATGATAGGTGGCATCAGGCGTCTTGGTCCCGCAGCCGCACGAACCAGCGCCAGCGGCGATTAGGGAGGCCTGCGCGCAGGCCAGCGAGGATATGAGAGGTAGGTTTGTCATTGGTCTCTCCATGGCTCTATCACCGCCCGGCTGCAACCCGCGTCACCGGGCTTGCCGCGCTCGTCCCATCCGCAACCGGCCTTCTCGCAATATTGCCATTTGTAATTGATGCGATCATCGCTGTCGGCAGACGCCTTCCACTGAAGGCGTGATCCGCAATTCGGGCAATCTGACTTTTTCATTGAGGTTTTCTCGGTCGCTTCATGATCGCCTTCTCTAAGCTGTCTGTTGGCACAGGGAAGGCCGGCGCGTCTGTCGGACGACGGCGCTGGATATGCCCTAGCCACCCGTTCGATCATCTCGCTCATCGCTTCAGCTCCCGCATCGCATACCCGAACAACTCGGCCAGATCGCCCAGACATTCATGAAACCGCCGCGTCACGTACCGATAGGACGCATCACCCGGCCTGGCCTTGCGCCATTCCCAAGCCAGCGTCTCCAAGGTTTTGCGGGTGCCGAGCACGCTGACAATGATCCAGTTTCCGGCCTGCCCGAGCGTTTCCCGCGCGGCTTTCAGCTCCTTATTCGCGGCCAATTGCCGGTCGGTCAGCACCTCCCGCATTCGCCCGCCGTCAACCGCTTCCTTGGTCGGGTCTGTGCCCTGGATCGCGCCGATCTCTGCATTTTCGTAGGCGCGCTGCCAATGCCTTCCCGTGGCAAACTCGCATTCCGTAATAAATCCCCTCGCCAGCATGTCGGCCAAAGGATCATCACGGGTGGACCGTAGTGCGATAATTTTTGCCCCGCGCTCATAGGGGTCGTCGATCTCGACGGCCGTCACACGGGCGTTTTCAAGCAGATCCTTGGCCTGCCGATCGTGTGCTGTGCTTTTGGCAGGATTGTACGGCTTGGCCTTGCGGCGCGGTGCGGTCATGGTGATGCCTTCCTCGATTGATATTCTTTCAACCACGCACGCGACGATTCCAGGCGGACCAACTCGCTTTTCTGTTCTTTCGTGACAGCAAGCCCCGTCGTTGCCGTGTCGAGCACCGGCTTTTCACGGACACTGCCGTCTGAGGGGTCGCGGATCATGTCGCCCACCCCTTGGCGCGAATTATCTCGCCGAGACCTTTCGGCATACTCCCCTCGGCCGGCCCTCTCTCAACACGGGCAGTAGTAGTTATATTTCTTTGTGTATGTGTCATGCTTGAGCAAAAAGAAGCATTTGCTTCATTGATGACGTGCTTCATCTGCGTTCTTGAGCCACCTTTTGCCCCAGCAATTGCTCGCTTCTCGGAAACCTCTAGCCGCCGCTGCAACTCGGCCTCGACGCGCTTATGCCGCCAACCGTCATAAAAGAACGCTTGCAGGGTTGGCTTCACATCAAACCAAATGCGAAGCGGAAGCTTAGCAATTGCTGCTAATTGCTTGTCGTCGTCTGGCAGTTCCCGCTTGCGCCAATAGTGCATCAGCAGGAGCAAATATGCCCCGTGCTGGGTGGTGCTCAGATGTCCAGTGTCGGCCAGATAGTCGCCGACGTTCAGGGGCATCCATAAATCCCATTTCTTGCTCATGAGACATCTTCGTCGTCTGTAGCAACTATGAAGTCCGCAACCTCTTGCTCTGTCGTATCCAACCACTCTCCCCTGAGCCGGCTGTTTGCGAACTGCTCCAAGATCGCTCTTTCAAGGCGGAAAGCATGATCGCGCGTCCACGTATTCCAGGACCGAGCAAGTCGAAGCTTTCTGGGGTTTCCGGTTTGCAGCTCGCTCAGCCGGCCAAGCGGATTGTTTGCTACTCCGACTTTGATCGGCCGAGTTGCTGTCCCCTCTGTCATGATGTAAACGCAGCCCATCAAAGCATCCCCAAAGCTTGCATGTAAGTTTCTAGGATGGTTTCCTGCTCTTGACGCGCCTGAGGATCTTGCTTGCGCAACGCAATCACCTTGCGGAGCGTCTTAGTGCAGTAGCCGTTGCCCTTGGCCTCGGCGAAAATATCCTTCTGGTCTGACCGCAATTCCTTGATCTGATCGTCAAGGTTTTCGATCCGCTCAACGATCGACTTCAGTTGCCCGTTGTGGCCTATTTGTGTTTCTGTCATTTGCCTGCCCGTCGGTTGGTGATGACGCACTCGACGCAACAGACGCAACAGAACTAAAAATGCTCTCAATCGTGATTCGACAGCCTTCTACCTCGTCCGACCACGCGAGATTGAGTTTCCTCACTATCGTTTGGTCGTCGGCCTCGATCACGCCGGCCTTGACCAGGAAATCAATCGGGGCCTTGGATCTGTTATCCAGATCGGATTTCCGTTTGGGTTCCTGTACCTCGATGGTGAGATTGACCGGCCCGGCAATTGGCTTTGGCCGCTGGCGCAGGTAGTCGATTTGTGCCCATTGCAGCCATTCGTCATATTTCTGCGAGCGGAAGCGGCCGCGCGTTCCGTTAACGAACAGGTTGTTGGTCGAGGGTGGAGGCTTGGTGATGCGGAAAACTGTTTTCACACGGCCTCCTTGAACTTGTCGGTCTGGTTGCCCCATGCGTCCCAATTAGGACGGCGCTGGCGGGCGAATAGCTCGACGTATGGGCCGGCGACTAGGCGCTCGATGCGCTCATGGATGCCGTCTGGCTTGCGGCTGTGCTCGCGGCGCGGGGCGATGATGCCCTGCCGAACGTCGGCGTTCAGGCGCTTGGGTTTGCCGCGCGTGGCGAGAAGGCAGACCTCCGAGTTCGCGCGCGTCCAATATCCGGTCAGCATGTCCGGCGTGATTTCGTCGTCGAAGAGTTCGATCTGTCGGCCGTTCGCCTTCATCCAAGCGAAGCCACAAGTCTTGTACCTGAAGCCCCAGCGCTCAATGGACTGCAGTCCTTGTTCGAGCATGGGCCAGATCACCCACACGAACAGCACGCAATCGGGCGCTGCTAATTCCTCCACCGGCAGCGCATAAATCTCTTCAATCGGCATCGTGTCGTAGTGCATCGACGGATGCCGACATCGGCCGGTCCTATCAAGGGAATAGACCTCGAAATGCCACGGTGGATCAGCGAGGATCGCGCCATAGTGGCCGCGCTTCAAATCTCCGAACGGCCACGTCACAGCATCGTCCCCTTCTGCCTGCCGATGGCCCACAGATAGCGATGCCAGCCCCACCAATAGGGGTTGCTGAAGGAATGCCGCAAAACAACCGCCCTACCCATTCGCGCTCCGCGCTTCCCTGTTCTCAGCCTGTAATCTTTTCAACTGAACCCGCACAATTTCCGCTTGCAGCTCGCCGTACACGACAGAGCGGGGCCGGTACTTATCCCTATGCGTCCTCAAATACAGAAGGCGCTCGCAGTAGTTCATCCGATTGGCCTGCCAGAAGATTTCTCGGAGGCTCATGCGGTCCTCCGGTCTAGTGCCGACCAGCCTGGCGGCGGGTCTCCGAAAACAAACGCAGTTAGGCTCCGGTCGGCAGCCACCCGCGCGTTGCGGTCGACCACCGCATCTTCGGGAACGTAAATCTTGGCCTCGGCGCGGTTGATCGTGACGCCCTCTTTCAACTCGGCTCGTCTTCGCTGCTTCTGCAATGCCTTGAGCTGCCGCTTGTCCTCCGACATCTGCATCCATTGCTTTTTGCTGCATACTTCCCTGACGGTGCGGCCAAGCATGGTTGCAACGGTCTTGATGGCGTAACCCTCGCCAAGAAGTCGCTCGGCGCGAGCCCATTCCTCGTCGGTCCACCGACGTGACGTTGATTTCATGCTTATCCGGTTGAGACACACAGTTGCCCATGACCCACTACCCCTTGTGTTGCTCATATCGGGACCCGAAAGCCTGCAGCGTTGCGATGACCGCCGCCACCGAACGTCTTGGCGACTTCGCTCACGTCCTGCCGGGTATCTTCCGAGCGCAGCGAATAGGTACGGCCGCCGTAGGCGTCCACCACCACGGCGGCGAACGGCGCGCCGGGGTGAGCTTTGAGCATTTCGTGAGCAAGATCGCTGGCAAAGGCGTAGGGCGCGTGTGCAACCGGCACGTCTTTCCACTTGCCAATCGCCCTCAGCGTTGCGGTTGGCACCATCTCGGCGATTTTTTGATCGTAGAAGCGCTCAATCGCATAGGCTTTCGCCATGACGTTTTCGGGCTCATGAGTCCACTCGCGCGCCACCTCATCCCACGCCTCAAACGTCATGGGCGTTGCCCGCAGGTACAGGGAGAACGGGCGCGTATTCCTGAGCCGGAAGCGCCAAAGGTCACGATCTTCGATAAATCGGATGAAATCCGGCATTGTCTCGTCCGGGAAACAGAATTCCCAGGTCAGAGAGGCGCCAGAACGCTCCATATCGAAGCGCGCGGCAACGGCCGGGCGGTTAAGCTCCGCGAAGTCACGGAACATGCCCTCCATGTCGCCAGCAACAAACTTCGCGGTCCCGCACATCTCGACCGTGAAGTCTTTCAAGTCGGCTTGCGCCGTCTTGTGGTGGTCCAGCATGACGATGGACCGCGCGCCGTAGCTCATCATCAATTCGGAAATTGCGTCCGGCTTGTAGGAAAAGTCAGCGATCAGGACGTTCTTGCCCCGAAAATCCACGTCCGGAAACATTTGGCCGTAATTCGTCGGCGCCATGACGAGATCGGGCCAGCGCTTGTGCGCGATCCACGCGGACGCGAACCCGTCATCGCAGGGAAAGTGGTGAACGCAAACGTCAGGTTTCCACATTACGGCGCGCTCCTAGATGTAGTGGGTGTGTGTGCCAACCGGATAAGCATAGTTGATTTCATGACGCGGGCCTCAGGCTCAGATGAAAGTGCGGCGCGCAATACTGCGACCCTTCGGATGGATGATGGCCGCAAAACGTGTAAGGCCCCTCTCCGTAGGGCCAGCGACACGTTTTGCTGGTCAGGTCGAACAGTGAAATGTGCAGAGGATCAATCCCGGCGCGGCGGAGCACGGTGATTTCACGCTCGGGCCTCGGGGTAACGCGCCTTGGTTTTGCCCCCAGCGCCTGGCGCTCTTTTCTGCGCTTTTGATTGTGGCGCGCTTCGCTGGCGCGACGGCGGGCTTCTCGTTCTTCCGGGGTGCGTTTGGGGCGCGGAGTGAATACGCCGAGCCTTGACGCGCGGCCGATCAGCGCGTTCCTGGTGAACGCGGTCCCGTATTTGGCATTGAGGACCAGCGCCGCTTCGCTATACGACGTCCCGGTCGCCGCCAGATGCAACATATCCGCGTCGATTTCCGGGGTCCAGGCCGACCGCGGCGTGCGACGCAGCCGCAGCTTCCATACCCGGTCCTTAACGCTCTCGCGGCCGATGCTTTCCTCGAACCCAATGCTAAGGTCGGTTGCCATTAGGTCATAGGCAACGCCCTGCTCGCACAGTTCCCTCAGCCGCGCGTCCTTGGCCTCGGTCCAGACCATGCGCTTGCGGCGCAGTGCAGCGCCGACAAATTCAGGCCGATCATGTTCGGCTAGTGACATTCCCCTGCTCCATTGCCCGCGTTGAGTGATGCCGGCGGGCTTACTCTCGCTTAGTGATCCGATGATGAAAAGGCCCCATACTCGACGCGGGGCAAGTGTGCCTGAGAGGAGTGATTTTCAGGCAGGGAGGATTGATTTGTGAGACCGAAGTTCCGGTGCGTCATAGCCGCCTCAGTAATTTCACGGTGGCGTCACAATTTAGTTTCCCGCGGGGCGTGTTTGTGGTTTGCTCAACCCCGTGCTGTGCGGCGGCATGGCCCCAACAAAGTACGGGGGAAAAATCATGGGAGAACTCGATACCCTTTGCGTTCCAGACGTCTTCGCGACCTGCAACAAGATCGAGGATGCGGGCGGCGGGTGCCTGAGGATCTACAACTGCGTGGAAAAGGGCGGCCAATTGATCCCGGTCGGCAATGCCGTGGTGTTTCCGGCATCCTGTATCCTGACGTTGGCGAAGACCGCGCAGCAATTCGCCCTGGGAAATCACGCTGATGGAGATGGGCGGCAGCGCGGCTCATTGAGCCGCCTCCGCCTGCTTGATGAACGATGTCATCGGAATGCCAGTGGCGCGATGCAGTCGCGCGGCCAGATCGAGCGACGGCTCGTTATTCCAATTCTCAATCTCGGACAGATGAGATTGGGTGCAGCCTACTTCGTCGGCCAGCGATTGCAGCGAGCGGCGGCCGTGCTCCATGCGCCAGTGATAAAGGGGATGGGTCTTTTCATTTCTCGCCATGCCACGTTGTATAACCTATGGTGATAATCACCGCAAGTGATTTTATCACCGTGACGGCATACCCTTCAATTTAATTTGTGCAGCGCAGCGACGAATTATCACCTAAAGTGATTTTTCGGGTTGCATCCCCTTATCACCTGTGGTGATATGCCGTTATCAGATCAGGGGAGCGGCACATGGCACTCAGCGCAGTTCGGCAAGACCTCATCGGGGCTCTTTGGCAAATCCAGAGCCACCCACTTTTCAAGTACGTCGATCTCGTTACGCCTGCCGCTTCTCCCAAGGTCAGCGACGATCAAGTCCGCCGTCAGATCGAGGGCTTGATGGCCTTCATCGCGAAGAAGTCCGCGCCATGATCAGCGTAGGGCACTGCGAAAAGTGCGGCTGCAAGCTGAACGGCGAGGCCGCCTACGTCGAAGCGACGGACGAAGTGTGGTGTCACTCGTGCGCTGATAACGCCGCCGAGGCCGCATACGAACGCTACTGCGAGGACTTCCACGGCGGCGGCGGACCGCTCCCGCTGATCGAGCAGCAGCGCCAAGCCATGAAATTCAAGTGAGGGGCACGCCATGAATTATTTCGTCTGCTGCATCGACTACGGGCGCCGGGGCCGCGAGGCGATTGTAGATCCCGAGATAACCCGCCGCGAGGTGATCTCCCGCATCAAGTCCGGCGAGTACAACCACGAAACCATTTCCTTCATCCACCACGTTCACGACGGGCGCGCTGACGACGTGACCATCGAAGTGCTGGAAGAAGCCCTGCACGAACTGATGCAGGAGGCATGAGATGCAATTCAACATCTATAACCGCTTCACCGGGGCCGTCCAGTTTACCGCAGAGATCGACTGCAAAGACGATGAATCGACTTCGGTCAAAATCGGTCTTGCTGTGAAATGGGCCATCAAAGCGCGTGCCTATCTCGCGGGTGCCGATCTCGCGCGTGCCTATCTCGCGCGTGCCAATCTCGCGGGTGCCAATCTCGCGGGTGCCAATCTCGCGGGTGCCTATCTCGCGGGTGCCTATCTCGCGGGTGCCTATCTCGCGCGTGCCAATCTCACGGATGCCAATCTCGCGGATGCCAATCTCGCGGATGCCAATCTCGCGGGTGCCGATCTCGCGCGTGCCTATCTCGCGGGTGCCAATCTCGCGGGTGCCTATCTCGCGGGTGCCAATCTCGCGGGTGCCTATCTCGCGCGTGCCAATCTCGCGCGTGCCTATCTCGCGGGTGCCTATCTCGCGGGTGCCAATCTCACGGATGCCAATCTCACGGATGCCAATCTCGCGGATGCCTATCTCGCGGGTGCCGATCTCGCGCGTGCCAATCTCGCTGGTCAATGGATCATTCAGGGCGCAACGCGCAGCGACGGCTATCCGTTCTTCCTGCAAAAGCTGAAGGACGACAGCGAGCCGATGGTGAAGGCTGGTTGCCGATATTTCACGCTCGCACAGGCGCAGCAGCATTGGGAAACAACCCGCAAGGGCGAAAAACTGCTCGATGAAACGCGCGAAATCGTTCGCTGCATGGTCAATCTCGCGCATATTCGCGGCTACATGAAGGATGGGAAATGATCGACGCCCCCACCATGCGCCGCGCCATGATCGATCGCACTGAACGACTCGCCAGCTTCTATCAACTGCAGCGCAGCGCTGGCTTCTCGCCCATCGAGGCTAACGAGGAAATGTTGGCTTACGCAAAACGGCTTGATGATCTCGAAGAGAAGATGCGCGATGCGGATCGTTGATAGAATAGGTGAGCGCTTTGGTCGGTTGGTTGTGATTGAGCGCGCCACCTCCAGCCCAAAGGGAGCTAGGTGGATTTGCCGTTGCGATTGTGGAAATTCGCATTTGGTATCGGCCAGCAACCTGCGTTCAGGCTCCGTTCGGTCTTGCGGATGTTTTCTGCGCGAAAACCGCAGCCAGTTTGCAACCACGCACGGAAGAACAAAGACATCTGAATATGTGATTTGGCGAACCATGCGAGCGCGATGCCAAAACCCGAGGCGTCCAGAATATCATCGTTATGGTGGTCGTGGAATTTCAGTGTGCGAGCGCTGGTCATCCAGCTTTGAGAAATTCTTTGCCGACATGGGGCCGCGCCCGTCTGCTGCTCACAGTCTTGATCGAAGGGACAACGACGGCAATTACGAGCCAGACAATTGCCGATGGGCGACGCCGCAAGAGCAATACAACAATCGAAGTTCTTGTCGAGTAGTCGTCTACTGCGGCCAACAAATGACCCTGACCCAAGCTGTCGAACTTGCTGGGACCAGCTACGCAGCAATTGAACGAAGAATTCGCAAGGGTTGGGACCCAATTCTAGCAATCGAAACACCCGTTCGAGAGAAGCGACCTAACGGCCAAGCCAAAAGGCAGAGAGCTAAAGCTGAGGAGAGTAGCAAATGAACCAAGTTGCCAAGATGGAGCCGCAGGGGCCGGTAAGCGCGCTGCCAGTCCAGTCCGAAACCGCCGCATTCATTAACATGATCGAACGCGCGGCACGCGATCCCGCCGTAGACATGGAGAAGATGCGGGGCCTCATGGAAATGGCCCGCACGGTTCGACAGGAGCAGGCCGAGGAAGAATTTAATCAGGCGATGGCAGCGGTGCAAGCCAAGATGCGCGCCGTCGCGGCAGACGCAAATAATCCTCAGACCAAGAGCAAGTACGCCAGCTATTTCGCCTTGGACAAGGCAATTCGCCCTTTCTATTCGGCGGAAGGATTGGCCTTGTCTTTCGACACCGAGGACAGCCCGAAGTCCGAGCATGTCCGCATTGTCTGCTATGTGACGCGCGGTCGCCATACGCGCAAGTATCATTTCGACATGCCCGCCGATGGCAAGGGAGCCAAGGGTGGCGACGTGATGACCAAGACGCACGCCGCCGGATCGGCCGCGACGTATGGTCAGCGATACCTGCTCAAGATGATCTTCAACATCGCGATCGGCGAAGATGACGACGGCAACGCCGCTGGCAGCGGCGAGAGGATCAGCCCGGCCCAAGCCGAAGAACTGAAACTTCTCTGCGAAACCATCGCTGAGGAAAAGGGCTTGGCGGTCAGCGATGCCATGCGGACTTTCTGCGAATACTTCAAGATCAGTGGCTTCGCCGATCTCCCTTCAAAGGACTACGAGCGCGCCAGGATTGCCCTCAACAAGAAGCGGAGTGCGAAATGATCCTGTTTTTTGACACGGAAACGACCGGCTTTCTGGATGATCGGCTTCCGCCAGACCACGAGGCGCAGCCCTACATCGTGCAACTTGCGGCGCAGCTATGTCAGGACGATGGCTCCCCGGTTGCCGGGTTTTGCTTCATCGTTGACCCACGTAGCAGCGATGGGAACATCGTAACAATTCCTGAGCGCGCGTCCTCCGTTCATGGCATCACGAACGAGAAGGCCGTTCAGTTCGGAGTATCGGCAGAGTTTGCTCTGTCTGCCTTTACTTACCTGTATCAGCGTTCCGATGTGGTCTGCGCTCACAATATCAAATTCGACAAGGGCGTTTTAGAGGTCGCCATTGCGCGCCACTACGGCCGAACGATGCCGCTCCGCAAGCCGCTGTTCTGTACGATGGAAGCGGCATCGCCCATCATCAAGTTGCCTCCCACGGAAAAGATGCGTGCGGCCGGATTCGACAAGCCCAAACCGCCAAAGCTGGAAGAATGCGTCAAGCATTTCTTCAATGAGGAACTGGACGGCGCGCACGATGCGATGGTCGATCTGACCGCCTGCCGCCGCGTCTACCTGCACCTCAAGTCTCTTGAGGTGGCGGCATGACCGAAGAAATCATTCAGGGCAGCGATGCTTGGAAGCAATTGCGGCTCGGCAAGGTAACGGCCTCCCGCGTCGCCGACGTGATCGCCAAGACCAAATCCGGCTACTCGGCCTCCCGCGCCAACTACATGGCGCAGTTGATCGCCGAGCGCCTGACCGGCACCGTTGCCGAATCCTACACCAACGCGGCCATGCAGCACGGCACCGAGACCGAGCCGGAAGCCCGCTCCGCATATGAATTCTACCAAGGCGTCGCTGTCGAACAGGTCGCCTTCGTCCCCCATCCGAAGATCGAGCAGGCCGGTTGCAGCCCCGACGGCCTGCTCGGCTCGGATGGGCTGGTCGAGATCAAGTGCCCGAATACGGCTACCCACCTGGAAACCCTGCTCGGCAAATCGGTCCCCGGCAAATACGAAGCGCAGATTCAATTTCAACTGGCCTGCACCGGCCGGGCCTACTGCGATTTTGTCTCCTACGATCCGCGGATGCCGGAACACATGCGCCTGTTCGTCAAGCGCATGGCCCGCGACGACAAGCGCATCAAGGAGATCGAGGCCGAGATCGCATCGTTCCTGCTGGAAATGGCGGTGAAACTGTCAGAGCTCAACACGCTTTACGGCGACAAGGAAGCCGCCTGATGGCGATCAACGACCCGCACATCATTGGAGTTCGGAAGGTCTGCGTCAAGTGCGGCCAGTCTTTCCGGTGCCCCGTGTACCAGCTCAACCGCGTGACTTGCCGGGCCTGCGAATAATGCGAGAACGGATCGACATCATGGAAGCCCTGCGGCTGTACCGGGTCTGGCGGAACTGGCGGGAGGTGGCCCGGCGCATGGTACGCCGCAACGGCGTGCCCTTTTGCTTCGATGCCGTCCAGAAGGCCGTCCGCGAATACGATCTCGGGAGGCGCGCATGAGCGACACAGCCCCGCCCTGTGCCTTCCGTTGGGATGGCGAGTCCATGATCCCGCTGCAGCCAAAGCGCGCCGACGCCTTCTATACGGTCGGCGAGCGCTACATCATGGCCCCGGTCAGCCAGCGATCGGACGCGACCCACAAGCACGAGTTCGCATGGCTGCGCGAAGCCTGGATGTCGCTGCCGGAAGATTTGGCCGAGCGTTTCCCGACGGCCGAGCACCTGCGGAAATGGGCGCTGATCCGCGCCGGCTACAGTGACAGCCACACCATCACCTGCGCCTCCAAGGCGGAGGCCATCCGCGTTGCTGCCTTCATCCGGCCGATTGATGAATTTGCCGTCGTCGTCACCAACGGCGCGACCGTCACCCGGTTCACGGCAAAGAGCCAGAGCAAGCGCGCCATGGGCGCAAAGGAGTTTCAGGACAGCAAGACCAAGATCATGGAAGTGATTGCGCGGATGCTTGGCGTCGAGCCTGGCGAGCTCCCGCAGCGGGAGGCCGCATGAGCCGCAGCGTGAACGAGTGGATTGGCCGCACCCCGGACACCCCGGTCCCTGACCGGGTAAAGGACCGCGTATCTGCGAAGTACAAGAACCATTGCCCGAAGTGTTCGCGCGAGCTGCGAGCTGGGCATTGGGAATGCGACCATATCATTCCGCTGGTCATGGGTGGCGAGAACAGAGAACGAAATTTGCAGCCGCTTTGCGACGTGCCCTGCCACAAGAACAAGACGGCGCTCGACGTGAAGCTCAAGGCCAAGGTGGCCCGCGTGCGCCAGAAGCATCTCGGGATCAAGACGAGCCGGGCGAAGATCCAGTCGCGCGGATTTGCCAAGGCCGAGCCACAGCGCACAGCCACGCGACCGATCGCCAAGTGGTCACCATCAACAGGGGGAAATTAAATGCGCTTTGACATCAAGAACCGACTTGCCTGCTCGGTCATTTTTACTGCCGAGATTGATTGCGCTGCGGATGCCAGCGAAGGATTGAAACTCGGGCTGGCTGTCAAAGTGGCGGTTAAAGCCGACGCGGACCTCCTCGGCGCGGACCTCCGCGGCGCGGACCTCCGCGGCGCGTACCTCAGCAGCGCGGACCTCAGCGGCGCGGACCTCCGCGGCGCGTACCTCAGCAGCGCGGACCTCCGCGGCGCGGA
>CAYMCD010000016.1:0-40203 GCA_964388845.1 uncultured Verrucomicrobiota bacterium
CGCGCTGGCGACCGGGGCGGCGTAATCCCGCCGCGCGCTGGAAATAAAGCCCCGCTATGTGGACGCGCTCTTCACACTCGGCGGCAACGCGGCGCGCGCGGGCCGACTGCGCGAGGCCGAGCGCCTGATCCTGCGGGCCACGGCGGTGAAACCCTCCGCGCAGGCCTGGGTCAACCTTGGGATCACGCGCAAACTGCTCGGCCGGCGCGACGCGGCGCGCGAGGCGCTTGACCGTGCACTCGCCATCAACCCGATGTACGAAGTCGCGCATCACAACCTCGGCATCTGGTTCATCGAAGAAGGCGATCCCGTTTCCGCGGAGAAGCAACTCCGGACAGCGGTCGCCATCCGGCCGAACTGGCCCGAGGCCTGGATCAACCTGGCCCTGGCGCTGCGCCATCAGGGTCGCGTGGATGAGGCCGCGGCCTGTTGTGACACCTTCATTCGCGCCTATCCGGAGCTGGCGGAGCGAATCGCCCCGCTCCGCGCGGAATTGGCCGGACCGGGGCCGGCGCCCGCCCCCTAGCGCGCAGCGACGCGACACGACAGGAGGCTTGAGATGGCCCCCCGCCCCGGCTACGATCGTTCACATGACCGGGGCACAGGCATGAGTTCCAACCTCCAGTTCACGAACGAGGAAGCCGATTCCCCCGGGGCACCCTGTCCGAATTGCGGCAGCGCCATGGCGGCGGATGCGGTGATCTGCCTGCAATGCGGGTATGACAAACGCAGCGGCAAGGCGCCGGGTGACGACGTCGGCCGGAAGAAGCCATCGCCGCTCGTGCTCGCCGGATTGGTCCTTGTGATCGTGGCCGCGCTGGCCGCCGTCTTCCTTCGATCCTCCGACTCAACCTCCGCGCCACCCGCGCAACCCTCGGCGCCCGCGCCGACGCCCGCGCCCGTGTCAGCGCCGACGTCCGCCCCGACCGCGCAGGAGGCGATCGTACCGGAGTCGCCCCAGCCCGAGTCCGGCGAAACGGCCCCGTCGGCCGCATCGCCGACCTCGGACGAATCCGGCATGGAACCGCCGGCCGAACCGGCCGCGCCCCCGATTGATTGGGACGCCGTCGCGGCTTCGCATCTGCAGCGCCTGGCGGAAGAGCTGGACAGGCGCGCCCCGATGTTCGAGACCGGAAACGCCGTGGAGCTGCGCCTGACGAATGGCCTGATCAACCGGGGCGTATTCCAGCGTCTTTCCGATGGCGGCGTGGTCGTGCAGATCGCGACAAACGAATCACGGACCCTTGCGGTCGAATCGCTCGACCGAAACACGCGCCTTCGCGTGGAAGCTGAATATCGCCGGAAATACCTTGAATACCTTGTCGCCCAGCGGGTCGCGCTGGAGAAATCGGCGGCCGGAACTATCCGGGCGCCCTAGCGGGGCATGGGCCCGGAAATAAACGCGGCGCGCGGCAGGGGGTACGGTTAGCGGAAACGAGAAAGCGGAATTCCATACATGGCCACATCTCACGCGAGCGATCTCCAAGCGCAACACCGCGACCTGTTGCGCAAACTCCAGCTGCCCGACACGGTCATGCGGGCCGATGCGCCGCCGCTGTTGAAGCGGCTCGACGTCGCCGGTGCGCGGCAGCTTCTCCAATCCTGCGCGATGTGGAATGAACGCGGTCTCTTTGAGGAGGGCGAACAACTGATCCACGAGGTGCTCCTCAAATCCGCGGAGACCCGCCAGCCGTTCCTCGCGTCGGAAATTGAGGCGCTGCATCGGCTCGCCGACTCGGGCGATGACCAGTTGCACCGGGGTCCGTACGGCCTGATCGAGTGGCTTGGCCCCGTCAAGGTCCGGGGCCACCTCGTCCATATTGTCCGCAGCGGCAAGTTCCGGGAGACTCCGTTCGCCGACCGCGAGCTGCAGGAACTCGCCTTCCAGGGCGGCATCGCCCGGAAAACAGTCGAAGCCGCCGCGCGCACCGTTCCTGTCCGCGGCGGCGAGGCGCTGGCGTCTTTCATCCAGCTCCACCAGCGACTGCGCGACGCCGTCGCCGCGGCGCTGGAAGCCCAACTGAAGGCCGCCCTGCTTGGCCAGGGCGGCGAATCGGCGGAGACGCTGGCCAATCTCGGCGCGGTGGCCGAGGGCGCGGCGCACCAGTTCAGCAATCTGCTTTCCGTCATCCTCGGCTATTCCTCGCTTGTCCTGGCCAAATCGGAGCTGTCCACAGAAGCCGCAGCCGCGCTGAACCGGATTTCCGAGGCCGCCCAGAAGGGACGCCGGCTCACCGAGGAAATCCTGGTCCTCGCGGGATCGCAGCGCGAGGATGAGACCTCCTGTTCGCTGCACGACGGGCTCCGGAATGCGCTCGCCCTCCTCCAGGCGGAGCTGCCGCGGGCGGTTTCCGTCACGCTGGACCTCGCGGCGGAGTCGGACCATGTGCCCGCCGCGCCGGGCACCGTTCATACCCTGGCGGCCAACCTGCTCCGGCACGCGTTGGAAAGCGCGGCCGGCGACGCGGCGCTCCGCCTTGTGACGCGGAACGTCACGGAGAACGGCATCCCGCAGGTCATCGCGGAAGTCCAGGAGGGCGCGCAGCGGAATGAGTCGCCGGTCCGCATCGTGTTTCCCATTTTCTCCGATGCGCCGCGGAAGACTTCCAAGAACGTGCGCCGCCGCCTGGCCCCGAGCCACATCTGCGTCGCCGACGACGATCCGGTCGTGCGCGAAATGTGCCAGCGGGTCTTGAGCGCGGATGGGCACACGGTCCGGGAGGCCTCCAGCGGCGTCGAGCTCCAGGCGCTGCTGGACAAGAAAGATGCCGGCGCGCCCGATCTGGTCATCTATGACTTCAGCATGCCGGATCTGGATGGCGTGGAACTCATCAACTGGCTCCGCCAGAAATCCCTCCGCGTCCCGGTCATCCTGATCAGCGGATTCAGCGCCGAGCACCCGGACTTGAAGCGGGTCCTCCAGCAACGGAAGGTCTTTCTCCTCCAGAAACCTTTTTCGTTCCGCGACATGTCGGATCTCGTGACGATCGCGATGGGCGATACGCTGGTCGGTTGAATGCCGCTCCGCTACGGCTGGAGGGCCGGCAATTCGATGTGCAGGGCGGGCGTGTCGTCAATTTCGATACGGCCCGCGCGCAGGGTGAACTTCCCCACCACCCCGCCGGTTGACCTGTCGTGCGACAGATAGAACAGGGTATAGCCCGGCGGCGCCACGCCGCCCGCCACGGCGGGCATCTGGAAGCCCAGCACCACACCGTTCGCGCGATCCAACGTCCGCGCCTCCCCCTCCGCGCCCCGGACAGCGGCCGCCGCGGGCGCGCGCAGCTCCAGGGTCGCGAAATGGCCGGTGATCCGCAGCGCCTTAATCCATCCGACATCGGGTTGCTTCCACCGCATCATGTTCTGGAACAACCGCGGATCCAGATCCATCACATCGAGGACGGCATCCGGCGCGAACCAGGTCACCTGGGCAAACGAGACCGCTGCATCGGGCGGGGACGGCGAGGCCGATCCGTCGTCCGCGACACGATAGACGAGGCCGGAATGCACGATCACGGCGCCCGCGTTGTCCGGAAGGAGGCCCCATCCGTGGTCGCCCCGGGCCAGCAGATTGGAGACGGAGAGGGCCGGTCCGGCTTGGTTCAGTTGGTGGGCCGGCCGGGTCGAAACCTGCGTCGCCACTTCGCGCCATGCGGCGTGCGGATCGGCCGTTCGCCCGCACCCCGGCGCGAACCCCGCCACGGCGATCAGGATCATGGTCGCACAGGCCGCGTCGCGCCGAAAGTCCCCGATCATGGCGACCTCCTCATTTCCGTGGGCGGAAGATACAGGCCCTTGTACGCGCGGGTCCACCAGCGGAATTCCTCCTCGCGTTCGCGGCGCGACGCGAAGCGGTACTGGTAACGCGCCACGCGGACGTAGCGGGGCGCCGTCTGTTCGAAGGGATTGTAGGCCAGCAGGTCGAGCACGGCGGGTTCGTTTTGCATCAGGCGATACGCCAGGTTCTGCAGCCAGGGATGCCCCCGCGGTTCACCGAGCGCGGCGAACCACAATTGCCAATCGAGCCGCGGCTGGTGCGGGGCGACAAGGCGGGGCCGCACCGATGTATCGCCGGGCTTCCATCGGAATTCATATTCGAACCATCGTTCGCCGTCCCATGAGCCCTCAATGATCAGTTCGGGCCGGGATGTTGTCATCACGGCAAACAGCCCGTAGTCGTTGACGCTGCGCAAGGGGGCGATGGCGTCCTTCCAGCGCACGGCCGCGGCCGGCCAGGGGACCGGCGCCCGCAGCGCGCCGGTGAAAACCAGCGCCGTACCCAGCGCAAGCGCGGTCCCGATCGCGCCCGCGAACACGCGCGCGGAACGCGTCGCCGCGCGCGGGGCGGGGCTGGCGGGGGAGATCCGAGCGCGGATCGCGGAGGGCATGATGCGCAGGAGGAATCCCGCCGCGGCGTTCCAGGAGGCATCCGGGACCAGCCAGATGCACAGGACGGCGGTCAACAGGTTGAAGAACGCAAAGTTGCCCGTGGCGGCGACCAGCGCCATCAGCAGCACGAAGCCCGACGCGGCGGTTGCGCGCCAGCGGCGCCCCAGCCAGATCGCAAACGGCAAGGCCAGTTCGATGCCGAACATCACGAAGCAACAGAAACGCTGGACCCAGACCGGAAGTTGGGCGGCATACCAGGACGTCCAGATCGGGAGCGGCTGCGTCCCATAGTGATAAACCAACGCCGTCAGGTTCCTCCACGCCGGATCGCCGCTCGCCAGCTTGGCCCATCCGGAAAGGAACATCAGCTTGAAGACCAGCGCATGGAAGAGGAACACGGCGATCCGAGGGGGCTCGTCCGGCGCGCGCCACCGCATGCGCCACCGCCAGGGCGCGGCCACCACCGCGAGCAGGCCGGACTCCAACAGCAGGCTGTCCCACTGGTACGACCAGAAGATCTGGCCGGCCACGGTGGCCGACAGGTAGAACAGCCAGAGGAGAAACGCGGTCAGCGGCGGGGCAAACCCCGCCACCAGCAGGACGGCCACCAGCATGCCCGCCCAGAGACACGCATGCAGCGCGGTATCCGACGGCCACAGCCAGAGCAGGGTCGGGACGTGGTGATAGCCCGCCTGCGCCACCTGGGGCCGGATCGCGCGCAGCCAGTCGGCAAACGGCAAAATCCCGTTCGCGCCCACCAGCCCGTCCATCTGGGCGGCGCAGGAGGCGAACGCGATGAAATAGACCAGGCCGAGCGCGCGGAACCCCAGTTGGTTGGCGCGCGCGCAGCCCGTGCCATAGCGGGCGAGTCCTTGAAGAAATCTGGCCGCCGCGCCGGTCATGGCGCGGCCTTCTTTTCCGCCGGTTTGGGCGCGAAGTCCGGGCAGGTGTCGGTGGCCTCGACCTCCTTCCGGTGGCGGCCGCACCACTGGACGAACGGGTTCACGACGTACTGCGCACAGTGACGGCAGAGCCGCGCGTTCTCGCCCTCGGCGAAGAGTTCGGGGGCCCGCGGCCGATCTTCATCGGAAAACACCGTGACCCCGGCCCGGGCCTTGTACGGCACATCGGTCTCGGACGCGAAGGCATGGCCGCACGAGGCGCAGCGGAGATGTTCGCCGACCTTCGCGAAACCCTCGTAGCGCGGTTCGCGCAGGAGAAGGGACTCCTTTCCGCACGCGGGGCACACCATCTCACGCGGGGGACTCATCGGCCCCAGTGTAGCGGATCGCGCGGAATTTCCAACGCCGCGGATGGGGCCGCGCGGCGCAGCGCGGAGCGGGCGCGGCATCGGGATTCAGGTCAGCCGCACCGCGCGTCAATTCGCATAGCGGCCCAACTCCCGGGCGCAGGTCATCATCGCCTCGATGTTGGCCGGCGGGGTCCCCGCCGGGATCGCGCAACCGGCGTTGAGGATGAACCTGCCGCCGGGTTTCCACGTCTCGAACAAGGCGCGCGTCGCCTTTTCAACCTGCTCGACGGTTCCGCGGCCCACGACGGAGGAAGGATCCAGATTGCCGCAGAGCACATGCGATGCCCCGGGCCCGCGTTTGGCGCGCGCCGCGTCGGTTTTGTAGTCCAGGTCGAAGCCGCAGCGCCCGTAGCCGGCCAGGTCATCGAGGATGGCCGTGGTGTTTCCGCAGATATGGATCACTGTGTAGATGCCATCCCGCGCGAGATCCGCCAGCAGGCGCTCGTGCCACGGGCGGGCGAATTGGCGGAACAGGGCCGGGGAAACCATGTCCGGTCCGCAGGGGCTGTCTCCCAGGGAGGTGAAGTCGGCGCCGGCCTCGATCACCGCACGGTGCACGGCCAGGTGATTCTCGAAACTGATCTGGAGCAGGGCCTGCAGGCCGGGATGGTCGGGCTCGGTCACCAGGTCCATCATGAAGTCCTGCATCCCGCGCAGGAGGGAAGCGAGGGAGAACGCCATCTGGTCGCAGTTGCCCCGGATCGCCACCTTGTCGCCCACTTCCCGCCGCATGATGCGGACGGCCTCCAGCAGCACCGGGATCCGACCCGCCCGGCGGGGATCAATCCGGGGCAATCCCGCGGCCTCGTCCAGGGACGTGATGGCGGGGGTCTTGACATGACCCGGCTCCCCGGGCGTGCAGTCCACCTCGGCGCCCATGGCCTCGGCCAGCATGGTGGTGTCCAAATCAATCAGGATGCAGTCATATCCGTAGCGGGCCTGCGCCTCCAGGTGGACCCGCGCCGCCGTTTCGGGATCCCGCAGATAATCCTCCATCCGGGCGCCCGCCTCGGGCGTCGCCATCATGAAATTGTGAAGGCACACCGGGACGCGGTCCGGCAACTTCCCTTCGATCACCGCCAGCGTTCGCTCTCTCGAATTCATGTTGTCCATCCGCGGTTAGTCCGGGGTGCGGGGCCCATCCCGAAGCCCGCGACCCGTTGGTTGAAACACGCCGGTCAGCATGGCGTCTCCGCAAAGCCGGTTCAATTCCGAAATGTATGGCCTCTCGGGCCGTCGTAAAAAATCGTCCACCGGCCGCGGCGTCCACCCGATTCCCCGGGCGAATCACGATGCGCCTGCGTTCGTCAGGCCAGGGCCCAATTGGGGTCAATGTCCGCGTCGAGTGGCGTGGGGGGCGCGCCTCCGGCCAGGAGGGCCGCGCCCAGGGCCGCGATCATGGCCGCGTTGTCCGTGCAGTATTCGGGCCGGGCGACGCACAGGGGCAATCCGCGCGCGCCGGCCAGCGCCGCCAATTGCTCCCGCAGGGCGCGATTCCGCGCGACGCCCCCCGCGCAACCTATGGATTGGTAAACACCGGCATCAAGCGCCCTGCCCGTCTGCCGGATCAGTGTGTCAAGGACGGCGGCTTGATAGCTGGCGGCCAGGTCCGCGAAGGCGCGGGAACCGGCCTCGACCGGGTGTGATTTCAGGTGGTACAGCAGGGCCGTCTTCAGCCCGCTGAAGCTGAAACAGAGCTCGGGCGCACAGACCTGAATGTCGCGCCGCTCATTGCGGATGTCGCCCCGGGGCAATCGGACGGACTCCGGATTTCCCCCGATGGCGGCCGCTTCCAGCGCGGGCCCGCCGGGATAACCCAGGCCGAGCAGCTTGGCGCCCTTGTCCAGCGCCTCGCCCGCGGCATCGTCCACGGTGCGGCCCAGGAGCCGGTGCCGCCCCGGTCCCTCGAACCGGACCAACGCCGTGTGCCCCCCCGACACCAGCAGGACGAGCGCGGGCAACACATCGCGGCGCCCCGAAACGCCCTCGCCCATCAGGATGGAAAACAGGTGGGCTTCCAGATGATGGACCCCGAGAAGCGGCACGCCCAATCGGAGCGCAAGCGCCTTGGCCGCCTGCAGGCCGACGGTCAATGAAGTGGCCAAACCCGGGCCCCGGGTGGCCGCTACGGCGCCGATTTGACCCCACCCGATCCCCGCATCCTCGACCGCGCGCCGCGCCAGATCGGGCAGCACCTCCACATGCGCGCGCGCCGCGACCTCCGGCACCACGCCGCCATACGGATGGTGGGCGGCGATCTGGGAATAAACCACGTCGGTCAGGACCCGCCCGGAATCGTCCGCCAGGGCGACGGCCGTTTCGTCGCAGGATGTTTCGATGCCCAGGACAATCATGGGAAGCGACCGGCCGCGCCGCCGCTCCTCAGGGCGCGACGGCCGCGAGCCGGCCGCCCGAATCCACCCGGCTGAACTTGAGGATGCCTTTCAGGACATTCAGCGCCCGATCGAGCTGGACATCCTCGACCTCGTGCGAGGGCGTTCCGGCGGGCGCCGCGTTCGTGGCCGGCTGGATCCGCTGGTTCATGAGGTTGCGCAGGACCTCCGGCGCCATCGGGACGACGATGTCGGGCTCGATCCCGTGGTCGTGGATCACCCGCTTCGACGGCGTGTAATATTTTGCCGTGGTCAGGCGGATCGCGGTGCCCTCATCCATCGGCAGCACGCTCTGGACGGATCCCTTCCCGAAGGTCTTTTCACCCACGAGGATGGCGCGGCGATGGTCCTGCAGGGCCCCCGCGACGATCTCGGATGCGCTCGCGCTCCCCCCGTTGACGAGGACCGCCATCGGGAATCCGCCATAGCGCGCGCGCCCCCTCGATCGGTAGCTGATGTTCTGGCCCGGGTCCCGGCCCTGCGTCGAAACGACGACCTGGTTGCGATCGAGGAACTTCTGCGAGACATCCACCGCCGAGCTGAGGAGGCCGCCGGGATTATTCCGCAGGTCCACGATCAGCGCGCGCATGCCTTCCGCTTTCAGCCGGTCGAGTTCTTTCTGAAGCGCGTCGGCCGTCGGTTCGCTGAACTGGGTGACGCGCACGTAGGCGATTCCGTCCTCCATGACCCGCGCGTCCTTGACCGTGGCGACTTCGATATTCGCGCGCTCGATGTCGAAGGTGAGAAACTCGGAGGCCGGCGAGCGGAGGATGCGCAAGGTCACCCGCGTGCCCGGATCCCCCCGGAGCTGCTTCACGGCTTCCTGCATGCTCATGCCGTCCGTTGATTTGCCGTCAATTTCCACGATGCGATCGCCCGCGAGCAGGCCGGCCCGGAAGCCGGGCGTGTCTTCCATCGGCGCGATGATGATCAGGTCGCCGTCCTTCATGCTGATCACAATGCCAAGTCCGCCGAACTGGCCGGACGTATCGTCCTTCATATCCTTGTACATGTCGGCATCGAGAAACTGGCTGTGCGGATCGAGCTCCTGCAACATGCCGCGCAGGGCCCCGTACACGAGGCTCTCGTAGGACAGGCTGTTGGTCTCCACGTAATGCTGGCGCACCTGCTCGATCACGCGGGTGAACAGGGCCATCTGCTGGTAGGGATCGTCCGGCTGCGCCGCGTCGGGCTCCTGGGAATAGAGGCGCGCGCCGAGCAGTATGTTGCCGGCGATCAGGAGGAAAAGGGTTCCCCACCCCACCGCGCGCCCCGACAATCTCGTGGACGGACTCATACCAGGCGCACGTTATCCCGTGACCGGCCCGGTTGCAACCGCGCAAACGGACCGCGCAACCGGTTCGGGAAAACCCGGCGCCGTCCCGGGAAACACCCCGGCGCCCGCCGGGGCGGCCGGTCTAAGCGGGCCACGACGGGAACGGATGCCGCGCGAGGTAGGCGTTGAAGAAGCGCGGGTCGCCGGTCACTTCATCGCCCAGCCAGTCGGGCTGCTCGACGACGGTGTCCGTCGCGGGCAGTTCCACCTCCGCGAGCACCAGGCCTTCATTCGCGCCGTGGAACACATCCACTTCGAACACGAGGCCGCCGTGGGGAATGCAATGCCGCGTCTTGTCAATCTGACCCGGCAGGCAGAGCGCATCCAGCAGCGCGCCGGCATCGGCCGGGGGAATGGGATACTCGTATTCGGGCCGCGCCGCGCCGGCGCCCATCCCCTTGATCGTCAGCCAGGCCTCGTCCCCCGCGAGCCGCACGCGCACCGTCCGGCCCGGATCCAGGCACAGATACCCCTGCCGGAAACGGCGGGCCGAAACCGCGGCCCCGCGCCACGTATCGCGGCGAACCAGGAATTTGCGCTCGATTTCGGTTTTCATCGCGAGAGGCGCCGCGACCGCCCTGCGTTTTCAGATCCCCATCCTTCGGGCTTGGCGGAATCACGGCGTGCGGTATTCTAGCGCGGATATGAAAAAACGCACGGCCAGAATCATCCGCACGACGAGGGAGACCGACATCGCCATCCACCTGAACCTCGACGGCGACGGGACCTACAAGAACAGGACCGGGATCGCCTTCCTCGACCATATGCTCGACCTGCTGGCCAAGCACGCGTTGCTGGACCTGACCGTGAAGGCCAGGGGCGACCTCGCCGTTGATTACCACCACACGGTCGAGGACGTGGGCCTCGCGCTGGGCGAGGCGCTCAACCAGGCCCTCGGCGACCGCGCGGGCATCAACCGCTATGGCTGGAGCCTCGTCCCGATGGACGAGGCCCTCTGCCGGGTCGCGCTGGATCTCGGCGGGCGCCCGTACCTCGTCTATTCGCTCGCCACCAAAAAACGCAAGATCCGGGATTTCGACGTGGACTTGATGGAGGAATTCTTCCGCGGCTTCGTGACGCAGGGCCGGATGAACCTCCACATCGCGCACCTCTACGGGCAGGAGCCGCACCACGCCCTCGAAAGCGTGTTCAAAGGCGTCGCCAAGGCCCTCCTCGCGGCCGCCGCGCGCAACCCCCGGGTGAAGGGCGTGCCGTCCAGCAAGGGCAGGCTCTGAGCGGACGCGGACCCGCCCTCCCGTGAACAGTTTTTACAGAGGTTGGAACTTTTTTAAAAAGTTTTTACAGACGTTGGAACTTTTCCCCCACCCCCATTTCCCATGATCGGCATACTGGATTACGAAGCGGGCAACCTCGGCAGCGTGGCCAATGCGTTCCGCTTCCTGGAGCTGTCCGCGCGCGTCGTGACGAAACCGTCGGAACTGGCCGGCATCCAGGCCATGGTCCTGCCGGGCGTCGGCGCCTTCGGCGACTGCCTGCGGAAACTGCGGGCGCACGGCTTCGAGGTGCCGGTCAGGAAATGGATCGCCTCCGGCCGCCCGTTCCTCGGCATCTGCGTCGGCCTCCAGGCCCTGTATGAAGGCAGCGAGGAATCGCCCGATGTCCCGGGCCTGGGTATTTTCAGCGGGCGCGTCCGCCGCTTCGAGGGGCCGCCGGGGCTGAAGATTCCGCAGATCGGGTGGAACAGCGTGCGGAAGGCGCGCCCCGAGTGCCCGCTCTTCGCGGGGGTTCCCGACGGCGCCTATTTCTATTTTGTCCATTCCTTCCGCGCGGACGCGGCGGGGCCCGAGGCGGCGGGCGTGACCGACTATGGCGGGCCGTTCGCCTCCGTGCTCTGGCGCGACAATGTGATGGCGATCCAGTTCCATCCCGAGAAAAGCCAGCGGGTCGGCCTGATGCTGCTGCAGAACTTCGCCGACTGGGCGTACGAGCGGACGGCGCCGCGATGAGCGCGTTCACGATCTATCCGGCCATTGACCTCAAAGGCGGCCATTGCGTGCGCCTGCTGCAGGGGCGCGCGGACCAGGCCACCGTGTACGGGCACGACCCCGTGGCCATGGCAAAACACTGGGTCGCGCAGGGCGCCGCCATCCTGCATGTCGTGGATCTGGATGGCGCGTTCGCCGGGCGCTCGGTGCAGCACGAACTGGTGATCCGGATTCTCCGGTCCGTGGCCGTGCCGGTACAGGTGGGCGGCGGCCTGCGCACCGACGAGGATGTGGCGCGCCTGCTCGAGGCCGGCGCGCACCGTGCCGTGATCGGCACGCGCGCGTGGGCGGAACCGGAGCAGGTCCGCGCCCTCATCGGGCGGCATGGCCCGCGGATCGCGGTGGGGATTGATGCGCGCGGCGGCCGCGTGCAGATCAAGGGCTGGACCGAAACCACCGACGTGCGGGCGGTGGACCTGGCGCAGGAGGCGGAGGCGCTGGGGGTCCGGACGCTGATCTGCACGGACACCGCCACGGACGGCATGCTGAAGGGCACGAATACACTGTCGGTTGACGAAATCTGCACGGCCGTTCATTGCGATGTCATCGCCTCGGGCGGGGTCTCCTCCGCGGCGGACATCCTGGCGCTGCGCGGTCTCGCGCGCCCGAACCTGGTGGGCGCGATCGTGGGGAAGGCGCTGTATGAGGGGCACGCGACGGTGGCGTCGCTCAACGCGGCCGCGGACCGGGCGACGGACTAGAGGCTATCCCATAACCGCTTTTCGATGCAGGCCGGAGCTGTTTTGCCGGTTGGCAAGGCGGTTGCGCGGGAGGCGTGCCCGCGCTCCCAACGCAGCCGGGCGGCAAAACAGCCCGGTCCCGCTGCGGGGATGCGGCGGCGCATCCCGCCGGGCGGTGTTGCGCCTCCTCGACGATGCGCTGGGGCATCGCCGTCGTCGGCGCGCCTGACCCGGCGGGCGCGACGCTCGCACCAGCGCGAAAATGGGTTATGGGATAGCTGCTAGGGTTCTTGCGGCGCTTCGTGCGCCGGCGCCGCGCCGCCGTCCGGCGCGGGGGGGCGTTCGAGCATCTGGAGGCGGTCGGCGAGGTCGGCGCGCGGCGTGAAATGCCGGGCCATGCCGGGGGTCGCCCAGATTTCGATCGGGCGGCGATCGGGGACAACGAGGGCGTCGAATTCACCGAAGGCCTCCAGCAGGCGCGCGCCGGCGTCGAGTCCCTGCGCCAGCAGCGCCATGGCGAGGGCATGCGCCTGTATGCAGGTCGGCCCGCGAACCGCCACCAGGAGCGTTCCGCCGGCCGGCCGGCCGGTCAACGGATTGATCACGCCGGGAATTTTTTGCGTCCCGATCTGCGCGGCGCGCTCCCACAACCGGACCGATGCGAAGGCGGCGTCGGGGGCGAGGTCCAGCTCGCCGAGAAACGCCCCCTCCGCCGTGGGGTCCTGTATCCGGCGCACGCGCGGCGGACCGCCGTCCCCGCCGGGGAGCGCGCGGGCGTAGTCTTCCCACTCCACCAGGGCGGGCGCCAGGTTGCGCTGGCGCAGATCCACCGCGGCGAGATCCACCCCGTAGGCGAAGACGAGATCGCCCACGGCGATGCGGGCGCCCGGCGAAAGAATGGACACGTCCCGCTGTTCGGAAAGCTGGAGCAGTTGCGGGCCGGTCAGTTCGCGCAGGAAGGTGAGTTCCTCGTCTTCCGGCGTCGCCTCCACGCCGGATCCGTCCAGACCCCACGCCTGGCGCAGCGGGCCCGTCGTGATGTCGAACGCCCCCCCGCTCAACTGGCTGTAGTAGTGGGCCAGGTCCAGCGCGCGGAAGGCATTGTGCGAGATCTTCAGGCGATAGGCGCCGGCCATCCCGTTGATCCGGCTGATCTCGCTCCTGGGGTTCGACTCGTCGAAAATCGCCCATGCCGCGCCGCACTGCCGGCGGGCGTCGGCCGCGGCCGCGGACAATTGCCCGGCATGGACCCGGTCGAGCGTGACGCGCCCCGTCGCGTTCCCCGCGGTGAACTCCAGGCCGAGCGGGCGCGGAGGACCGCAACCCGCCAGCAGGGCGGCCGCCGCAAGCGCCCCAAGGCCGCTACGCTTCATGGCGATAGTAATACGCCTCCGTGAACAGGGCTTCGGGCCCGTGCCCGCGCGCGCACAACAAGTCGCGCATCTCATAGAACATTTCGTTCGCGCCGCACAGGTAGAAATGCGCGTCGGGCGGGAACGCGTGCGCCCGCGCATAGTCGGTGACGCGGCCGTGGAAGCCGGCGCGCGTGTCGGCGCTGAGGCAGGGCACATAGGAGTGCCCGAAAAATTCCT
The DNA here is from genome assembly GCA_964388845.1 of uncultured Verrucomicrobiota bacterium. Taxonomy (GTDB): domain Bacteria; phylum Verrucomicrobiota; class Kiritimatiellia; order CAIVKH01; family CAIVKH01; genus JAMLJG01. Next base: position 13,709 of record CAYMCD010000016.1, read on the forward strand.
CCCGGTAGAACAGGTCCTCCGCCGTCCGGACCCCGTGCAACAGCGTGAGGTTGAGACCGGGATGCGTGCGAAGGTACGAGCGGCAGGGCGCGATCCCGGTGCCGGTCGCGACAAAGACGATGGGCCGCGCCGGATCGCGCAGGACGAACTCGCCGCACGGCGCCGAGACCTCGAGTTCGGCGCCCTCCGTCAACCCGGCCAGCCGGGGCGACAGGACGCCGGAGGGGATCAGCCGGAAGAGGATCTGGAGAACGGGATCCCGCTCCCCGCTGGCGATCGTATAGTTCCGGTCCTCTGTGACGTCCCGCCCGTGAATGGTGAGCAATTGGCCGGCGGTGAAGGCCAGGCCGTCGCGCGACAGGGTCAGTTCATAGGCTGTCGGAGACACCGCGCGGTGGCGCAGCACGCGCGCCTTCCACCGGCGCACGGGCCGCGCCGCGGGCGCGCGGGACGGATCGCCGGACAAGGGCTGGGCGGCCTTCACGCGCGGATCAGGGCGAGCAGTTCGTCGCGCCGCCGCTCCATGTCGGACCGGGATCTGGCTTCGAGGTTGAGGCGGATGAGGGGTTCCGTGTTCGATGCGCGGACATTGAACCACCAGTCGCCGAATTCGACAGAGAGGCCGTCCAGCGCAATCACCCGCCCCCGCCCCGCATACCGCTCGCGCAGGCGATCGAGCACGGCCCGGGTGTCGTGCACCTCGGAGTTGATTTCGCCGCTCGCGATGTAGCGCCGTATGGGTTTGATCAGTTCGGACAGGGGGCGGTCGCCCCGGCTGATGAGGTTCGCCACATACAGCGCGGCGAGGGCGGAGCTTTCCGTGAAATAGTTGTCCTTGAAATAGTAGTGGCCCGAGAGCTCCCCCGCGAACACGGCATCCGCCTCGCGCATCTGCTGCTTGATGAACGCGTGGCCGACGCGCGACATCATCGGGCGCCCCTTGTTTTCCTCGATCACCTCTTTGACCGCCCAGCTCGACCGAAGGTCGTAGAAAATCGCGGCGCCCGGATGGCGGGCCAGCATCACCTCGGCGACCAGGGCCGTCACCATATCGCTGGTGACGACATGCCCCAGCTCGTCCATGAATCCGACGCGGTCCGCGTCGCCGTCGAAGTACAGGCCGAGATCGTAGCGGCCGCCGGCCATCTTTCGCCGCAGGGCCTCCCAGGTCTCGTCGTGCAGCGGGTTGGCCTCGTGATTCGGGAAGGTGCCGTCAAGCGTGTCGAACAGCGGGTCAATCTCGAGGTTTTTCAGCCCGCGGAGGACCTCGCCCTCGACGATGCCCATGCCGTTGCTGTAGTCAATCGCGACGCGGAGCGGGCGGCGCAGGTCGGCGAATTGCCGGATGCGCGCGACGTAGGCCGGGACGATGGCGTGGCGGGAAAGCGCGCCGCGGCGCGAAGCGTCCGGGTAGCGATCGGCGAGGACGAGGGCCTCGATTTCCTTGATTCCGGTGGCCCCGCTGATCGGGATGGCCTGTTCGCGGCACAATTTGAAGCCGTTCCATTCCCCGGGATTGTGGGACGCCGTGAGCATGATGCTGGCTTCGGCGCCGAGGGCACCGTTCGCGAAGTACGTCATCGGCGTGGAGACGAGCCCGAGGTCCGTCACGTCGGCGCCCTGCGCCATCAAGCCGTCGGCCAGCGCCTCGAACAGCGGCTCCGAATGCGGGCGCATATCGCGGCCGACGATGACGTTGCGGCAACCGAGGAAGGTCACGAACGCGCGGCCGATCTTGCGCGCGAGGTCCTCGTTCAGCGTCGCGCCGTAAATGCCGCGGATGTCGTATGCCTTGAAAATGCTGGCCATGTTGTGCTCCTGGCGGATGGGTTGCGACCGGCGAAACACTACCGGGCGCGCACGAGCGGCATCAAGCAGGGAATGGGGCGACGCGTTTTCCACCCCCCCCTCCGGCCTCGCAGTGCGCCGGGCGCGCGCGTTTGCTGGAAACCGGCGGCGGCGTGGGGTACACTGCGGATCGCCAGGGAAAACCGTCACATGCCTGAACCGGCCGATATCGCGCGCGATCTGGGGCTGCCGTCCTTCCGGCGGCACATTTTTTTGTGCGCGGACCAGACGGAGCCGAAGTGCTGCGCGAAGGAGGACGGGCTCGCGGCGTGGAATTTTCTCAAGAAGCGGCTGGACGAACTGAGGCTCACCGGCGCGGGCGGCGTGCAACGCACGAAGGCCAATTGCCTGCGCATCTGCGAAAAGGGCCCCATCGCGGTGGTCTATCCCGACGGCGTGTGGTACCACTCCTGCCGGCCGGCGGTGCTGGAGCGGATCATCCAGGAGCATCTGGTCCGCGGCCAAGTAGTCGCCGAATATGCCTTCCACCCCGCGCCGCCGACTTCCGCATGAACGCGCGGAGGATGGGAAGGTCTGATAAAGCATACCTTATGAAATCACGATGGATCATGGTGGCCTTCGCGCTGGCCGCCGCCTGCAGCCGGGGCGCCGGGGAAACGAACTCAACGCCGGCCCTCGTGCCGGACGCGCACCATGGGCGCGCGGCCAAGCTGCTCGCGCTCAACCTGCCCCTCCGGCACCTCAGCCGCGAACCGCTCGCGGACCGGGTGTCGAGCAATGCGCTGTCCATCTATCTCGATCTGCTCGACTTCGATCACGTGTTTTTCCTGCAGTCGGATCTGGATGAGTTCAGCCGGCAGCAGTTTGACCTCGACGACCAGCTCCGCGCGGGCGACGTCTCTTTCGCCTTTCGCGTTTACAATGTTTTCAAGACGCGCGTGGCGAACCGGGCCGCCCATGTCCATGAGTTGCTGGACAAGGGGTTCGACCTCACGGCGGACGAGAGCTACGAGTGGAAGCGCCGGAAGGCGCCGTGGCCCGCGGACGAGGAGGCCTGGAACGAGATTTGGCGGTTGAAGATCAAGAATGAGTATGTCGCCCACACCGTCGCGCGGCGTACCGGCGCGTCGGACCTCACGGCGTTCGAGGAGGAATCCGCCGCCGCCACGAACGCCTCGCTGGCCGCGCAATTGAAGATGACTCCGGAAGAGCGGATCCGGAAGAACTACGATCGTTTCCTGACCCTCCTGCTCGACAACGACGCAAACTGGGTGACGGAGCGTTTTTTGACCGCCTTCACGCGCGCGTACGACCCGCACTCCGACTACCTCTCGCCCTGGGGCCTCGAGGATTTCGAAATCGGGATGAAGCTGTCGCTCCAGGGCATCGGCGCGGTGCTGAGCAGCGAGGACGGCGCGGCCAAGGTCGAACGCCTGATCCCGGGCGGCCCCGCGGAGCGCGACGGGCGGCTCAAGCCCGGCGACAAGATCATCGCCGTGGCCCAGGGCGACGCCGAACCCGCCGATGTGCTGCACTGGCCGTTGAGCCGCACCGTCCGCCTGATCCGGGGGGAAAAGGGCAGCAAGGTGGTGCTCACCGTGATACCGGCCACAGACGCCAGCGGCGCCGGTTTGTCCATCATTGATCTCATCCGGGACGAGGTGAAACTCGAGGAGCAGGCGGCGAAACGCGACCTGCGGCAGATCGAACTGACCGGCGGAACAATCCGCAAGATCGGCGTCATCACGCTGCCCGACTTCTACGCGGACATGAAGGGGCTCGGCAGCGGGAAGGACGCCCGCAGCAGCGCGAAGGACGTGGCCCGGCTGATCGCGGAGCTGCGCGACGAAGGGGCTGAAGCGGTCGTGCTCGACCTGCGGAACAACGGCGGGGGATCGCTGACCGACGCGATCCAGATGACCGGTCTGTTCATGGAGAGCGGACCGGTGGTGCAGGTGCGGGACCAGACCCGGGTGCACAAATTGAACGACCCGGACCCGCGCGTGCTCTTCACCGGCCCGGTGGCCGTCCTCGTGAACCGCTTGAGCGCATCGGCGTCCGAAATCCTCGCCGGCGCGCTGCAGGACTGGGATCGCGCCGTCATCATCGGCGATTCGAAGACACACGGAAAGGGGACGGTGCAGACGCTGCTTCCGCTCAGCACCGTCAACACGAACGTCGGCCAGCTCAAGGTGACAACGGCCAGCTTCTATCGCATCGCGGGGGGGTCCACGCAGCTGCGCGGCATCGAGCCGGACATCGTGATCCCCTCCCCGCTGGAGGCCCTGGAAATCGGCGAGGAGCACCTGCCCCATGCGCTGCCGTGGTCGCAGGTCATGCCCGCCTACTACGACCACGACGTCGAGTTGCCGCTGTTCATGGACGAATTGCGGCAACGCTCGAAGGCGCGCCTGGAGCAGTCGCCGAAATTCGCCACCTATACGAATCTGATCGCGCAGATGACTGAGCGGCAGCGCGCGCCCGCCATCTCGCTCAATCTGGAGCAGCGCCTGCAACTGGCGACCAGCGAGCGTGAAATGCGCAAGGCCATCGGGGAGGAGACCCCGGGTCCGGAGGGCCAGGCGCCGGCCAAGCGGGCGGATTTTGCCCTCGACGAGTCGCTCCAGGTCCTTTGCGACTGGTTGTCGCTCCGGGAGGGCACGCGCACGGTCGGCACGACCCGCGGCGGAGCATGAGGGGCGCATCGCTTTGCGGGCCTATGTGAGCGGCGCCCCCACTTCGCCGGCCCGACCTGCGCGCGAGACCGTTGCGCGGGGCCGTGTGCGCAACCCGGCGGCCGGGGCAATTCCCTTGCGGGAATCCCTCTACTCCGGAACGTCCATCACCAGCACGGTGGCGTCCGCTCCGACGGGCTGGAGCAGCAGGTCGGGGCAGGCGGCGGGAACCAGCAGCGAACGGCCGCGCGCGACGGTCGCCGAAAAATCGGACATCTCGATCCCCACGCGGCCGTCCGCGACAAAGAGCGCGCGGAACGAACCCCGGTCGGCGGGCAAGGTCGCCGCGCCGCGCAGCGTCCAACGTTCCATCCGGAAGAACGGGCAACGCGCGATTTCCCACCGTTCCAGGGCCTCCCCGTTCTGCCGCCGGATCGGCGCCGCAAGGGCCGGGGGCGGTTCATCCCAGTTGATGACCTTCAGCGCGGGCTCGATGTGCAATTGGCGCGGCTTCCCGTCGGGCCCCGCGCGGCCCCAGTCGTAGAGACGGTAGGTCGTGTTGGAGTTCTGCTGGCATTCGAGGATGAGGCAGCCCGCGCCGATGGCATGGACGCGGCCGCCCGGCACGAACAGGGCGTCGTGCGGCCGGACCGGGAGCCGGACCATCAGGTCCTGGACGGTGTTGTCCGCCAGGGCGGCGCGCAGGGCCGCCTCGGTCACCCCGGCCCGCAGGCCGGCATACACGCAGGCGTCCGGCGCGGCCTCGAGCACATACCACATTTCCGTCTTGGGTTCGCCGCCGGTCCGGTACGCGTTCGCGTTGTTGGGATGCACCTGCACGCTCAGGGTCTCACGGGCATCAATCAACTTGATGAGCAGGGGGAACCGGCCCGGGGGCACGCGGACGCCGAGGAGACCCTCGCCGTCCGCCCCGGCCAATTCCCGCAGCGTGCGTCCGGCCAGCGGCCCGGACTCGACGACGCTCTGCCCCTCCGTCCGATCGGCGATCTCCCACGCCTCCGCGTATCGGCCCGGCGGCAACGTGCGTCCGAAGGAAACCGGGATACGGGATCCGCCCCAGAGATAATCCTGGTAGACCGGCTTGAAGAACAGGGGGGCGAAACATTTCACGAGGTCACCTGGCGGGGGTTCACCGCGCGTTTCGAAGCCTGCGGAGCAATTCGCGCAGCGCATCCTGGTCGTCGCGCAGCAGGACGGACGAGCGCGACATGATCGCTTCGGCGAGGCGCAAGGCTTCGCTGATCCGTCCCCTCCGCTCGTACAATTGCGCGAGGTTCAACTGCACCTCGGCCGCTTCCGGGGAAAACTCCAGCGCCTTCCGCAGGGCGGTCTCGGCCTCGTCGAGCCGGTCATCCGCGAGCAGGATCATGCCGTAGGTGCTGTAGGCGGCGCCGCTGAGATCGCTCAACCGAAGGCACTCCTCGATGATCGGGAGCGCCTCGGCCACGCGCTGCTGGCGCGCGAGGACGTAGGCGAGGTCGTTCAGCGCCTCGGGTGAGCGCCGCGCCCCCAGGCTGACCCGGTACGAGGTCTCGGCCAGCGCGTACTGGCCGCGCATCGCCTGGAAGGCCCCGAGCATGTAGTTGCCGAACGGATGCCGGGGATCGGCCGCGATCAGACGGTCCACGTACGTCTCGGCCGTCTGCCGGTCGCCTTCGGCCATCAGCAGGCGCACGACGGCCTCGAGCGCCGGGGCGTGGCGCGGCTCCTGGCGGAGGACCTGTTCGAACTGGCGTCGGGCCGCGTCGCGGTCGCCCTGGCGCAACGCGACCAGGGCGGCCATGTAGCGGATGGCCGGCGAGGCGCGCTGGGCCTGCTGCAGCCGGTCCAGCGATTCCTGCACGGTCTGGGCGTCGTTCTGCTCGCCGGCAACCACGGCGAGGGCCGCCCACGCGCGCAGATCATCGGGCTGCTTGCGGACCGCATCCGCCAACTGGGCCTTGGCCTGCTCGGGTTTGCCGGTCAGCAGATCGAGCAGGGCGGATTCCAGCCGCAGCGTGTCCTCGGGGACCTTGAGGCGGCGCAGTGCATCGAGGCGAAGGCGGGCCACGTCGAATTGTCCGCGCCGGACGGCCATGCGGTACAACCCCATCAGCGCGTCGGCATCATTCGGATCGCGTTCGAGTTTTTGTTGCAGCAGGGCCTCGGGGCTTCCCGCCTCGCCCGGGTCCGAATCCAACGCGGCCAGCGCCATGCGCAGCGCCGCGCTGTCCCCGCCCAGGTCAATGGCCTTCTGGAGGTCCTGCGCGGCCAGGGCGGGTTTTCCGGACAGGGCCCATGCCCAACCGCGGCCGGCGTAGAGCTCGGGGGAGCGGATCGTGCCCTGGTGGTAGGACAGCGACCAGAGGAAATGTCGCACGCGCTCCAGGGAGACCATCTCCGCGACGCGCGCCTCGATTTCGGCGGCCTCCGCCCTGCCGTCCCGCTGGCACAGGGTCATCAGGTTCAACAGCGCGCTGATGTTGTGGGCATCGAGCCGGGCCGCGGCACGATACGCCTCTTCGGCCAGGGCCGGCTCGCCCGCGTCCTCGAGCCACACGCCGGTGTTGTTGGCGGATTTCGCCGCTTGGGCGAGCAGGATCCGGAACCAGATCTGGGCGGGATGTCCGTCGGGCAGCGCGACCGCCGCCAGGGGCTCGGCGAAGCGATTCCAATAGGCGCGATTCGCCGCCATGAGTTCCGCGGGATCCGACCGCCGCTCCGGTTCGCGGCCCCGGTAGACCGGGCCGTTCGGCTCGGTTTCGAGACGGGCGGCGATCCACAGGTCCGCGAGGTCCACGACGGCCACCTCCGACGCGACGTTGGTGTTGCCGGCGAACCACTCCATCAGCAAGGGCTGCAGATTGACCGCTGCCAGGCTCTTGAGCCGCAGGTCGTCGAACAGGCTCGCCACATAACGGCGGTAGGCCGGAGTGGCGCCGGCGCGCAGATTGACCGCCTTGAGCGACAGGCCGCGCTCGCGGGCCTTCAACAGGATCAGATCGTCCAGCGCCCCGCCGGACACCAGCCAGGTCCGCCCGTCGAGCCGATCCACCACTTCGCCCGCGTAGGCATCGAACCAGTGCCCGGCGTGTCCGCCGGCCAGCCGGCTGTTGCGGAAGCCCAGCGCCACGAGCCCGGCGAGGATCAGGAAGGCCAGGGCGTTGCCCGCTGTTCGCAGGAACTTCGTGTCCGCCCGCAGCACGGCCGCGCACCAATAGCCCGCGATGGCGCCGACCCACATCGCGATGAGCAGATAGGGCGTGACCAGCAGCGGATTTTCCCGGGTCATGGCCCAGGGCGAGATCACCACATCGGCCAGCACCACGACGCCCAGGCCGGCGAACAGCGCGCAGAGGATCCCCGTCCCGAGCCAGGCGCCCGCCGAGGGGGATTTCCGGCCGATGCCGAGCAGATATACCGCCGCCCACGGCACGAAGCTCACCATCGCGACCGTGAGCCATCCGACGCGCGGCAGGCTGCGCAGGACCAGCAGGTACTGGTCCCGCCACATATACCAGAGCACCTGCCCGTAGTGCGAAAACTCCCGCCAGACATAGGCCTCGCTGCGCATGTACAGCAGCGCGGCGATGAATTGCGGCGTCAGGCCCAGCAGGGCCAGGCCGGCGATGCGGAGCAGCACCGCCGGACGGAGGCGCTGCGACAGATAGAGATAGAGGAGAACCAGCAGCACATACAACGGGAGAAAGACGACAAGCGTGGCGAAATCCGTGAGGCCCACGGCGTAGATCAGGACGGACAGGTAGAGCGTGGACAAATTCCCACTGGCCCGGAAGCGGAACAGCTGGTGGAAGGCCAGCAGCAGCAGCATGAGGTCGAAGGCGAGCGGATGCGCCCGGGTCGCCACCAGCCAGAACGGGGTGGCCGTCCCGAGGACCAGCGCGGCCACGAGCGCGGAGAAGACGCGGACCCGCTCCAGCACCGTCTTGGGCACGCCCAGCGAAAACGTCCGGGGCAGCGTGATCATCAGCATGATGCGGAAGAGCAGCCAGACGGACACCGCGGAACAGAGCGCCCCCACCCCATGGATCCGGAAGGCCAACTCGCCGAACGGCAGCGCCGCGAGCAGGTGGATCAGCCAGCCCCAGACATGGTTGACCAGCGGCGGGAACGGGTGGATGCCGAGGTGGGCCGACACAAACGCCGCCGAGACCCCCGGGAAAAAGCCCGGGCTCAGGGTCAGCCCATACACCAGCAACGCAGCCGCGAACAAGATGCGGCCGAGCGCGACTTCCCCGGCGCCTGGAGTGGATGATTTCATGTGCGCGGTGTCGGGTTATACGCGCAAATCCACCCCGCCATCAACAACGGAACAGACGACGCGACTCGCTCCCTGCGCTTACTGCGCTTGCCTCCCGCGCATAACAGGATACTCTGCTGCGCATGCAACGCCACCTCCTGCTGCTCACCGGACTCTTCCTCGCGGGGTGCGCCGGCACCCCCGACGAACACATCATCCCCTTCAACGCCGAGCAGAAAAAGGTCCTTCTGGCCCGGGCCCGCCCGCCGCAAGCCTTCGGGCTGACGGTTTACAACACCGAGCGCGGCCCCCACTTCGCGGGCGCGCAGCGGCTGCACAGCGACCAGATGGCCGACATGCCGTTTGTCCACCGCGCCGATTCCGGCGCCCCCGTCATTTCCCTTGCATCGCGTTCCGCCAAGGAAATACCCGCGCTCCTGGACACCGCCTCGCGCGAGAATTGGATCGCGTCGCGGACCGCCCTCCCGCTGGATATCGTGATGCTCGCGGGGCCCCGCCCGTATGAGACGACCGCGGGCCACGTCCACGACGAGGTCGGCGGGACCGCCGGCCTGCTGCACCGGTTGAAGCTATACGAGCTCCATGTCGAGAACGTCGTGCTGTATGTGCGGATGGCGACCGGCCCGATGGGCCCGCCCGCCCGCTGGCTCCAGGACCCCGAGCCGCAGGTCGTCCTCGGCATGCCGTTCCTGCGCGCGTTCAGCTTCGTTTCGTTCGATTTTCCCCGGCGGTCGGTCCAATTCAGCGCCACCACTCCGATGCCCGAGCCGGACGAAGCCCTTGTCATCGCCGTGATGCCGCTGGTGGATGTCCGCGGCGCGCCGGGCATCGAGGGCTCCATCAACGGCGAGCCCGCGACCCTGATCCTGGACACCGGCGGCGACTTCGACCTCGCGATGAGCGAACCGCCCGGTCCCTCCATCCGGCGCCTCGCCCTCGGCGACCTCGTGTTTCCCCCGAATGTCAACGTCAAGGCCTCGCGCGACGTGGGCCTGGGCGACGCGGAGTTTCCGCGCATCGGGCGCGGCCTGCTGGGCCGGTTCCGGGTGACCCTCGACTTCCGGAACAAGGCCGCTATTTTCGAGCGGCCCTGACCGTCCGGGCTTTTTTCTGTTCCCCCCGCGCGGCAAATTGTTAGGATTGTGTTATGTCACAAACTGATGCCGCATCGGGCGCTTCGGGGCGGGCCGGGTATCCGGGGGGGTTCCGGCCGCGGCGGGGGTTGAACTGGCTCTCGCTGGGACTCCTGTACGGCGCGTATTACATGTGCCGCTACAATTTCCGGTTCGCGACGCCGGGGATGAAGGAGGAGTTCGGTTTCTCCACCACCCAGATCGGCGACATGCTCGCGATTTGGTCCATCACCTACGGCACGGGCCAGCTGGTCAACGGCCTGCTGTGCGACAAGATCGGCGGAAAACGATCCATGCAGATCGGCGCGGCCGGCGCGATGGCCGCCAACCTGCTCATGGGACTGGCGCCCCTGGCGCTTGTCGGTGGCGCGCTGGCGGCGACGGCAGCGGTCCTCGGGGCCCACTCCGTGGATCCGGCGTTTCTCGCAATCTCCGCAATCTGGCTGATCAACGGTTGGTTCCAGTCCTTCGGCGCGCCGGGCATGGTAAAGATCAACGCCGCATGGTTCCGGCGGACGGAGCGCGGCACCTTTGCCGGCATATTCGGCTTCATGATCCAGCTCGGGCAGGTCATGAGCGCCAAGCTGTCCCGCGCGATCCTGGCCGGTATGACCATCGGCACGCTGGTCATCACGGCCGGCGATTGGCGATGGCTTTTCATCCTGCCGCCCGTCGTGACGCTCGTGGCGGTCATCTTCATGACGGTTGTGGCGCGGCCCTCCCCCGACGAGGCCGGCTACCCCGGCGTGATCGAGGACGAACTCGACAATTCAGCGGGCGTCACCGTCAGCCTGAAGGAATCCTTCAGGACCATCTTCACCCACCCGCTGGTCTGGTTCTACGCCGCCGCCTACGCCTGCACCGGGGCGGTCCGGTCGAGCTCCGACCACCTGGCCGTGCTCTATTTCCAGGAGCAGCTGGGCATGGACATGAAGTCGAACATCCCGCCCGCCGTGGCATGGACCCTGGCGGTGATGCCGATGGCCGCGGTGTTCGGATCGCTGTTATCGGGCTGGATATCCGACAAGTTCTTCAAGGGCCACCGCTCGCCGGTCGCGATGAGCCTCTATTTCCTCGAGGCGCTTGTCATCGGCACGGCGGCCGTGATTCTGCTCAAGGGACTGGTCGGCCCGACGCCGGCCGGCATCTTCGCCGGCTGCACGATCCTCATCCTTATTTCGCTCACGGCCAACTCGACCCACTCGATTGTCGGCGCGGCCGCGCCCATGGACATCGGCGGCAAGAAAATGGCCGGTTTCGCCGCCGGGGTCATTGACTCGTTCCAGTACTACGGCGGCGCCATCTCCCTCATGCTGACCGGCCGCGTGCTGGACGCGACCAAGGACGAATACGGATGGACCTTCTGGTACGCGATCATGGCGGGGTTCGGCGTTATCGGCGGCTTCACCATGCTGCTGGTCATGCTGAAACAGAAACGGATGCGGCGCGCGGCCGCCGGTTAGAAGTTGGTTAGTCCCGTGTCCGGTCTTGACCGGCGCGGGTGGGGCGAGGACCCTTTTCGCAATCCGAAGGGGTCTCATGGCGGTCGCGATCCAGCTTGACCAGGTCACGAAACGATTCGGCGATCTCACGGTCGTCGAGCGAATCACGGTGGACATCCGCGCCGGCGAATTGTTCTTCCTCCTCGGCCCGAGCGGGTGCGGCAAGACCACCGTCCTCCGCTCGATCGCCGGGTTTTACATCCCCGACGAAGGCGCGATCCGGATCGGCGACCGCGATGTGACCCGCCTGCCGCCGGACCAGCGGGACACCGGCATGGTGTTTCAGAGCTACGCATTGTGGCCGCACATGACCGTGGCCCAAAATGTCGCGTTCGGGTTGGAACTCCGGAAGATCGCCCGGCCCGAGATTGAACAGCGCGTCGCCGACGCGCTCGCGATGGTGAAGATGGGCGATCGCGCGCACTACAAGCCCAACCAGCTCTCCGGCGGACAGCAGCAGCGCGTCGCCCTCGCCCGCGCGCTGGTCATCCGGCCCCAGTGCCTGCTGTTGGACGAACCGCTTTCCAATCTCGACGCCAAGCTGCGCCTTGAAATGCGGACCGAGATCCGCCGCATCTGCAAGCAGGCGGGCCTCACGGCGATCTACGTCACGCACGACCAGAAGGAGGCGCTCTCCATCGCGGACCGCATCGCCATCCTCGACAAGGGCGTCATCCAGCAATGCGGCGCGCCCGAGGACGTCTATCGCCGCCCCGCGAACCGCTTTGTCGCGAATTTCATGGGTGAAACAAATTTTCTCGATGCGCAGGTCCGCTCCGCGGAGGGCGACCGGGCCGTCCTCGACACGGCGATCGGGCCGGTCGTCTCGACCGCGCTCCCGCGCGAGCCGCTGCGCCCCGGCCAGGCCGTCACGATCTCGCTGCGTCCGGAGGTGATCCACGCGGGCACCACGCCCCGCGATGAATCCAATCTCTTCCACGGCCACGCGCACGACACCATTTACCTCGGCGAGATGGCGCAGCACCTGTTGAACCTGCCGGCCCGCCAGGGGCCCGACATCGTGCTCAAGGTCTTCGAGCTCAATCCCAAAATCCTGGCGCATGACGACGAACGCAAGGAGGTCGGCATCTGGTTCAAGCCGGGCAATGCCGTCGTGTTGACGCAGTGAAGAAGGGACAGAGGAAAAAGGGACAGAGGCACAAAGTGATCCGGACCCGGACGATCCAGTCCGCGTCTCCGTGCCCTCCGCGGCGCACAGCGTTCATCATGGCATGAAGCGCAATCTATCCATCCTCCTGCTGGCCGCGTTTGTGGTGGCCCTTCCGTTCTTGCTGCGAAGGCCCGAGGAGCGGACCGCCTGGCGGCCGGGCGATCCCGAACTGGTGATCATCTCGCCGCACAACGAGGCGATCCGCTTCGAATTCGCCCACGCCTTCTCGCGCTGGCACGAGGCGCGACACGGCAGGCCGGTCCGGATTGACTGGCGCGCCATCGGGGGCACGACGGAAATCAGCCGCTACCTCACGGCCTCCTATGCGGCCGCCGCGCGGGCCTGGTGGACCGGGCGCGGGCGCCCGTGGCCGGCGGGGGCCGGGGAGGCGCTCGTGAATCGCCGTTTCAATCTCCAAGACCCGCCGATGCCGGCGCGCGGGCCGCGCGAGTCGGACGCCGCGTTTGCCCGCCGGGTCTCGCTGGAGACCCGGAAATGGGAAACCCTGCGGGACCTCTACCGCGCCTTTCGCGCGGTGGATGACCCCGCTGAATTTTCGGCGGGCATAGACCTGTTTTTCGGAGGGGGCGACTACGACCACAAGAAGGCCTTCGACGAGGGGCTCACGGTGCCGCCCTGGCCCGCCGGCCGGGAGCCGGCCGGCCTTCTGGCCGATGCCGCGGGCGCCGTCCTGCTGCCCGAGCGCATGGCGGGCGAGACCTGGCGGACGGCCACGTATTTCGGGAACGCGATCAGCACCTTCGGCATCTGCTACAACCACGACCGGCTCCGCGACCTCGGCATCGAAAAGCCGCCGTCCCGGTGGGAGGACCTCGCCGATCCCCGCTACTTCCGCCACCTCGGACTCGCCGATCCCACCAAGAGCGGCAGCATCGCGAAGGCCTTCGAGCTGATCATCCACCAGCAGTGCCGCGAAGCCCTCCGCCGCGCCGGATTCGAGGACGCGGAGATCAACCGCATCGAGGCCCTCTATGCGGCGACCCGCCCGCCCGCGGACGCGCGGCCCGACGGCGTGCCCGCGGCGTACGAACGCGCGATCGAGGAGGGCTGGCTCCAGGGCGTGCAGCTCGTGCAGCGGATCGGGGCGAACGCGCGCTATTTCACCGATGCGGCCAGCAAGGTGCCGATTGACGTGAGCATGGGCGCCGCGGCCGCCGGGCTGGCGATTGATTTCTACGGCCGGTTCCAGGCCCAGTCCACCCGCGCGCCGGACGGCCGCGAGCGCATGGGCTACACCACCCCGCCCGGCGGCTCGGGGGTCAGTTGCGATCCCGTCAGCCTGCTCCGGGGCGCGCCGCACCGCGGCCTGGCGGCGCGGTTCATCGAGTTCGTCCTGGGCGAGGACGGGCAGAAGATCTGGACCTACCGGGCGGGGGCGCCGGGCGGCCCGATCAAGTACACGCTGCGCCGCATCCCGATCCGGCGCACCTTTTTCCCGTCCGACAACCCGGCCATCCAGTCGCTCCATGAGGAGCACCGGCGCCACGCCGCGGACGACCTCGCCGATCCCGCCGTCAATCCCTACGCGATCGCGGAAACATTCAGCTACCGGGCCCGGTGGACCGGCGCGCACTTCGGCATTCACCGCGACCTGATCCGCGCGATGTGCCTGAACGCGTCGGAGGAACTGCAGGCCGCGTGGCGCGCCATCCTCGCCCACGGCGGGCCGGACCGGCAGGGCCGTGCGCTCGCCCTGCTCGCGGCGCTGCCCGACCAGCCGGAGCCGGTGACCTGGCGTTCCGCGCCCAGGATCGGACGCGAGGCGAACCCGCTCGACTACATGCGCGACTGGACCGCCTTTTTTCGGGCCGGCTACGCCCGGGCCCTCGAAGCCGTTGACACCGGCGCCCCATGAACCGCTCCCTCTCCAGAATCATTTTCGCCGTCGCGTCGGGGCTCTTCGCGCTGCTGTTCCTCGCGCCGCTCCTGACGGTGATCCAGGGCGGATTCTGGGTGAACGGCCGGTTCACGGCGCGCTATCTGATCGGCGTTTTCCAGAACTCCATCTATTCGGAGGGCCTTTTCAACAGCCTGCTGCTGGCGGTGGGAACGACCACCCTGGTCACCCTGATCGCGTTGCCGCTCGCATGGCTGAGCAACCGGCACGAGTTTCCGGGCAAGAAGTGGGTCAGCGGGTTGATTCTCGTCCCGATGATCCTGCCGCCGTTCGTCGGGGCGATCGGGATCCAGCAGGTGCTCGGGCCCTACGGCGGCCTCAACGCGCTGCTCGGACTGGGCCCTGAATTCGACTGGCTCGGGCGGGCGCAGTATTGGGGCGTGATCGCGCTGCAGGCGCTCGCGCTCTACCCGATCATGTACCTCAACGCGACGGCGGCCCTGGCGAACATTGATCCGGCCATGGAGGAGGCCGCCGCGAACGTGGGGTGCCGCGGCTTCAGGAAATTCCGGCGGATCACGCTGCCGCTGATGATGCCCGGCCTCTTCGCGGGCGGCACGATCGTCTTCATCTGGAGCTTCACCGAGCTGGGCACGCCGCTGATCCTCAACTATTCGAAATGCGCCTCGGTCCAGGTTTTCGACGCGCTGAAGGAAATCGGCGGCAATCCGTTCCCCTACGCGCTGGTCTTCGTGATGCTGGCCTGCAGCGTCGCGCTCTATGCGATCGGAAAATTTGCGTTCGGCGGCAGCGCCTACGCGATGCAGAGCAAGGCGCCGACGGTGTCCACCGCCCGGACCGTGCGCGGGCTGCGCGGGCTGCTGGTGCTGCTGCCGTTCGCTGCGGTGATTTTCGCCGCGTTCACCCCGCACCTCGGCGTGATCGCCACCAGCCTGGCGCGACCGGGCAGCTGGTATCACACGGCCATCCCGCAGGACTTCACGCTCGCGAACTACGCCGCGGCGCTGGGCCACGAAATGACCGTCGGCAGCATCCGGAACAGCCTGCTCTACGCCTCGCTCGCCGTCCTGATCAACGCCGTGCTCGGCATCGCGATCGCGTTCGTCGTCGTGCGGTCCGACATCAGGGGCCGCGGCGCGCTCGACGCGCTCGCCATGCTGCCGCTCGCGGTGCCGGGCCTTGTGATGGCCTTCGGCTACCTGGCCATCAGCGCGCACATCAGCAATCTGGCCGTCGTCAAGGACAGCCCCTTCTGGCGGAACCTGCTCGACGTGCGGACCAACCCCACCCTCTTTCTCGTGATTGCGTACAGCGTCCGCCGGTTGCCCTACATGGTGCGCTCCGCGGTCGCGGGCCTGCAGCAGACATCCGTGACGCTGGAGGAGGCGGCGGCGAATCTCGGGGCCGGCTTCCTCACCACGCTGCGCAGGATCACGGTCCCGCTCATCGCCGCCAACCTGATCGCCGGGGCGCTGCTCGCCTTCGCCTTCAGCATGCTGGAGGTCTCCGACAGCCTCATGCTCGCGCAGCGGAGCGACTTCTATCCGATCACCAAGACCATCTACGAACTGTTCCAGCTCATCGGCATGGGCCAGTACATCGCCGCCGCGCTCGGGGTCTGGGCCATGGCCTTTCTCGCCGTGACCATCATCGGCGCAAGCCGGATCCTCGGAAAGAAGATGGGCGCCATCTTCCGCGCCTGATCCGCGCCCCCCCCCCCGCCGCCGCGGCGCGCGTGCGCGATCGTTCGCGACCCGGCATCAGACCCGGCATCAGTTGTTTGCGCGCCGCGCGCCGATGCCCTATACTCCCCCCTCATGGCTGAACCGTCCAACAGGCCGAGCGCCCCGCGATCGCTCTACCACAAGGAGAAGGCCACCGCGCGCCCGCGCATGCCGCCGGCGCCGACGGGCGCGCCGGTCCCCGCGGCCAACGCCCCACCCCCCCGCAAGAAGGAATACCAGCCCGGGGTCCAGCACTTGATTGAGAACCTGCGGCGCTTCGGCATCGTTTTCGGCTCGATGATCGTCCTGCTGGCGCTGACCATTGTCGCCATCCGGATCATATGGGCCGCCAAGGATCGGGAATCCGACCGCCAGCGGACCGCCGGGCAATTGCAGGAACTGGATCCGAGCCGAGCCGCCGAGCCCGAGCAGCCGGCGAAGCCGAACAGCGGTACGAATGGGCCCGGTCCCCGGCCGACGGAGTTGGATACCGAGCGGATCCGGCGGGCGATCTTCCTCGCCAAGCACGCGCAGAGCCTCGAAGAGGGCGGATCCCTGCAGGAGGCGATCGAGCGATACAGCGAAGCGCTCGAGGTCTGGCCCCATCTGAACGCCGTCTGGGGCCAGTTGGGCCGCGCCTATCTCAAGAAGCGGGAATACAGCAAGGCGCAGCTGGCCCTCGAGAAGGCGGTCCGGGGCAGCCCGGGCGCGGCCGATCTGATGAACGACCTGGGCGCCGCCCTGCTCTACCAGGGCCAGATCGATCGCGCGATGAATCTGTTCGATGCGGCGGTTGAGATTGATCCGACCTATGACCCCAGTATTTTCAACCTGGCGCTGTGCCACATCGCCCGGAACGACCGGATCGCCGCCCGCGCGAGCCTGGAACAGTATCTTCGCCTGCGGCCGCACGATTCGCGCGCGCTGAGGGAGAAGGCCTTCCTCGACGCGATGGAGAACCAGTATGACGCGGCGCTTGACGCGCTGAAAGCCGGCATCGTGGAAAGCCCCGACTGGGCATTGCTCTTTTTTGACGCGGCCGCGGTTTCGGCCCTGATGGGCCGGATGGACCAGGCCATCGCCTACCTCCAGAAAGCGGAACCGTTGAGTTCCCCGCGCGCGGTCTACCAGATCTACCGCGAGCCGGCCTTCCGCGAAATCCGCCTGACCGAACTGGGCAAGGAGTTCGAGCACGAACTGGCCAACCGCGTCCGCGACCTTGCGTCTGAAGGCAAGGACGACACCGCGCCGATCCATCCGCCCGGCGAGCCGCTGGTTTCGACGAGCGCAACCCCGAAATAGCGACCGGGCGCCGGCCTCGCGCCGGGAACGCTCACCGCTCCGACTCGAGGGGATCCACACCCGGCCGGGACTCGGCGAGCACCGGCGCGAATCCGTCCGGCCCGTCGCGGACGATCAGACGCTCATCGGGATGCACCACGCATACCCGCGCCGTATGGGGCCCGGCGGCGCGCCTTTCGGTTTGGTCGCGGAATCGGTCGGCCCGTGCGGCGGGGCGGATCAGCCAGTCCGGGCGAAGGCGTTCGAGCCATTCTTCCGACTCCTCCGCGCCGCCGCGCGGGGAGACGCCCAGCTCCACCACGATTCGGCTCCCGAAATCGGCGCGCGCGCGCAGCAGGGCTGCGCGCAAGTCGGGATCGAAGCCCGGAAGGATCAGGAGGCTGGCGGGTCCCCTGCTAACGTGCAGGACGAGGCCGCCCGCCATCGCGTTCGGATGGGCCACGCCGGGATCCGGGTGCAGCACGTTCAGGCGCATGGCGCCCGCCGCAACTCCGGTTTCGAGCTGCGCGCCCCGCCGGTGCACCGGGATGCCCCGCGCGGCCACCTGCCGGATCATCTCCGCGAAGGGGCGCGAACGCGCCCGCGAATCCGGGATCCACACCTCATCCACCACCCATCCGCGTTCGACCAGGGTGGAGAGGGCCCCGCCGGCCTCCATGGAAGCGCGCGTGAGGACAACGCCCCTCAGGCGATCAACCCCGCGCTGGGCGAGGAATTTCTCCAAGGCGCCCGCGGTAAAGGCGGGGCCGGTGTCGAACAACCAGTCGCCCCCGCCCGGCGCGCGCAGGTGCATGACCGCGCCCGGCCCCAGGTGCCGGATGGCGAAGCGCTGGTCGCGCCGGGCGGACCAGGATAGCCCCTGCACGAGACAGAGCAGGACCGCCAGGGCCCATCCGGCCCGCCGCACCCGCCGGGTGCCCAACGCGAGGAGGACCAGGGTGATCGGCGCCAACACGACCACCGCGAGGGGGGGCGCTTCGACCCTGGCGAAGCCGCCCGGTATCGCGCCATGCCAGCCAATGACCGCGAACAGCGCATCGCAGAAAAGCGCGGCGGCCCGGTTGTAGATTTCGAGCGCCACCGGATGTATCCAGCCGAGGCCGAGGCTCAAGGAGGACGCAAACAGGATCAGGAAGGCCAGCGGGACGACAAACAGGTTCGCCCCGAGCGCGATCGGCGAGAAGAGGTTGAACCAGAACGCAATCATCGGCGTGGAAACCGCCCAGGCGACCGTCGTCACGGACACCGTCTCCACCAGCCGGCGCTTCAGGACGCGGCCCAGGCGCGCCGGAGCCGAGGGCGCGGCATCCGGCCCCGGCCCCGTGATTGCGCGCGACAGCCGGTCGCGGAGGGGCGGATACAGGAGGATCAGCGCCGCGACCACCGTATAAGAAAGAAGGAAACCGGGTGAGGCCAGTTGGGCCGGATTGAAGGCCAGCAACAGCACGGCCGAAAGCGCCAGGGCGGAGAGGCTGTCCGGTTGCCGCCAGACCGCCGGCGCTGCAAAAAAACAGATGGCCATCAGGCACGCGCGAAGGCTCGACGGCGCCATGCCCGTACTGCACGCATACAACAGCAGCATCGGCGCCATGAAGAACGGCCATCGCGGTTGTGAGACGCCAAACATGCGGATCACGGAAAGGAACAATCCGGCGACCATCGCGACGTGCGCGCCGGAAATGGCCACAATGTGCATCGTGCCGGTGCGGGCGAAGGCGTCGCGCGCCGCCCCCGGCAATTCGTGGCGGTAGCCGAGGACCAGGGCGCGGATCAGCGCAACCGCGTCGGGATGGTCTTCGATGCCGGCCGCGAGGCGCCCGGCGCACCACACGCGCCCCCTCAAGCACCAGCGCATGAACCGGCTGCCGCCGTCGCGGCCGGGCAACCGGAACGCGGAGCGATCGTCAAGGCCGAGGGCGAGCGATCCGCCCAAATGCATCGGGGCGGAATCGCGCCTCACGTTGCCCTCCACGAGCAGGCGTTCGCCGTAGCGCAGGGCCATGCGCGGATCCGCCGTCTCGAGGCGGACCCACACCGTCCCGGATGCGGTTTGCCAGTCCACCTCGCGTCGGATGCGCTCCACGCGGAGGGGAAACTGCCAGACGAACATCGGCGGGCGCCGTCCCGGCAGCCGCACCGGATCGTCCGCGATGGCGCCGCCGACCGCCATATGCTCGATGGGACGGCGCATGGCGGCGCCCAGGTGATCGGGCGCCGATGGATAAAGACGCGAAGTGGAATGCGCGGCGGCGAGGAGAAAGAACAATCCATGAATGGCGGCCGGGCGGAGGCCCCGCCATGGGCGAATGAGCCCGGCCACGAGGACAAGCCACCCCGCCGCGAGGCTCGTTTCGGGTGGGACGCGGCCGGTGAATCCGGCGAGAGTTCCCGCCAGAACGGCAAGGAAAACGCCGCACATGGGGCGGCGCGCCGACATCCGGATGCGCGGCGCGGGAGGGGAATCGAACCGTTCAGAAGGGCCCGGAGAGGGATGCATTCCAGAAATGATGGAGCAACCGGTGCGATCCGATGCGAAGCGCATGCTCAATGGCGCCGGCCACGTAGTCTTTCGCGGCATGCACCGCATCGGGCAGCAGGCGCCCGCGCGCGAGATAGGCGGTCAGCGCCGCGGAAAACGCGCTGCCGCAGCCCTGGATCCGTCCGGCGCCGATCCGGGGGCCAGAGAAGACCTGCTCCTCGCCCTCGTCAAACAGGACGTCGGTAATGGACGGGCCTTCCAGCTGCCCGCCCATGGCCACGCATGCGACATCGTATTTTTCGCCGATTTCCCGTGCCGCCGCGCGCAATTCGTCCGCGTTGGAAATCGAGCGCCCGAGGATGGTTTCCGCCTCGCGCAAGTTGGGCGTGACGACGCGCGCCGCGGGCAGCAGTACGGCGCAGAGCGTCTCCACGGCGTCGGCCATGAGCAGACGCGAGCCCGGCGCAGCGGCCATGACGGGGTCCACCACAAGCAGCGGAATCCCGCACTCGACATCGGCCTCAGCGACCGCGCGCGCGATTTCACTCGAATACAGCATGCCCGACTTGGCCGCGGCGACCGGGAACGCATCGCAGATTTTCCGGATCTGCTCCTTGATGGCGCGCGGTTCGACCGGCTGGACCGACGAAAGGAGGCCGGGATGCTGGGCGGTAATGCAGGTAACGGCCGTGGTCCCGTAGACCCCCAGCGCGGAAAATGTTTTCAAGTCGGCCTGGAGCCCGCTTGCGCCGCCGCTGTCCGATCCGGTTATGGTCAGGGCAACCGGTGTGACGATGGGCGTGTGCATGCCCCCATGCTAGTTCAGGGAATCCGATCGGCAAGCAGAAAGCAGAATGCGGGTGGGCTGCGCGGGGAGCCCGGTCAGGGGGCTTGCCCTTCGACGGTAAAATAATCCACGGCCGGCAGGGCCGGAATCGTGAAAGTATTCATCGGCGGGAGCGCGGCGATGTTGGAGGCAATCAAGGTCCACAGGCCGGCCAGGTTGGTGGCGGACCAGAGGCGGTACTGCCGCCCCGTGGAGCTGGACCACTTGAGGACCAAGCCCTCCGGCGAGCCGGCGGCGTTTCCCACGATCTTGAAGAGGGATGAGGAATCGTTTGGATTCGTGCCGGCAACAGCCTCATGGCCATCGCCCATGCCGTCGCCATCCGAATCCGCCAGGCCGGGATCCGTCTGGCGGCCCGCGGGATCCGGCGGCGTCAGGCGATTGTCCAGGCCCGTCAGCTCTTCCTGGGTGGAGAGTCCGTCGCCGTCGCCGTCGGTCATTTCGAAAAACACGACATCGGCCCGCGCGGTTTCCGAAAAGCGGCCGTCATGGACCGACAGCGCAACGCGCACGGTCTCGATGCCGGACACATTCTGCGAGAGTCGGAACGCGGACTGCGGGGCGCCGACTGTTTCAATGACACCCGTGGGCCCGTCCATGCGCGACCAGCTGTAGGTCAGCGGCAGATCGGACGGCGAATAGGAAGCGCCGCCGTCGAGCAGCAGGGCCATACCCGCCTCCGCGGGCGCATTCGTGGCGACCAGCGGCACGGGCAGATCGAGCGCAAGATCCCTCGTGCTGACCACCAGGAACTCGGTGGAATCAAGATTCCCGTCTCCATTGCCGGCTGGGACCTGGGACGCCGCATGAAGATGTCCGCCGTTGGTCGTCGCAAAGGGCGCGACGGCCAGATAAAGCTGTTGCGGGAAGCTCCCGAAATGGTCCGCCAGGGCCAGGGTCCCCTCCAACACGCCGTTGCTGCCGGCGCCGTTGTTGTTCAACCCGGACGTTGTTGATTTATAGCGGTCAAAGTCGCCGAGCGCCGTTCCGCCCGCGTCAAACCAGGCGTGGTACGCCCCGTCGTTTTCATCGGCCAGGAACGCGCCCCATTGCATCACCGCGCCGGATTTCGACCAGTTGGCGGGCCGCTGCGTGCCCACCGTGTCCGCGACATAGACGAAATGGTCGCTCCCCTCCCCGGCATCTTCAGCGGCGACATACAGGTAGGGCCCCCGGATCGCGGCATGGAGTTTCATCCCGTTCGCCGCGCGCAACCACGCGGGGCTATCGAGCAGGCCGTCCATGGAAAAGGGGTGATCGAGGTCGAGGCTGAACTCGTCAATCATCGCGCCCTGGTCATTCATCTGCTGCAGCGTCAAGCGGCCGCTCTGGACATCCACGAGGGTGTAGCTGTGCCGGGTGTTGTAGAGAACGGCCGAATAGTCCTTGCGGAGCGCGGGCGCATAGAGCCACGCGCCCGCGCCGCCGGTTGTGATGTAGTGCGTCCCGTCTATCGGATTGATCCGCTCGTACCAGTGGTTGTGGCCCTGGAACACCAGCTGCACGCCGCCCGCCTTGAGAATCGGAACGATGTTCGCCTTGACCCGGACATGGTCGTCGTGGCTGGCCTGGGAGGTGAACGGGGGGCGGTGCAGCAGCACCGAGCGCCAACGCTGCGTGGCGGCGGCCAGATCGGCCGCGAGCCACACGTTGATTGCGCTCATTGCGGCCGTATCGTCGTCCTCGTACGGCTCGGTATCTATGACGGCGATATGCATGTTGCCGAACTCAAACGAATAGTTCTTGCCGATGTGGCCGGCCGGGCCGTTCGCGGGCAGGCGGAAGTAGTCCACCATGTACTGGCCTGACGCGGTGTCCCAATCGTGATTGCCGAGCGCGGGGAAAGTCGAAACGCGCGCCATCGAGGGGCCGTACAGGGAAAACCAAAAGGGGTCGTACCAGCCGGGCGCCCCGTCCAGCGAACAGGGAATCGGCCCATAGATGTTGTCCCCCACCGTCAGGATGGCGTCAAAGTCCGTTCGCGCGTTCAGCTCATGGGCGATATTGGTCATCCACTCCGTGCCCTGCCCGTGATCGCCGATCACCGCCAGCCGGTAATTCTGATCCGCGGCCGGGCGGGATCGGAACGACAATCCCTCCGCCAGCACCTCGCCATTGCCGCGCACGCGGTAGTAGTGCGTGGTGCCCGGCGCCAGGTTGGCGAGATGGATGGTGTGGTCGCGGCGCAGGCCGCCGTTCGACACCGTTCCGCCGGTGTAGGACAGGTCGAGCCCATGGTCCACCACGCTGTCCGCCGGCGCGGCAGTGCGCCATGCGATCGCGGCCGACGCGCCGGGGTCCGGCATCTGGATGAACGGCCCGCGCACCAGCGAAACGTTCGTGTACAGCTCGACGATCAGCGAGGCGTCCGAACTGCCGGCGGAGATGTTGTGGCCGGCGACAGCCAGGATATTCGTGCCGGCCACCAGCAGGGCCGGGTTGATGGCCATGAATTCCATTTCGTTGGGCGGCGCCGTGCCATCGCCGCGCGAGGATTCGTGATTCCCCGATGCGGCGGTGGAATGCACGATCGCGCCCTCCGGCATGTTGCGCCGCGCGACCTCGCTCCCGTTCAGGTAGGCGATGAGGCCGTCATCATAATCGGCGGCCAGCGTCAGCGCCGCGACGGATGCCGGGTTATCCACCTGAAAGGCCGTGCGCGTGAAGACGGACAGGTAGGAATTCTGCATGTCCCCCAGTTGCGTCGCATCGTCGCAGTCCCCATAGCCGAATCCGGATGGCGCCGGACCGCCCCAGGTGGCGTCGCTGTACTCCGGCCGGTACCACTGATTCGTTCCCTGAAGCGCCGGCGTGGAGGTCCCTTTGTAGTACCGCCACTGCGCCCCCTCCCTGATCGGCAGCCCGGGCAGCGCTGACACCCCACGGCACGACCCGGCAAGGAGAACTGCAAGCGCGAAGCGGCGAAAAAGGGTCCCGCCGATTCTCCTTATCCCCGCGAGCGTGTAAACCGTTTGACCCACAATAAAACCCTGCTCTGCTTTGCCCCAGACCATACACGCGACAGTCAACATTTGACAGCCCTATGCGCGTCAGGCAAAGTCCTCCCTTCAATTACGAGGAACCCATGAAAACGTTGTCTCTTGCCCGCATGTTCAGCGCCGCTCTCATGGCCGTAGCCGTCGCCGGTTGCAAGCCCAAGGCCGAGGCGCCGGCGCCCCAGCCGGAGGCGCCCCCGGACATGTCCTCCCTGTTCCGCCAGCCGGTTCCGCCGGAAGCGCCCGCGGCGGTGACGGGCCCCGTCGCCACGGTCAACGGCGTCAGCATTCCAGCCGAGGATTTTCTCCGCGAAATGAGCGCGGCGATAGGACGCCTCCAGCGCCAATTGCCGCCGGAACAGCTGGCGCAAATGCAGCCGCGCATCCAGGAACAGGTGGTCGAACAGATGATCGCGCGCCAGCTGCTGATCCAGGAGGCGAACCGGCAGCAGTTGCAGATCACTCCGGAGGAAATTGAAAATTCGCGCAAGCGGCTGGAGGCCTCGCTGCCGCCCGGCCTGACGCTCGAGCAGATTCTCGCCCAGCGCAACGTCACCGAGGAGCAGTTCCAGCGCGAATTTGGCGACGAGGTGCGGATCACCAAGCTCATCGAGGGCGCCACCTCCAACAAACTCCACGTGGCGGATGAGGAAGTGACGACGTTTTACGAGGAGAACCGCGAGCGATTCAAGCAGCCCGAGACCGCCACGGCGCGCCACATCCTCGTCGCGGTGGAGGACGAGGCCGCCAAGGAGACCAAGCGGGCGGAGGCCGAGGCGATCCGGAAGCGCCTCCTCGACGGCGAGGACTTCGCGGCGGTTGCCCGCGAAAAGACCGACGATCCCGGCAGCCGCGAAACAGGCGGGCTCTACACCTTCCCCCGCGGGCAAATGGTCCCCCCATTCGAGGAGGCCGCCTTCTCGCAACCCTTTGACGAAATTGGCCCCCTGGTCGAGACGCAGTTCGGCTTCCACATCATCAAGGTCGAGAAGCGCGAGCCGGGGCGCGATGTGCCGCTGGATGAGGTGCGCAGCAACGTCGTCGCCTTCCTGCGCACGCGCAAGGCGCCCGAGGCCGTGCAGGAGTACCTCGGAACGCTTCGCACCAATGCGCAAGTCGAAGTACTGCTGAAGAACTGAGGCGGACACATGCCGCCGCTCCGCGGCGCGGTTCAGACGATATCCGCGTAGCCGTGGCGCAGGAGGAGCTCCGCTTCCAGCGCGGACAGCCGCTCCTTGAACCATCCGGCCTGGTCCGGTCCGGGAATGACCCGGACGCGGCATTCGGGCACGCCCGCGGCCACCATCGCCCGCCGCATGTCGCGATCCGGCGCCCAGATTTCGTCGAGACCCATGAGATCGGCAAGGCGCGCCCCGGAAAACGGCCGGTGGAGATCGCACGCGAGGCCGATGGTCCACACGGCGTTTTCCATGCGGTAGAATCCGCCATCCGTCTCCGTCGCCAGCGCGATCCCCGCGATCATCCGGGCGCCGCGCGCGTGGCATCGGAACAAGGCATCGCGCTGCCCGCACGGCAGCGCGTTAAGCGCTTCCTCGCTGCAAGGCGCGCCGTGGTGGAAAATGCCGCACCAGGCGGTCCGGCCCAGCGCGCCTGCCCACGCGCGGGCGCGGTCGGCTCGCGCCCCGCGCCCGAAAACCGGCCCGATAAATCGCACCGGCAACCTCGACCCGAACCGGATGGTCTCGTCGCCCCGGTCGCTGCGAACGAGTCCGTCGAGGGCGCTTTCGTCCGCGAAGTCTCGGGCGATGGACAGGACGGCGTCCTCGCCCAACCGGCCGGGCCACAGATCGAGCAGATGCTGGAGCCACCAGCGGCCGAACGCGCGGGGCCACCCGGCATAGGACTGCCGAGCCATCGCCATCGCGTCATCCAGCCGGATCACGATCGGTCCGTCCTGCGTGTAGCGCTCGTCGTTGTGCAAAACAGGCGCCGCGTGGCCGGGGCGCAGGCGAAATCCCGCGCGGCGCATCCGATGCGAGAATTCGACGTCCTCCTCCTCGTAGTAGCCGCGCGCGGTGTCCCATCGCGCGCCGCGCCGGATCGCGGAACGGGTTGCTACGACGACGCAACCAGAGATGTAGGCAAACGGATCGTCCTCGTCCTCGCGCAGGAGGCTGTGGCCGCGCGGCCCGCGGTAGGTCGCCCAATCCCAGTATCGTGTGCCGTCGGGGTTCAGGCATCGGATTCCGGCCAGGTCGAAGTCTGGATTTTGGGAAAGGGCCTCCATGAAACCGGGGTCGAAGACCAAGTCGTCGTCCGCGACAACGACCAGCCCGCCCGCCGCATGGTCGAGGATGAGATTGCGCAGCGCGCTGACCCGTCCCCCGCGGGCCGCTTCCTCGGCGGGCAGGATACGGATCCCGGGCCCGGGATCCGCGCGGGGCGCCCCGGCGACCAGGATTTCAACGCGATCCGCGCCGAGCGCCCGGATGCTGGCAATTTCGGCGGCCAGTTTATCCGGGCGCCGCCCGTCTGTGATGATGCCGAAAGTGACAAGGGTATCCGCCACGCCGCGGATGATTTCACGCCCGCACGGCCATGTCCATGCGAGGCTTCAGCTTTGATGGACACCAGGGGACAGTGACGCCATCCGTAACTCGATCAACATGGAGAGCGACAGATGGTGCACCCGGAGGGACTTGAACCCCCACGCCGGTAAAGGCATAAGAACCTGA
>CAYMCD010000017.1:0-38441 GCA_964388845.1 uncultured Verrucomicrobiota bacterium
GGCGGGCGCGTCCGGCGCCGCCGGGGGCTGGGGGGGGCGGGCGAGCGCGGCGCGGGCGTAGTCGGCGGCGGCGCCCCCGGTTTTTTGGGCGAGGAACCGCTTGTAGTAGGTGGCGGCGCGTGCCGGATCGCGCAGCCGGGTTTCGTAGATCAGCGCGATATTGAAGAGGGCGGGCGCGTAGCGGGCGTCTTTTTCGAGCGCGATCAGGCTCGACTCGACGCCCTTTTCCGGGCCGATCATGTGCAGGTCCGTCACCGCGATCGCGGAGAGGATGCGCGCGGAGTTCGGCGCGCGGTTCAGCGCGGCGTGCAGCGCGCGGCGGGCCACCGGCCATTGCCGGCGCTCGAGGTACATCCGGCCCAGCGTCTCCAGCGGGCGCGGGTCCTGCTCGTTCGCGCGCGCGGCTTGTTCGAGGAGCTGGACGGCCCGCGCGTCGTCGCCGCCCTGGCGGAGGAGCAGGGCCCGGTTGTAGAGCGGTTCGGAAAGCGTCGGGCTCAGGCGGCAGCTGGCCTCGAAGGCCTCCTGGGCGGCCTGGAACTGGCCGAGTTTCCACAGCGCGACGCCGAGGTAATTGTAGGCGAGGGCGTTCGCCTCGTGGCCCGGCCGGCGCGCGATGGATTTCTCCAGCAGCGCGCGCGCGCGCACCGCGTTGTCGCGCTTCAACTCGTATAGGCCGCGGTCGTATTCCGCCTCGCCGGGCTGTTTCGAGCAGCTGGCCACCGCGAGGAAGGCGGCCAGCCCGAACGAGGCAAAAATGGTGAAGAACCGGTTCATCAATCCGCGGATGCTACCGCCCGCCCCGCCCAGCGGCAAGTTATCCTGCTGACACCCAGGCCTCGCGGTTTCTCGGCCCGTCAAATTCGCAGAAAAACACGCCCTGCCACGTCCCGAGCCGGATCCGCCCGCCCGACACCGGGATGCGCACCGAGGCGCCGGTCAAGAGGGCCTTCACGTGGGCGGCGGAGTTGCCCTCGGCATGCCGGTAGGCGGGGTCGCGCCGGGGGACCAGCCGGTCGAGCGCATGGCCGATGTCGCGCATCACGTCCGGGTCGGCGCACTCGTTGATCGTCACCGCGGCGGTGGTGTGCGGGATATACACGCTGATCCACCCGTCGCGGACGCCGAGCTCGGCGGACGCGGCTTGCACCTCGGCGGTAATGTTCCTAAACTCGGTTTGTGTTTCGGTCCGCAGCGGGAGGGTCTTCATGGCCCTCGATCGTAGGGCCCGGAGCGGATCCGCGCAAGGGGCGGCGCCCCGCCGCACGACATGATTTACATCGAAGAACTGGTGGCTTTTGTGCTGTTGATGGGCGCGTCCGCCTTTTTCTCCAGCAGCGAAACGGTCTTTTTTTCGCTGAATCCGCTGCAGGTCCGCCGGCTGACGCAGCGGGACGCCGCGATGGGCAAGCGGATCCACGACCTGCTGGCCAATCCCACCCGGCTGCTCTCCACCATTCTGATCGGGAACACGATCGTCAATGTCGCCATCGCGGCGCTGGGCTATGACCTGGCGCGCCGGCTGGTCCCCCGCTTCGGCGAGGCGATAGCGATCCCGGCTGTCACGGCCCTGCTGGTCGTCTTCGGGGAGGCCGGCCCGAAGCGGCTGGGCCTCAGGCTGGCCGAGCGGCTCGCGCCGCGCTATATCGGCGCGCTGAACCTGCTCGCGGTCGCGTTCGCCCCGCTGCGCCGTCTGCTCGAGAAGCTGACCCAGACCTTCGAGACGGTGTTCCGCCCGCGCGGCCGCGGACTCAGCGAAGACGAATTCAAGACCGTGCTCGAGATCGGCACCGAGGAGGGGATCCTCAACGCGGACGAGCTCGCGATGATCAAGTCCATCATCCAGCTCGAGGACATGAAGGCCAGCGACGTGATGACCCCGCGCGTGGATATCATCGGCCTCGATCTCGACGACGAGCCGGCGGGATTTGTGGCCCGCGCCCAGTCCGCGCGCCGCAATTTCCTTCCGCTCTACCGCGGGCAACTTGAGAATGTGGAGGGATTCCTCAACGTGCGGCGCTACCTGCTCGATCCCGAGCGGCGTATCGAGCCGGCCCGCGAACCGGCCTTCTTCGTTCCGGAGACGACGCCGCTCAACCGGCTCCTGCTCCAGTTCCAGAACGAGCATCGCCGCGTCGCGGTCGTGGTGGACGAATACGGCGGGATCGCCGGGATCGTCACGCGCGGCGACATCCTCGAGGAGATCACGGGCGAGATCTACCAGGAACTCACCAAACCGCGCCCGTTGTTCCAGCCGGCCGGGCCGATGCGCTGGCTGATGGACGCGAATTTCAGCCTGGAGGAACTCAACCGGAAACTCGGCCTGAACCTCGACACCGAGGGGGCCGACCGCCTCGCCGGCTGGATCGGCCACCACCTCGGGCACCTGCCCGAAAAGGACGATGTGGTCGAGGCGCAGGGCGTGCGCGTGACGGTGCTGCAGACGCAGCGCCTGCGCGTGACGCTGGCGCAACTTGAAAAGCTGCCGGACGATCCGGCGGCGGGGATGCACGCGTGAGCGCGATCGAGCTCATCCTGCTGGTGATCGGGTTCCTGGGATCGTGGTTCTTTTCCGGGATGGAGACCGGGCTGATCTCCATCAACCGGCTGCGCCTGCGCCACTTTGTCCGGCGCAAGGTGCGCGGCGCCGCCACGCTGCAGTATTTCCTCGATCACCCGGACTATCTGCTGGGCACGATGCTGGTCGGGAACAACATCATGAACACGATGCTGGCCATCGTCGCCGCGAGCATGGGCACCCGCGCGCTCGGCGCGAGCGGCTCCTGGCTGGCGAGCGTGGCGGTCACCCTGGTGCTGCTCGTGTTCTGCGAGTACTTCCCGAAGGCGTGGTTCCAGAGCTTTCCGTCGAAACGTTGCCTGCCGTTCGCCCCGCTGCTGGACGCCGTCGGCCGGTTGTTGCGCCCGTTCAGCTGGACCTTCATGCGCGTGGTGAAGCTGCTGGTCCCCACGCCGCGCAACGCGGACACGGTTTCGCAGCCGGTCATCACGCGCGAGGAGTTGATTCACCTCACGCACGAGACGCAGAAGGCCGGCTCGCTGACCGGCGAAGAGGTCCGCATGATCACGGGTGTCATGGATCTCAAGACCATCACGTGCGAAGAGATCATGGTCCCGCGCGACCAGATCGTCTATATCCACCACGACACGCCCGCCGAGGACATCAAGTTGTTCGCCCGCGCCCGCGCGTTCAACCAGTTCCCGGTGTTCGACCGCGAAAAGAAGACCTTTGTCGGGATCGTGTATGTCATGGACGTGCTGTGCGATCCGGCGCCGGGCGCAAAGCTCGCAAAGGACTACATGCGCGCGCCGCAGCTGGTTGACAGGACCGTCCCCGCGGACCATGTGCTCCCGCGCATGCGGGTCACGCGCCAGCCCGTCGTGCTGGTGACCGGCGGCGAGATGGAAGTTGTCGGGATGCTCCCCCTCGAGCGCGTGGTCGCCGAATTTGTCGGCGCATAGGGCGCGCTTTACCGCGGGCCATCCCTATTCCCCGGCGGGCGCGAGGGTGAAGGCGCGGAAAGCGCTCCACGGCCCGGCGATGTTGTTCGTGCCGACGGCGCGCACGCGCCATCGGCCGGCGGGGAAATCCGCGGGCCACTCAACGGTATAGGCCGCGGCGGCCACCTGCTCGAGGCGGAAATCGGCGCATGCGCCGTCGGCGGGGCAGGCGTCGAGGTCAATAAGATAGGAGGCGGCCGCGTCCACGGCGGCCCAGGAAAAGGCGATGGGCGCGCCGGTCAGGATCGCGCCGGGCGCCGGCGCCAGGGGCGCGGGGGCCGCGAGCGCGGCGTCGGGTTCGGCGCGGTCGTCGTCCCAGTCCATGCCCGAGGTGATCAGGGCGACGGTGCCCGCGCCGAGGAGGAGTCCGATGGCCGGCGCGGCGCGCGCGATGGCATGGGTCCCGGCGTCGGCCGCTTCCATCGCGTTTGTGGCCGCGGCGTCGGACGCGGTCGCGTTCGTGTCCTGCGCGCGAACCGCGGCGGGCGTGAGCAGCAGCGCGAGGGCGGCGGCGCGGAGGGCGGCGGTCATTCGCGGGTTCCCCGGCGCGGCGCTTCCTTCTTTTCCACCCCGCGTTGCAGCACCCGGCGGTGACGCCGCTCGACGCGCTGGTGGTGGCGCAGGGCATTTTGCGCCAATTCCCCGAGCTCCCCGCGCAGTTGGAGGAAATTCGCGAGGCGCCGCTCGGTCAGGCGCCCGTCGGCGATGGCCGCGCGGACGGCGCAACCGGGCTCCTTCTCGTGGCGGCAGTCCGTGAACCGGCAGGAAGGCGCGAGCGACTCGATGTCGGGGAAGACATCCGCCAGTTGCCCGGCCCCGCCCCAGAGCTGGATCTCGCGCAGGCCGGGCGTGTCCATCACCAGCGCGCCGCCGGGCAGAGGGAGCAATTCGCGGTAGCTCGTGGTGTGGCGCCCGCGCCGGTCGCGCGCGCGAACCTCGCCCGTTTCCTTCGCCTCGACCCCCATCAGGCGGTTCACCAGCGCCGACTTCCCCACGCCCGACGGGCCGAGCAGGACGCAGGTCAGGCCCGGCTTGAGGAGCGACCGGACGCCGTCCATCCCGCGCCCGTCGAGGGCGCTGGTCACATGCACCGGCGTGCCGGGCGCCAGCGCGCGGGCCTCCGCGGCGAACAGATCGGGGTCTTCGCATAAATCGCATTTGTTCAGCACGAGCGCGGGTTGCGCGCCGCTTTCGCGCACGAGTGCGAGAAAGCGCTCGATCCGGACCGGGTTGTAGTTCCGCCCGCCGTCGAGCGCGTGGACGATCAGGGCCAGATCCACGTTCGCCGCGAGCACCTGGGTTTCAACGGCATCGCCGGGCATCTTCCGCGCGATGGCCGTCTGGCGGGGGAGCACGCCGTGGATCTGCGCGGATCCGTCCGCGCGCCGGGTCTCCACCAGGACCCAGTCGCCCACCGCCGGCTGGTCCACGCGACGGGTTGCCGCCCGCCGGAAACGGCCGGACAGCGCCGCCACGAACTCGCCGTCCTCGGCCACCACGTGCCACAGGTCCCGACCGTCGCGCACCACGCGGGCCGGTTTGCCTGGTCCCTCGTGCCGTGCGGCCGCCTCGCGAAAAAAATCGCGCAAGCCGAGCCGCTCCAAATCTATGGCGCGTTTTTCCACGGGAAAAGACTACTCCGCGTCCCGCGCAGGGGCCACGAAATTTGGCGGCGGCCAATCCCGACTTATTTAAGGAGCCGGCAGAAAATATTTGGTGAACCGATTAAGAGCTGCTATCGTGTGGATTATGGAAGAAATCCATCAGTCGAAGGTGCAAGGACGAGGCTTGGGAAGAAAGCCAACCATTACGGACGTTGCGCAGGCGTCGGGGGTTTCCGCGGCTGCCGTGTCTTACGTGCTTAATGGACGCCTTAAAGAGGTTTCAGCCGCCACGGCTGAACGGGTCATGGCGAAGGTGCGCGAGCTGGGTTATGTCAAGAATATGGCCGCCGCGTCGCTGAGTGGGCAGAAGTCGCGGATGATCGCCGTGATCATTCCCACGCTGTACGATCCGCAGGCGTCCGGCGCGGAACCGCCGATCAACCCGTTCTACGGCGAATTGCTGATCCGCCTGGAGCACGAGGCGCGGTCGCGCGGCTACGCGCTGTGCTTTCACACCGGGCGCGAGGAGGAGAACGTACAGTTCCTGCTCCAGCGGAACATGGACGCCGCCGTTCTCGTCGGATTCAGCGAGTGGGATCTGCCCGGCCTCTTGCGTAATCCCGGGATCCGGTGCGTGTTGTTCGACAGCCACGGGCACGCGCCCGCGCATGGGCATGTGCGGACCAACGAGCAGAAGGGCGGCTACCTCGCCGCCGAGCGGTTGATAGACATCGGCCGCCGCCGCCTGCTCTTCGTCGGCGCAAAACCGGTGGACACGTCCGACAATGTTCCGTCCGAGCGCTTCCGCGGCGCCCGGCGCGCGTGCGAGCTGGCGGGCGTCACGCTCCAGGTCCTCGAATCCGCCGTCACCTACGACGCCGGCCTCTATGCGGCACAGAAGATCATAGATATGGCCGTTGACGGCGTCGTGGCGACGGCCGACATCATCGCCGCGGGCCTGCTGGATGGCCTGGCCCGCCTGGGCCGCGGCGTGCCCGGCGACGTGGCGGTGATGGGCTACGACAACCTGCCGTTCTGTCTCTACACGCGCCCCCAGTTGAGCAGCATTGACCAGGGCCTGCGCGAAAAGGTGCGCGCGGTCATGGACCTCGTGGAGCATCCCGAACCCGGCGCGATCCGGACCATTGACCCGACGCGCGTGCTCCGCCAAAGCGCCTGACCCCGTGCCGCGCGGCCGGGTCCGGCGCGCCCCCGCATGAAAACGCCGGCGAACAGCAGTCTTCCTCCAGAAACCCCGACCGCCGGGCCGGTCGCCGGGGGCGGTAGGGCGGTCCGACCGCGGGGCTCGTCCGGGGCCGTGGCCCTGCTGGTGGCGCGCGAATCGCTGCGCTCCTTCTTCCGGAACCGCAATCTGGAGACCGCGGCGACGCTGGCCTACTACGGCTTTCTCTCGCTGATGCCGCTGCTGCTCCTCTCGATCTACGCGCTGGGGCTGGTCGTGGCTTCGTCGTCGGCCGCGCTCGACGCGCTGCGCGGGTTGCTCGCGGATCTCCTTCCTTCGTTCGACGACCAGCTGGTCGGGGAACTCGTCGCGCTCTCCGGCCGCCGTTCGTGGGGCGTCGCGAGCCTCGCGCTACTGCTGTGGTCCATGACGCCCTGCGCCGGGGCCGCGCGGCACGCCCTTGTGGACATTTTCAAGGGCGCGCATCGCCCCGCCTTCGTGCGCGAGAAAATAACCGACCTGGCGGTCGTGCTGGCGATGCTGGTGCTGTTCCTGCTGCTGACCGCGGGGCGGCTGGCGGGCGGCGCCCTCGGGCTCGAACTGCCCGCGGCGCTCCGGATCGTCCGCGCGCTGGTCCCCGCCGCGGCGACCGCCGGCGTGGTCGGCTTCTTCTACAAGACCTTCGCCCCGGTCTCGTTGCGCTGGCGCGACGCGCTGGCCGGGTCCGCCGTGGCCGCGCTGCTGCTCGGGCTGATGCGCCCGCTGTTCGACCTGCTGCTCCGCTTCAATCCCGATTACGGATACGCCTTCGGCTCGCTGAAGGCGATTTTTCTCCTGATTGTCTGGGTGTACTACACGTTCGCCGTGCTGCTCTTCGGCGCGGAGCTTTCCGCGAACGCGCATCGCCGGGAGGCCCTGGTGTTGCGCGCGTTCCTCGCCGGCGACCGCGCCGCCGCCCCGATCCGCGTCCGGCTGCTCGACCGGTTCATCCGGCGGCCGGAGGAGGGCGCGGTGCTTTTCCGCGAAGGCGAGCCGGGGCGCGAGATGTACGTGGTCCGGAGCGGCGCGGTCCGGCTGACCCGCGCCGGCGTGGTCCTGCGCGACATGTGCGCCGGCGAATATTTCGGCGAGATGTCGCTGCTGCTCGGCGCGGCCCGCGCGGCGACCGCCACCTGCTGCGCGCCCGGCACGGAGCTCGTCGCGATCACCGCGCAGAACGTGGACTTGATCCTCGGGGAGAACCCCGCGGTCGTCCGGCGGCTGCTCCGCGACATGGCCGCGCGCCTCCAGGCGATGAACGAGCGCCTCGTTTCGTGACGCGGCGGGGGCTCGCGCGCCGCGCTACTCCGCCTTCACGCGGTTGAACATGCCCTCGAAGGTGATGGGCTCGTCGCGGTCGAGATACTCCCATCCGGACAGGAACCCGTTGCGCGCGCCAAAATCGCGCGTTTTCCGGAACGCGTTGAACGAGTCGTCGCGCACGAGATAGACGAGATAGTGCTGGTTCGTGCGCAGCGTGCCGAGGATGCGGGAGAACGTGGAGTCGTCGGTGTCGGCGCTTTCGGGCGGGGGCAGCCCGGGTACGCCCGGGCGCGGGAGCAGCGCCACGACGCCCATCATCATGAAGCTGTTGTCGAGCCGGTAGTATTCGTTGCCGACATCGCGCGAGAGGGCCTCCTCCGTGGCGTTCGCGTCGCCGCTCAGGGCCCGGCCGCGGATCTCGCGCGCCGCGGTGCGCATCGCCTCCGCGATCTCCACGCGGTCTATGAAATAGAGTTGGTCGCCGCGGCACTCGACGAAGACCGGCTGGTTCGTGGTGCTGATGGCCAGCGGGGTGGGCCGGACCTTCGGGGTCCGCAGCGCGAGGTCAATGACGATCACCATGACCATGAAGAGCGCGACGATCGAAACCGTGATGATGTCGCAGAACGACGTCACGTTCAGTTCCGGGTTCCCCTTATGCGGTCGCTTCGCCATCGCGTCAGTACTCCGGCACCGTGATGTTGAGTTCCTTCATCTCCGCCCTCCAGTCGAGCACCGCGTTGGCCTCCAGCACGTCGGCCCCCGCGACAATGTCGCGCCGGATGAGCTCCTTCTTGAGGTGGCGGTAGATCGGCAGCGAGCCGGGCCGCGCCAGCAGCACGATGTATTCCGTCTCGGCATTCGCCTGCACCCGCGCGAACGCGCGCTCGATGGCGTTGCCGGGCTCGCGGATGTCGTGGATGGATACCGTGATGTCGCCCGGGATGAGCGTGGCGCTGTCGGGTTTGCAGTCAATGTAGAGCGGTTTCTGCTGGTTCTCTTTTTTCTGCAGCGCGCGGAAGAGGTTCTTGAACGACAGCACGTTCAGTTGTTTCGGGTTCTGGATGATCGGCATGATCATCACGATCAGCACGAGGCAGATCAGGCTCATCATGATGACGAGCGAGTCGAGAAACGGCGTCATCTCGATGCTGAATTCGCGTTTGGGTGGGCGGCGCATGGGGCCGGGCTCCGTTCCGGTGCGTCAGCGCGACTCGGTCAACACGATCTGGCGCGGCTTCGAGAGCTTGCGGACGAGGTCGTCGGTCGCCTGCAGGTGTTTGCGCAGCTCGGCCATCGCGCCGCGGAAGTCCTGGCTGGCGGCGATGTCGCCCAGCGCGATTTCCACCGCGCGGGTGGCCTGCAGCAGCGACTCGATGCGGGTCCCGACGTCCACCAGCCGCGTCATCTGGCTCGCGAGTCCGCGCGCGGCCTCGTCGGCCCCGCGGGCCGCCAGCGAGGAAGCCTCGCGCAGGGCCTGCACCGACTGGCCGAGTTGCGCCGCCGCGTCGCCGACCTGCCGCCGCAGGTCGTCGGAGACTTCCTTCCAGCGCGCGGCCTCGCGCTCGCTGGCCTGGTTCAGCGTGGCCAGGTAGGTCTGCACCGCCGCCGCCTGCTGCTCCACCGCGCGGGCGCCGCTGGTCTCGATCGCGCGGGCCTGGGTCTCGAGCCGCTGGGCGATGGCCTCCGCGCCGCCGCGGAACTGTTCCGACACCTGCCCGAGCTTTCCGGAGAGCTGCTCGCCGAGTTCGCCCACGCGGATTTCGTAGCGGATCTGGAACTCGCTGTACTTGTCGTTGATCAGATCGCCCGCCTTGGCGATGGCCTGCGCGAAGACCTCCTCGTAGCGCTGCGGGCTGGGCAGCCGCCGGAAGCCCTCCTCGATGGACGAAACCAGTTCCTTGAGCGGCGCGGACATCGCCTCGGCCATGTGGCCGATGTCCTCGCGCATCGCGGTGATGCTCTCGACCGGGAACTCGGCCTTCTTGACCGACGGCATGCGCGAGGTCAGCCGCTCCTCGATCAGCGAGTCAATCTCGCCCAGCAGCACCTCCTCGCGCCGCTCGCCCGCCATGCTGGGGAACGCCGCGGCGCCCGCCGCCCACAAGCCGACAAGGGTCGTGTAGAACGCGACGGCCAGGCCCTGCGTGATCAGGCCCACCTGGAACTTGATGTCCTCCGCCGAGACGTCGCCGCGAAGGAATTCCGCGAACCCGCCGATGCCGTAGCTGACGCCGTACACGGTGCCGAGGAACCCGAGCAGCGGCATCGCCCAGATGAACAGCCGGTTGGCGCGGAAGGAGGCGTCCGACCCGAACACGTCCATTTCGCTGTTTTCCCGCGTGTACTGGATCGTGCGGTCGAAATCGCGCGAGTTGATCCACATCGCCAGCACGCGCGCGACGCGGGTGTACACCATGCGCTTTTCCCAGCCCGGGATCTGGGTGATCTCGTTGTAGACCGCGACCAGGCGCGGATGGTCGTTCATGTCCAGGTCGTCCGGCAGCGGGAGCTCGCGCAGCGCCTTGAACTCCGCGCGCACCTTCATGCGCTTCAACAGGACGGTCATCGTGGACAGGCAGAACATGAACATCGTCAAGCCCTGGAAGATCAGGCGCGACGGGTCCACCGTGTCGCGGCCGATGAAGAGGTCGCGGATGAAAGTGCCCTTCAACGGAAACAGCACGGCGAAGATCAACAGGTCGAGGGCGATCGCCAGCAGCACCACCATGCCCATGTTGATGTTCGTGCCGGGCCGCTCGCCCGTGGGGTAGGGAACGTGATGCTCGCTCATGGAACCTCGTGGGGTGGAGGGTGGGTCGGCCGTACGGGCAAAACGGGCGGGCCTTCCGCGGGAAGCGCCGCATTCGAGGATGCACCTGCGACCATGGGCCCATACTAAAGGGGTTAAGATCGGAAGCAAGGCGGGAGTTGCGGGCCGTTTCAGACGTGGAGCGGTCCGGATGACCCGCGCAGGAAGCCCGCCGCGCGACCGGCGTCCAGCGCCAGGATCTCGGCCACGATGCCGATCGCGATCTGCTCCGCGCCCTCGGCGCCGATGTCCAGGCCGATTGGGCCGTACACCCGCGCGCGGCCCTCGGGGGGGAGCGCGGCGAGGATCTCGTCGCGCCGCTTCGCCGGCCCCAGCAGCCCGATGTACGGCGCCGCCGTCGCGGCGAAGTGGAGCGCCCATGCCTTGTCGAGCGCGAGCGCGTGGTTCATCACAACCGCATAGGTCCGCGCGCCGCCGGGCGCCTCCAGCCCGGCGGACCCGGGCCGCGCGACGACGAGGGACGCCGCGTCCGGGAATCGCGCCGCGGTTGCATACGCCGCGCGATGGTCCACCAGCGTCACCCGGAAACCCGCCCGGGCCGCCAGCCGGACCAGCGGCATCGCGTCGTCGCCCGCGCCGACCACCACGACATCCGGCGGCGGCGCCAGGTGATCTACAAACATCGGGACCCCGCTCTCCGCCGCGATGCCCGTTTGCCCGACCGGCAACGGCGGGCCGGGCGCGATGCGCCCCGCCCCGGGCCCCTCCAGAGGCGTACTCAGGGCGAACGCCTCGTCCCCGGACAGGCGCGCCAGGAGGGCGGGCAGCTGTTCGACCGGGTCGTCCGGCGCGATCCGTTGCAGGAAAATGTCCAGCTTGCCGTTGCAGCCGAGGCCGAGGCCCCACAGCGTATCCTCGTTGCCGCCGGTGTCGTAGTGCACCAGCTCCGGCGCCCCGCGGGCCGACAGCAGGCGCTGCGCGCGTTCGCGCAGGTCGCTCTCCAGGCAGCCGCCGCTCACCTGGCCGGCCGGCGAGCCGTCGTCCCGGATCAGCAATTTGGCGCCCGGCCGGCGATAGCCCGACCCCTCGAGCCGGACCAGCGTGGCGAGCGCGCACGCGCGGCCCGCGCCCATCAGCGCATGGATTTCCCGGAATATCCGCTCCGTCTCGCCCCACGACTTCATCGCCCGCCATTGTGACCCAACGCTCCGACGCCTGTAAACCCTTTTGGCCGATCCCCGGTGGTCCTCCCAGTCTGCGGGACCATCCCCGGTTTGCGTGCGGGAAAAATGTGCAAGTCGTTCGCGCAACACGAAAGAAGAGAGTCAGTAGGCAAAACGAACCCAACGGCCTTGTGCCGTTGGTGAAGGAGTTTCGTTCGGCTACCGGGCCGTTGGGTCATTTCTAAAAAAAGTAATGTCCTGATCTCCGGGGAGCACACGCGCCCTCGCGTGTGGGGCGGGGCGCCCTCGCCCCGCTGATCCGAACGAGCCGCGAGGGTTCGCCTTCGCGGGTATTTGGCGGGACGCAGCCGGCGCAAGGCCGGTGAGGGCAAACGAAAACCGGGCGTGTTCCGCCTAGTCTGCTGCCTAGTCTGCTGTTGACACTCTGGGGCGGCCTTGGCTACCGTCCCCGCCTTTGCTCAAAGGACAGGCATGAAAACGACTGCAATGCGCCCGGACGACGTGGTCCGGAAATGGTTTATCGTGGACGCGGCGGACAAACCGGCCGGTAGGCTGGCCGTCCGTATCGCGCAGGTGTTGCGCGGCAAGGACCTGCCGACCTACACGCCGCACGTTGACATGGGCAGCTTTGTGGTCGTGGTGAACGCGGACAAGGTCAAGCTCACCGGCAACAAGGAAGCGCAGAAGACGTACAAGAACTTCACCGGGTTCCCGGGCGGCCTGAAGTTGCGCCCGGCCAGCACGATCCGCGCCACGCACCCGGAACGCATCATCACCCAGGCGGTGAAGGGCATGCTGCCGAAAAACAATCTCGCGCGCACGCACCTGACGCGCCTCAAGGTTTATGCCGGCGAACAGCACCCGCACGCCGCCCAGAAACCGGAAGCCCTGGCCATCTAACCGAGGAACCCGACGTGGCTACCAAAACGCTAGAATATTCCGCAACCGGCCGCCGCAAGACGTCCGTCGCGCGCGTGCGCCTCTCGACCGGCGAGGGCAAAATGACCGTCAACGGGCGCGCATTCACCGAGTTCTTCCCTCTCGAATCGCTCCGCAGCCTGGTCGGCCAGCCTTTCAAGATCACCAGCACCGAGCAGAAGTACAATGTGGACGCCTCCGTCAACGGCGGCGGTCCGACGGGCCAGGCCGGCGCGATCCGGCACGGCATCGCCCGCGCGCTTTCGCTGGCGG
Organism: uncultured Verrucomicrobiota bacterium; assembly: GCA_964388845.1. GTDB lineage: Bacteria > Verrucomicrobiota > Kiritimatiellia > CAIVKH01 > CAIVKH01 > JAMLJG01. The sequence continues at coordinate 12,754 of CAYMCD010000017.1, forward strand.
ACGCGAACCTCCGCCCCGCCCTCAAGCAGGCGGGCCTGCTCACCCGCGACCCGCGCATGAAGGAGCGCAAGAAGTCCGGCCAGCCGGGCGCCCGCAAGCGCTTCCAGTTCTCGAAACGTTAATCGAACTTGTCAGCTTGGCGGAAAGCCCCGAAGGTCTCCAGACGTTCGGGGCTTTTCTTTTGTGACGCCGGTGGGTAATGCCGGGGGGCGCGGATGCGCGGTGAAAAACATATGAACATCAATCTGAACGACGAGGTGGTGTTGCCGCGTGGGTTCGTCGGCTGCGGGATCGCCGCCGGGATCAAGCGCGGCGGGAAGCGCGATATGATGCTCATCGCGTCCGACCGACCCGCCGCATGCGCGGGGGTGTTCACGACCAACCAGGTGCAGGCCGCGCCGGTGAAGCTCGACCGCGAGGTCGTGAAGCGGAAGACCGCGCGCGCGCTCGTCGTCAACAGCGGCAACGCGAACGCCTGCACCGGCGCGAGGGGCCTGCGCGACGCGCGGGCGATGGCCGCGTTGACGGCGAAGCTGCTCAAGATAAAGCCGGAGGAGGTCCTCGTCTGCTCCACCGGCGTGATCGGCCGGCCGATGCCGATGAAGACGGTCTCCGCCGGCATCCGGAGCCTTGTCCCCGCGCTCGCCGCCGGCGGTGGAAACGACGCGGCGGACGCGATCATGACGACCGACACGCGGAAGAAGACGGCGTCGGTGGACCTCGTCCTCGGGGGCAAACGCGTCGCGATCGCCGCCTTCGCCAAGGGCGCGGGCATGATCGAGCCGAACATGGCGACCATGCTCGGGTTCTTCCTCACCGACGCCGCGGTCGAGCCGCGCGCGCTCCAGCACGCGCTGAAACAGGCCGTGGACGCGAGTTTCAACCGGATCTCCGTGGACGGCGACATGTCCACCAACGACACCTGCCTCCTGCTCGCCAACGGCGCGGCGGGCAATGCGCCGCTCTCGCCGAAACACAAGGACTGGGGCGCGTTCACCGCGGCGCTCTTCGTGGCGGCGCTCGACCTCGCCAAGAAAATCGCGCGGGACGGCGAGGGCGCGACGAAGCTCATCACCGTGCGCGTCGAAGGCGCGCGGACCGACGCCGAGGCCGACGCCGCGGCGCGCGCGGTCGCCAACTCGATGCTCGTGAAGACCTGCTGGAACGGGGACTACCCGAACTGGGGCCGGATCATGGATGCCGTCGGCTATTCCCCCGCGAAGGTGGTCGAGTCGAAGGTGGACATTGATTATGACCGCCTCCCCGCCGTGCGCGGGGGCGTCGCCACAAAGACCTCCATCCGCGCCCTGAGCCGGGTGCAGCAGCGGGAACGGTTCACCGTCTCAATCAAACTTCATCTCGGCAAGGGCGGCGCCGAGGTGTACACCTGCGACTGTTCCGAGGACTATGTGAAGATCAACGTTGACTACGTCCGAATGCCCGGCGGCCACGCGCCGACCTGAGCGGAGCCCGGTCCCATGCAGGAAATGATCCAGAAGGCCAACGTCCTCATCGAGGCGCTGCCGTACATCCAGAAGTTCCGCGGCGAAATCGTCGTCGTCAAGGTCGGCGGCTCGACGATGGAGGAAAAGGCCGGCGTCGAGCGGGTGCTGACCGACATCGCCTTCATGGCGTGCGTCGGCCTGCGGCCCGTGGTCGTGCACGGAGGCGGCAAGGCGATCTCCCGCGCGATGAAAGAGCGGGGGCTTCCCGCGAAGTTCGTCAAGGGCCTGCGCGTCACCGACGAGGCGGCCGCCGAAGTCGTGGAACAGGTGCTGAACCGCGAGGTGAATCCCGAGCTGGTGCACGCGCTCGAAAAACTCGGCTGCACCGCGCGCGGCATCCACGGCGAGGATATCCTCGACGTCGCGAAACACACGGAGACCGACCCGCAGACCGGCGAACCGCTCGACTGGGGCTATGTCGGCGACGTGACCGAGGTGGACGACGATCCCATCCTCGCCTACCTCCACTCGCACATCGTCCCCGTCATCACGCCGCTGGGATGGGGCCCCGACGAGAAGGTGTACAACATCAACGCCGACGACGCGGCCTCCTCGATCGCGCAGGCGCTGAAGGCGCGCAAGCTGGTGTACCTCTCCGACGTGCCCGGCCTGCTGCGCAACCCGGAGGACAAGGCCACGCTGATCTCCACGCTGAAGTTCGCCGACGTGGAGAAACTGATCGGGCAGGGCGTGATCTCCGGCGGGATGATCCCGAAGGTGCAGGGCGCCGTGCGGGCCATCAAGGCCGGCGTCCGCAAGGTCCACTTCATTGACGCCGCGATGCCGCACTCGCTGTTGCTCGAATTGTTCACCGACCGCGGCGTGGGGACCGAGATCGTCCGCAAATAGGCGGCGGAAGAGTTCCAACGACTGTACATTCCAGCCCCTGTAATTCCCTTATGAACACCGCCGACCCGATCGTCCTGCAGAAACAGTACATGGTGAACACCTACATGCCGAACCTCGTGTTGACGAAGGGGAAGGGCGTGCGCGTGTGGGACGCGGAGGGGCGCGCATACCTCGATTTCCTCGGCGGCATCGCGGTGACGCAGGTCGGGCATTGCCACCCGAAGCTCGTCGCGGCGGTCCAGAAACAGGCCGCGACGTTGATGCACGTTTCGAACCTGTACTACAACGAGAACGCGCCGCGGCTCGCCGCGCGGCTGGTCGAAAAGTTCGCGGTGCCGGGCCGGGTGTTCTTCTGCAACTCGGGCGCGGAGGCGAACGAGGGGTTGATCAAGCTCGCGCGGCTGTGGGGCCACGCGGGGGGCCGCCACGAAATCATCACGATGCGGAACTCGTTCCACGGCCGGACGCTCGCCGCGATCACCGCGACGGGGCAGACGAAGTACCAGAAGGGCTTTGACCCGCTGCCGGCCGGCTTCGTCTATGCGGACTACAACGACCTCGAATCCGTCCGCGCGGCGGTGACGGAGAGGACGGCGGCGATCCTCGTCGAGGCCGTGCAGGGCGAGGGCGGGGTGGTGCCCGCGACGCCGGAATTCATGAGGGGTCTGCGCGCGCTGTGCGACGGGAAAAACCTCCTGCTGCTGTGCGACGAGGTCCAGTGCGGCGTCGGGCGCACCGGCGCGTGGTTCGGATTCCAATCCTACGGCATCCAGGCCGACGGCTGTTCGCTGGCGAAGGGGCTGGGCGGCGGCATCCCCATCGGCGCGTTCATTGTCGGGCCGAAGGCGTCGGAGGTGTTCCAGCCGGGCCACCATGCGAGCACGTTCGGCGGAAACCCCGTCGCGTGCGCGGCGGCGCTGGCGGTGATGGACATCATTGACAAGGAGCGGCTCGCGGAGAACGCGCAGCGGGTCGGCGACCTGCTGCAGAACGAACTGCGCGCGCTGGCGAAGAAGCATCCGTGGATCGTCGAGGTGCGCGGCCGCGGTCTGATGATCGGCGTGGTGCTCGACCACCCGGCGAAGGAGTTCGAGAAGGCGCTCCTCGCGAGGGGACTGATCACCATCGCCACGGCCGAGCGCGTGATCCGGATGCTGCCGCCGCTGAACATCACGACCGGCGACGCGCGCGAGGCGCTCCGCCTTTTCGCGGAAACCGCCGCGGCGTACCGCGCGGCGTGAGCCCCGGCCGGCGCTTCACGCGCGCCGCATCCGCGGCGCCCGGGCCAGCCAGCGCAGGATGCGCCGCGTGGTCCCGGGTTCGGCCCCCTTGAACCCGTGGTCCGCGTCCGGGATGATTTCCACGTCGAACGGGCATGCGCGGGCGGCCGCGCGCAACCGGCGCGCCATCTCCGGAACCGGGATGCACGCGAACTCCTCGCGCGCCGGCAGCACGGCCAGCGTCGGCGTCAGGATGGATCCGAATTCGCGCAGCGGGCCCTCCATGTCGAACAGCCGCGCCTCGATCCGCGCGGGATCGGCCACGCTCAGAAAACGCCGGGCCGAGAAGCCGAGGCAGCCCTTCCCGGTCAGGATCGTATGGCCGCGACCCGCCTTTACCAGCGCGCGCGCCCGGCGAATCCAGTGTTCATACCGCCCGCCCAGGTCGCGGCGGGCAATGGCGAAGTCGTCGCCGATCGCCGCGAGGACGAGCGCCGCGATATCGGGCGCTTTCCGCAGGTGCTGGTAGTACGTCACTTTCTGGCAGCCGGTGCTGTGCCCCATCAGGATGAAGCGGCGATATCCGCGCGCGCGGCCGAACGCGAGGGCCGCGTCGAGATCGTGGCGGCAACCGGCGAAGACCTCGTCGGCCACATCCCGTTCGCACCCGCGGTTGTTGAAGGAGAACACGTCAATCCCGGCGCGCGGCGCCTGTCGCATCATCTCCTTCTTCGACGCGGAGCGGTAGAAATTGCCGCCCATGCCGTGAACGAACAGCAGGAGCGTGCCGGCGCGCCGCGGCCCCCGCGCCCAGAACCCGTCCAGCGGGCGCCTCAGCCCGCGCGCGGGGAAGGAAACCAGCTCGCCGGGAATGGAGAAGGCGTTCTTCACGCGGCGTCCATCAGTCGTCGAATTCAACGCCGATGCACGTGTCCACCATGCGCGCGGTTTTCAGCCAGCGGTGGTCCGGCGGCACGGTTTTCGTCAGCCCGGCCACCTCCTCCAGCTTCACCGGCACGACCTCATCGCCGCGCACCGCCATCATCACGTTGTAGACGCCCTCTGCGAGCAGCATGCCGGCCTTCGTTCCGAGCCGCGTGCAAAGCAGGCGGTCCGCCGCGGAGGGGATGCCGCCGCGCTGCACATGCCCGAGCGAAGTGACGCGCGCGTCTATGCCGGTGTGTTGCTGCAACAGGCGCGCAATCCGGCTTGCCTTGGGCTCCAGGACGAGGTGTCCGTTCGCGGTGACGACCGTGTCGTCCTCCTGCCTCTTCCGCGCCCCGTCCCCTTTCTTCGGCTTCTTTGCCGCGGGCTTCTCGATCGCCTTCGCCTCCTCCCGGGAAAGCGCCCCCTCGGCGACGGCCACAATGGAGAAACGTTTGCCGCCGTGCCGGCGCGACGTCAGATGCTCCGTCACCACGTCAATGTCGTATGGGATTTCCGGGATCAGGATCACATCCGCGCCGCCGGCGATGCCCGCCCCGAGCGCGAGCCAGCCCGCCTTGTGGCCCATCACCTCGCACACGATGATGCGGTGATGACTGGTGGCCGTTGTGTGCAGCCGGTCAATCGCCTCCGTCGCGATGCCGAGGGCCGTGTCGAACCCGAACGAAATGTCCGTGCCCGCCACGTCGTTATCAATGGTCTTCGGCAGCGTCAGCACGTTGAGGCCGCCCTCGCGATTCAGGTGCAGGGCGTTCTTCTGCGTGCCGTTGCCGCCGAGGCAGACGAGGCAGTCGAGGTGGAGCCGGCGCGCATTCGCGAGCGCGACCTCGGTCATGTCCATCACCCTGCCGCCCATCGGCATCTTGTGCGGCTTGTCGCGGCTGGTCCCGAGCAGCGTGCCGCCGAGCGTGAGGATGCCGCTGACCGTGCGGTCGTCAATGATCGTCGTGCGGTTCTCGACCAGGCCGCGGAAGCCGTCGAGGATGCCGTACACCTTCATGCCGTAGTGCAGCGCCGCCTTCGCCACGCCGCGGATCGCCGCGTTCAGGCCGGGGCAGTCGCCGCCCGCGGTCAGGATGCCGATGCACCGGGTTTTCGACTTCGCCATAGATTCCTCCCCGCGAGGCCCGCCCCCCCGGGCGGACGGCCATGCGTGCGATGATCTTGAATGCGCGCCGCGAAACAGTCAAAGCTTCCATTCATGCGCATGCTCCGACACGCCGCTCCGCTCCTGCTCGGCGCAGCGCTCCACGCCCCCGCCGAGCTGCCCGCCGACTTCGCCGGCCAGTACGCGCGGCTCGCCGCGCTGGTGGACCGCGAGGAACTGGGCGCGATGGATATGGCGCGCGGTTCGCTCGACGCCGCGCGGTTCATCGCCGCCGGCACGCCCGGCATCGCATGGCTCGAGCCGCGCTTCAAGAACGCCGCCACCTTCGGCGAGGCCTCCGTCGCCGGGCTGTACCTCACCGTCTGGGGCAGGGACGCGCACTGGACCTCCATTCTGAAGGAACTGGAAATCAACCCGCAAAAACGCGCGTGGCTGAACGCCCTGGTCGGCACGCCGGAGCGCTTCAACGCCTCGCTCGCCGGCGGCGAGGCCTACCAGCCCCTCATCCGCCTCCTGCCCAGCGTCGGAGGTTCCCGCGCGCTGGCGATGAAATGCATCGGCTCGAAGGACCCCCTCGTTCGCCGCGCCGGCCTGTTCTGGGGCTACTGGCTCGCCGACGCGCCCTACTGGAAGGCCGTGCGCGAACTCGCCCGAACCGAGACCGACCGCGCCACCCTCCACATCGCGCAGCAATTGCTGCTTCGCGGCGCGGGCGCGTAACGCACACCGGCTTTCCCGGAATTTCTTCAGCAGCCCGCAACGTGTCACCCTTCATGGTCCGTGGGACGGCGTTTCGGCGAACTCACTCCGCCCGCTCGTTCCCGAGCCCGTTCTCCAACAATTCCTGCAACATGACGTACACCAGCGAACAATATTCCACGAAGATGCAGAACGCGGCGGGGCGTCCGCCGGACAGCGTGCCGAAGCGAACAATGATGCGGAATGCGCCAATGCCCAGGCGGTGTAGCCCTGTAACGAGCCCTCCAGCGCCTTAAGGTTGCCGCGTCCGCGCTCCAACTCGCGCAGGCCGAACCGGAGTTTGCGCCGTGTTTCCGGCGCAAGTGAACGCACGAAGGCACGCACCTGCGGCGTAATGCGGACGGTCGTCGGCGCCTCACTCATCCAGCGCGTCCAGCGGGAGGAACTTCGACGGGCCCCGCCGGTCCGCGGCCACGGCCTTCATGGCCTCCGGCGAAGCCTGCAACTCCAGGTCTCCAGAATGCCCTCCAGCCGTTCCTTGGAAATCAAATAGGCCGCCGTCTCGCGCACCAGCATCGGCAGCTTGGCCTGAGCCTCGGTGATGGAGTACGTAGTCTTCATACGTGAAATACGTATCACGGAAAATCCTGTCGCTCAACCACGAATCCTGTGCGTGTCTTTCGCTCCCGTTCATGTTTCCATGCCCGCCATGTCCGCGCTACCGCCCATTTTGCTGGAGGACGAGCACCTCATCGCGTTCGACAAGCCGTCGGGTTTGCTCGTCGCGCCCGACCGGTGGTCGAAGGAGGCGGTGAACCTCATGCAGCTCGTGCATGCGCGGCTCTCGCCCGCCATCTTCAACGCACACCGGCTCGACCGCGACACGAGCGGCGTGGTCCTGTGCGCGAAGCATAAAGGCGCGCTCGACGCCCTGTGCCTGCAATTCGAGCGCGGCGAGGTGGAAAAGGAATACCTCGCGCTCGTCCACGGCGCGCCGCCCGCCGCGTCGGGCGAAATGGACCAGCCGATCGGAGACGACCCGCAACGCCCGGGCAAAATGAAGATCGCGCGGTCCGGCAAGCCGTCGCTCACGCGCTACGAAACCGAGCGGGAGTTCCGCGGCTGGACCCTGCTCCGCCTGCGCCCCCAGACCGGCCGCACCCACCAACTGCGCGTCCACCTGAACCACCTCGGCTGCCCCATCGTGGCCGATCCGTGGTACGGCGACGGCAAACCGATCCTGCTCTCCGACATCAAACGCCGGTACAAGGCGGGCGCCGGAGAAGAGCGCCCGCTGCTCGCGCGCCTCGCCCTTCACGCACATCGCCTGACGGTCGCGCACCCCGCCACCGGCGCGCGCGTCACGATCGAAGCCCCGCTGCCCGCCGACGTTCAACTCGCGATCAAGCAACTCGCCAAGTGGTCGGCCCGATGAACCGCGGAGACACGGATAGTAGAGGCTATCCCATAACCCATTTTCGCGCTGGTGCGAGCGTCGCGCCCGCCGGGCCAGGCGCGCCGACGACGGCGATGCCCCAGCGCACCGTCGAGGAGGCGCAACACCGCCCGGCGGGATGCGCCGCCGCATCCCGCAGCGGGACCGGGCTGTTTTGCCGCCTGGCTGCGTTGGGAGCTCGGGCACGGGCCGCGTCGGGCACGCCTCCCGCACTCCCGCCTTGCCAACCGGCAAAACAGCTCCGGCCGGCATCGAAAAGCGGTTTTGGGATAGCCTCTAATCTTCTCCGCACCCCGTGTCTCCGCGCCCTCCGGGGATAAAAATGGACTATCCTGGACAACTCGAACATTTCTGGCGCGAAGAGGCCCGCAAGCTGTGGGGCTTCTTGCCCGAGGACGTCCTGCTGGAACGCGTGCGCCCCCATGTGCAGGCGCTGAGCGACCGCTTCACGACCGAACGCGCGGGCATCGCGGAGGCCTACGGCGACGATGCGGTCGCGCGCGTGGCCTACGGACTCTTCTTCTTTCCGCAAACCTACGCGCGCACGCAGTTCGTGCTGCGGGAATGCTGGCGGCCGCCGGCCGGGGGAGGCCCCGTCCGCATTCTCGACCTCGGTGCCGGCACGGGCGCCGCCGGGCTTGCGGCCTTGCGCCGGCTTGGGAGCCGCCCGTCGCACGTGCGCGCGGTGGACCGTTCAGCCGGCGCACTGGACGCCCTCGCCCGCGCGGCCGCCGCCTGCCGCGAGCTGTGGCCGGGGGGCCTCGTCGAGACGGATCGGTCTGATCTGACCGTTCCGACCGGTCCGACTGATCTTCATGACCTCATCCTCTGCTCCTTCACCCTCAACGAACTCGCCGATCGCGAGCCCGCGTTTGATGCCGCGGCGTGGGTGCGCGATCTGATGGCGGGGCTCGCACCCGGCGGACTGCTCGTGGTGATCGAACCCGCGCTGAAAGTCACGGCGCGGCGCCTCGAGGTCCTGCGCGACCGCGTGGCGGCGGAGGGGTGGGGGCGGATTGCCGGTCCTTGTCTCCATCACGCGCCGTGTCCGATGCGCGCGGAGGGCCGGTTCTGGTGCCACGAGGTACGCCGCTGGACCCCGCCCCCGCTCGCGGAGAAGATCAACCGGACGCTGTTCCGCGATCTGCCGAACTTGAAATTCTCCTTCCTTGCATTGACCGGTAGGGCGAGGCCTCCGGACCCGCCGCATCGGGCCGAACCTTCGGCGTGCGGGGACGCCGCCCGCGCGCGCCTCGTCGCGCCAATGAAGAGGGAACGCGGCAAGTTCGTCGCGCGCGGCTGCGCGGCGGACGGGGCCCTGCACGACTACGAATTGCTGACGCGCCACCTGACGGCGGAACAGCGGCTCGCCGTCGCCGCCCTCGAACGCGGCGCCCGCGTGCAATGGTCCGACCTGAAGCCCCTCGGCAACGCCAGAGAAAGGGGTCAGTCCTTTATCCTTGCTTAAGCAAAAGTAAAGGACTGACCCCTTTCTTGCATACACCGCACCGTGGCCGATCTCCTCCGCCCCATCGAACGCTGAGCGCGCCTGGCGGTTGACAGCAGTTGACAAGGCACGCTTCGCGTCGCATATTCGATTCGTGCAGTATGTTCTAAAAGAGGGGGCACTGGGGTACATCCTGCAACGCCGGGGATTTAGCCAATCCAAACTGGCCAAAGAGCTGGCCGTCAGCCGGGAAGCCGTCTCCAAATGGATTGCCGGGGAGTCGGTGCCCACGCCCGACAAACTCCTGCGGATTGGCGTCATCCTTGAGTCTTCCTTCGACGACCTCGTCCGGCGCGATCCCGATCCCGCCGCGCCTCAGGTGTACTACCGGAAAAAAGCCGCGCGCAAAACGCGGGACGCACACCTCGATCAGGCCACGCAGCGCGGCTACTTGTTGAAACAATTGGCGCCCCTGCTGCCCGGTCCGAGGCTGACGCGCCCACCCACGCTCAAGGACCCGGTTTCCGACTACGACTACGTGCAGCAAGTGGCCGACGCGGTGCGCAGCGAGTTGAAGCTTTCCGAAAAGATCGATTTCAAAAAGTTGATCGCAAAATTCAACGAACTGGGCGCGGTCCTCATTCCCGTGCTGTGGGGCGAGAAGCAGGAACACGGCAACGCGCTGAACGTTTATCTACCGGACTCGCAGACCATCTGGGTGTTTCTAAACCTCGATACGAACGCGTTGCACTTCAACTTCTGGATGGCGCACGAGTTGGGCCATTCCCTTGCGCCCGATCTCCGGGATGATAAGGGCGAGGATTTTGCCGACGCGTTGGCTCAAGCCGTTTTGTTCCCCCGACCCGCCGCGGAAAAATTGCGCGCGGAGCTACAGACTTTTCCCTCGGCCGAACTCCGGATTAGACGAATCCAAACGGAAGCCGCCCGACGCATCATTCACCCGCTTACGATTCGAAAAGCGATTCACGCTCTCGAAATTGCCCGCGCCCTACCCACCATGTCGCTCGGCGAAATGGGGAAGTTCATGGCGTCGGCTAAGAATTTCGAGAAGGGTTATAAAACAATAGCCTCGGCTTTTCTAGGCAAAGAGACACCGGAACCCCGCCTCTATGTTGAAAAGTGCAAAGAGTACTTCAAGACGCCCTTTTTTGACGCGCTGGCGGCCTACTGCTGCTCGCGCGAGGACGCCGACTCCTTCATCCATGAACTTCTCGGGCTTCCCCTGTCAGACGCGAAAGCCCTGGCGGGGGCGCTCCGAACATGAGCGATCCGCCCCGGGTCATCCTGCTCGACAGCAACGCCTACTTCCGGCTGGCGATTTCCATTCGCCCCCTGCTGAGCGTGGAGTTTGGGAAGCCGCCGCCCTACAAACTTTATGTGCTCGCCGATTTGGATGAGGAATACGCGCGCAATCCCAGGCTGCGAAACAAGTTCGTGTGGGTTCGCCAGCCGGAATATCGAAAAGACCGCGAGGCGCGCCGATACACGGCGGCCGGCAAGGTGGCGACCCAAGTCTCAGCCGCGATCAGCTTTCTCGCCCGCTTTGCGCATGACCGCGGTTTTGTCGTATCCCTGATCGACCTCAAGGCCCTGGCCGTTGGTTATGTGCGAAAATATATCGTGGTTAGCGATGACGCGGGCATGGCCGGGCTGGCCGATGAAACGGGGATCACCTGTTGGTCGCTTTTGAAGCTGCTGAAATTGATGGTCGCTGAGAATCGGATTGTGCAGGATGACGTCCTGCAAATTCTTGAATACCTGAAGCATGAACAGGACCTCCCGACATCCAACCGCGACCGCATCCGCCGCGATTATCGCGAGCATTTTGGCGAAGAGTGTCCCTTCTAGGCGGCGTTGACCCATGCCCACGCTTCACTGGCTCACACGGGACGAGGATTTGAAGGCGGCGGGGCGCGCGCCGTACCGGCTGCTCGAACCCGTGGCCGAACACTCGGCGGGCGACCCGGACGCGGGCAACCTGCTCATCCATGGCGACAACCTCGACGCCCTCAAGGCCCTGCTCCCGTTCTACGCCGGCCGCGTCAAATGCATCGCCATCGACCTGGAGAAGTCCTTTATCCTTGCTTAAGCAAAAGTAAAGGACTGACCCCTTTCTTGCGCTTTCTCTGATCCCCTCCTCCCGCGCGTCGAATCTGTCAAATCCAGTATTGACAACGCTAGGTAGGCTATGTAATACGAATACACGATACAGGACTTTTAGGGACTTTTTGTGATCGAGAAGCTCAAAGACCTTCAGTTTGTCGAGGACCGGTCGGCTCAAGACCAGATCCAGGAACACGTCCGCACCGTGTTGGTGTCCGGTGAGCTCCAACCGGGCCGCCGGTTCCCATCCACGCAGGACCTCGCCGATCTCTGGAACGCCCACACCCGCACCGTTCAACTTGCGCTCCAGCCGCTGGCGCGGGAGGGACTTCTGAAACGGATTCCCCGGGTGGGGACATTCGTGGCCAAGCCCGCGAAAAAACTGACCACGGTCGGCATCTATTACCGGGAAGATTTTCTGTCGAGCGGCACATCGATGTTCATGCAGTCGTTGCATGCGCAGTTGAAGGAGCACCTCAACGCACGCGACATCGAGACCGACGTCTGGATTGATCCGCGCCCCGAGGCCGAACGCCGGGCCGGCGCGTGGCAGCCGTTTGCCGAGGCCGCCCAGCGCAGACAATTTCAGGCGTTCATCGCGCCCGCGTCCGATCATGATCTGCTGCGGTGGTTGACCAGATTGCCGGTGCCCGGCGCGTACCTGACGAACGCCAATGTCCCGGGCCGGGTGGACCACGATCTGCCGCAGTTGGTGGAAGCCGGGGTGCAGGCGCTGGCGGCACAGGGGTGCCGGTCGGTCGGGTTTATCACCTCCACAACGTACAACCCGGTGCGCGACGACGCGCCGCATGTCAATGATCTGATGTTCGAGCGGTTTCTCGACGTCGCCGGCAGACTCGGTTTGCAGTTGCGCAACGACTGGGTGCTTTCATCCGCGATCCAGCTCAACGGCGGGGCCGCCCATGAAGCGTTCGGATATGAGGCGTTTCACCGGTGGTGGGATCTGCCGAACCGGCCCGACGGATTGCTGGTTTTTCCGGACAGCACGGTCCGGGGCGTGATCCTGGCGATGGCCGAGCGCGGCGTGCGCGTGCCGGACGATCTGAAAGTGGCGTTTCACAAGAACGAGGAACTTGATCTGCTTTGCCCATTTCCGGCCGCCTTCTTGGTGAGCAGTGAACGGGAGGCGGCGCGGGCGTTAATCACCCAGCTGGAAAAACAATTTCGAGGGGAACCCAGCGAGCCGATCTGGATCGGTTATCGCGTGGCGGAGCGCGCCTGACGGGCAGGGGGAAGGGGAGAACCGCAATGAAAAAATGGAAACCGAGTCTCATCGTCATGTTGATGGGCGGATGGATCGCGGCCGGGCCGGCACACGGCAGCGTGCTGGTCAACGATTCGTTTGAGGCGGACACGCTCGACGCTTCGCCTCGGAGCGCGCCGCTGGGGACGGACCCGGCGGGCTGGACGGCGTATAACGAGACCGACAGCGGCGGACTGCAAGATACCAGCGTCGAGGCCGGCGCCGGCTCGTCCTTCGGCGGTGGTTCGCAGAGCATGTTGTTGTACGACGACATCACCGCCAATCCCCGCGTGGACACCCTGCGCTCGTGGACGCCGGTCACCGCTCTGAACAGCGTCGGACTGCGCATGCAGATGGATCTGCGGTTGAACTCCGACAGTTTCAACGGCAACTCCCTGCACTTTGTGGTCTATGAGAATTTCGGCGGCACGCCCTCCGACGGCAGCTTGGTGGGGTTCGCTCTCACTGATGACGGCTATGCCGGCAATGGAGTCGCCGCGTTCCAGCAAATCTATTCCCCGTTCTCGATCCAGCAGACCCTGGATATAGACACCTGGTATCGGTTCATCTTGACGCTGCCCGCGCCGGGAGGCGGGAGCAGTTTCACCTTGCGTGTCATTGAAGATGGGTTTGCCTCGGACAACACCTACACGCTGTCGTTTAGTGGGGGGTCCAACAACTATGCCAACTACGGCAGCATCAACATTGCCTCGTTCAACGGCGGCCCAGCCACGTACGACGTCAATCTCGACAACTTCGGGGTGGAGACGCTGGTGGCCCGAACCGTCCACGACGGCGTTGCTATTGATCGGCGGCGGGTTGGCGTGCTGGCGGCGACGACGGATGTGGCCGCGTTGCCTTGGCGGTGCGATCGGTTCAGTGGGCGATCGAGCGGCGCGGCCACAAGAATGATGACGAAGTGAACAATCGGGCGGCATGTACGTTCGTCGAACTGCCGGTGGTGGCGATCGTCGCGCTGCCGGAGCCGCTGTTTTTTCCGGAGCTGCTCAGCACGCGGCTGACCGCCGGGAAGGCGACGTTGATCTCCAAACTGCGGCAGGTGCCGATCGGGGACGGCAACTCTCGTTTCTTCGACACGAACGGCATCAATGCGCAATAGCCGGCTCACTGGCCGGAGGGCCGTCGTTCAGGTCTCGCGGGGATTTGTGTCACTGGTGCTTGGCCTCGTCTTGGCTTTCCCAGCGCTCGCGGCAGCGGAAACCAGCATGCGCAATCCCACCCAACTGCTCTTCATCGGCATCGCCGCCAACACCAACGCCGGGTACGTCGCCGCGCTGTCGCATGGCGCGCTCGGGCCGCTCTGGCCGGATGCGCTGAAGAACGCCGGCTGGGCCGACCTGGCATTCACAACCTGGGACGACCTCACCGCCGACAAACTCCAGAGCGCCCGTTGCGTCGTGCTTGCCCATTCGCCCTTGCGCGGGGAGATGACCGAGAAAGACCGCGCCATCGCCGACTTGCTCGTCTCCTACGTCGAAGCCGGCGGCGGTTTGCTGCTCACCCACTACAAAGACCAGATGTATACCATCCTCGACATCCCTTATTACCTCGCGGAGAAATTCGGGACGCAGCTGCTGATCGAATCCGTCCACGGCGACCCGGCCCGCTCGTGGCAGATCGGCGTCTGGTGGGCCGACCGGTATTCGTGGACGGATGCCGTCGCGCCACTTGTCTCCAACCGCGTGCGCGGCGTGTTGTTCCAGTCCACCACCGATATGAACACTCAGCCCGGTGTGCTGCCGTTTCTGCCGCGTCCGCCGTGGCAGGTCACGCTCGATACCGGGCCGAACTCGCATAGCGAACCTTGGCCGGTCGGCTTGGAACAATACGACCGGCGCGCGCGGAAAAAGGGCTTCGAGAAGAATGCCCCCATCGCCGGCGTCCGCGAATTCGGCCGGGGACGCGTCGGCTACATCGGCATTTATGTCCAGCCGGTGCTCGCCCGCAAACCGACCTCCGACAACGACCAGCAGGTCATCCGCGCCTATCTCGCCGACGGCTGGCAGGGTCAACCGAGCGATCTGCTACAGCTCTACCTCAATCATTTCGCCTGGCTGGCCGGCCGTGCCGATCAACTCGCCGCGACGAAACTCGCGCTGCGTGCCGTGCCGCCACCGCCCGAGTTGCCGAGCGCGTGGAAGATGCACCGCGGCGTCATCGGCCCGCGCACCACGCACTCCATCGGCCAAAGCACGCCGGCCGAATACGTGGCCCGCGCCAAAAAGGCCGGGCTGGATTACCTCGTGTTTCTCGAAGACTTCGCCGCGCTGAAGCCGGGCGCTTGGGAACAACTCAAGGCCGACTGCGCGCGGTTGACCGACGCCACGTTTGTCGCCGTGCCCGGCATCACGTACGAGGACACCGAAGGCAACCACGGGTTCGTCTTCGGCGGCTACGTCAAGCTGCCGTCGCAATTGCTGCTCGACGAGGACGGCCGGCGGCTGTTGCCGCGCGTGCGCGGCCACACCGATTGGTTCACCGAGCTGCACTGGCTCTACGGCTTGCAGGGATTCCAGAACCACTCCGGCTGGTATTGGTTCTCGAACAATCCGTATCCGCCCCTCGACGTGCGCAACTGCGATAGTTTCGCCGTGCTGACCCAACAAGGCGGACGGACCGTGGACCGCGCGTTCGAGGCGTACGCGCTCAACACGCGAAATGGCCAGTACCTCCGCCCGGTGGCGTTGACGCTGATGCGAAGCGCCGACGAGATCAAGTTTGTCGAGCGAGGCGTGTACGCGCACGACGTGCTCGGCGCGCAGGGACTCCAGGGCGTGGCGGACTGGTTCACCGCCAAGGCCTACGAGACGCGCAGCGGCCGGCATTTGTACCCGGATTGCCCGCCCTCCGGCATGCAGGGCGTGTCGAGCGGGCCGTTGATCGAGTTGACGATGCCGCGCGGCGACACCGACGCGGGGGGCGACATCTACAATCCCGCGCTGCAACATTGGCCGCTGGAGTTGAAGGTCACCGCGCCGCGCGGCTTGCGCGAGGTGTTGCTGATGGACGGCGACCGCGTGATCCGCCGGTTCCGGCCGCGCGGCGCGAAGACGTTCGCGTTCCAGACCATTCTCGCCAAGGAACGCCAGAAATACATCTGGGCGCGCGCGACCGATGGCAAGGGACGCGAAGCGTTGAGTCGCGATATCCAGTGCGATTCCTGGTTGCTGCGCGATTTCCAGTGCGCCGACCGCAACAACCAACTGCTCAACAGCGTACAACGCCGCACCGACGGCGGCGAGTTCTACATCGGTTACGGCGGCGACACGGCGATCCCGGACAAGGGCCCGTGGGTCGGCCGCATACGGCCCGTCGGCAGTTTCGTGTTCGACAAGAAACTCGGCGTCGGCGGGATCACCTACGACGGTTCGCCCGAGGAACATCCGTGGGTATTGTTCGCGCCGTACCTCTTGTGGAGCGGGCAGCGTCCGGAGAAACTCGGCTGGTCGCATCAAGTCGTGCCCGGCAAGGAAGGCGGTCCGCACGTGCAACCGCGGCGGGTCGTCAGTTCCAGCGAGGTGCTGATCGGCGACCGCATCCTCGACGGCGTGTTCCCGCTCGACAAGAAACCCGTCATCCACGTCTGGCACACGCTCTATCCCGTGTTGCCATCCCGGCACCTCAAGACCACCGCCCGCACGACCTACTACCTCACCAAGGTGGACGGCGTCTCGATGTATCTGTGGGAGCAGGATTTCGAGTTGCTCCGCGATTTGCCCGTTGACCCCAACGGCCCGTTCTCGGTTTGTCTCGGCCCGATCCTCCACAATACCGCGACCGAGTGGGAAATTGTCAACACTGGCAACGTCACCGCGTCCGGCACCGCCGTCGCCGCCACGCCCCAGGCGCACCCCTTCAACCGGGGCGATTACCTCGGCCTCTACCAAACACCGTTCGGCTCGTTTGCCGCGTACAGCCTGACCGACGGCCTCAACCTCGAAGCCGGCGGCGGCGAATACACGGTCGGCTTCAAGCCCACCGGTAAACTCCTCAAGCGCGGCACGAAGCTCAACGCGCGGGTACTCTTTGTCGGCATGCACCGCGAGGTCAAAGACCCCGCCGCGCTGGCCAAACAGATTCTTGGCCAGTACGGCCTCCACGGCGCGCCCATGTACACGGTCGAAGCGCAACAAGGCCGGGTGCGCGCGCAGGAATACACGCTCGACCTCACTGCGGGCGACCAGCACTGCTTTGCCGGCACGCTGCGCGGGCTGGACCAACTGGCCGGCAATCTTGGCAGCGAACTCCACGGGCTGAACGACAACTGGTCGGCGATCTTCCAGCGAGGCAACCACACCCGGTTCATCCCGGTCGAGGACGGCATCGGCTACGCCGTGATGCGCGCCGAAGACGAGGCGCATCCGGTGTTCATCGGTCACCCGGTCACCGCCAGCGACAAGCGAATCCGGCTGAATCTGGCGCGGGGAGCAGAAGGCAGTTGGTTGTTGGAACTCCACAACCCCACCCGCCGGCGCCTGCGCACGACGGTCCGATCCAACCCGCACGCAACGGGTTTTCCGATCAACGAAACCATCCTGCTTTCACCGGGCAGTTCAGTGTTCCGTACGCTCACGGGCTCTGTCGCTTGCCAATGAAAAGTGTCGTATGTATGAGCATGAGTAATGGGCGCCCCAAGACGCGCGGTTTCACGCTGATCGAGCTGCTTGTGGTGGTGGCGATCATGGTGGTGCTGGCCGCGCTGTTGACGCCCGCGATACAGGGCGCCCGGGCCAGGGGCCATGGCGCCGTCTGCCGAAGCAACCTGCGGCAGTACTACAGCTCGTTCCTTCACTATGCGGGCGACCATGGCGGTCTTTTTCCCGGATATGTGAGTCCGATCGAGCCGGAATGCATCGAGTATGGCTGGGTGATCTGGCAGACGGAGCTCGTGCGCGGGGGCTATCTGGCCGGCTGGACCAACGGGAACGGGATGCGCGGGTTTGTGCTGCGCGGGATGGACTGCCCCGCCAATCCGAACGGCTACTACCCGGAACCGGGCTCCACGCCGGGCAATTTTACATGGAAGTACGGCAATCCCGACTACATGTACCCCTACGCGATGGGCCACCACGAGAGCTGCAACGACACGAATCTCGGAACAAATCAGCTGAAGGGTTTACACCATATCGTCAATCCGTCCCGGAAAGGACTCCTCTACGAAAGCGGACAGCAGTACGGCTGGCCCGCCTATGCAGGCAACTACGCGATCTTCGCGTGGCCCATCTACTTCGATCCCGACAACGTCTACTACAGCATTGCCGATGTGCACGAAAACCGGTCCAATGTGCTGTTTTTCGACGGTCATTTGGAATCATTCGCCCGGGGCAAAATTGATTGGCGGTTCGCCGCGGTCACCCAGCCCTGAGAAAGGGGTCAGTCCTTTACTTTTGATTAAGCAAGGATAAAGGACTGACCCCTTCCTATACCAGGACTGACCCCTTCCTATACCTATTTCCGGGCGGGGAACAGGCGGACCAGGAGGGTGTCGTGCCCGACCGATCGCGTATAGGCGTGCTCCACTTCCTGGTGCGGCTCGGCGGAGAGGATTTCGATCCGGCTGACCCGCCGGCACAGCGTCTCCAGGAGCAGGCGCAGCAACTGGCGTGCGTGCGGCGCCCCCATGCAGGCGTGGGTGCCGCTTCCAAAACCGACGTGCGGGTTGGGCGCCCGGTCGAGGCGCAGCGCATCCGGGTCGTCGAACACCGCCGCATCGCGGTTGGCCGAGGCCCAGCACAGGGACACGCGCCCGCCCGCGGGGACCGGCACGCCCAGGATGTCCGCCGGACGCTTGCAGACGCGGCCGATATGGGTGAGCGGGCTGACCACGCGCACGAATTCCTCCACCGCGGTCACGCAGCGCGCGGGGTCCGCCGCCAGGAAGGCCAGCGCATCGGGCTGTTCGCCGAGCCGCGCGAAGATCGAGCTGGTGACGTGGATGATGGTGTCGCGCCCGCCCGCGAAGGTCAGATTGGCGAACCCCGCCATTTCCTCGCGGCTCAATTTCCGGCCCCGGAACGTCGCCCGGACGAGTGCGCTGAAGTAGTCGTCTCCCGGTTGGGCCTCCGCCCGGTCGAGCTGCCGGTGGATGTACCGGTCCAGCACCTTGCCCTTGGTCTCGCCGTCGCCTTCCCTGAACACGTTGACGCCCCACGAAATGTATTCATCGGCCTCCGATTCCGGGACGTTGAACAACAGCGCCAGCGCGCGGGATTGCAGCGGCAGCGCGAAGGAGCGCACGATCTCGATCGGACCGCCGGCCAGCGCCGATTCCACCAGCGACACCACGAGCGCGCGCACCCGCTCCGCGAATTCCGGCTGCGCAACCCGACGGAAGAAGGGCTCCACAATCTTCCGGTAGTCGGTGTGATCGGGCGGGTCCGTTTCGATGGGAAGCTGCCGCACGCTCCGCCAGGCCTCTTCGGAGGGGATCGGCACCCGGAAGGGCGCGTCGCTGCTGTAGGTGCTCCAGTCCTTCGCCGCGAGCCGCACCTCGCGGTAGCGCAGGATCATCGGGACGGGCTCGCCCTGGAAGGGACAGACCAGCACGCCGTCGCGTTCGCGGGCGGCACGAAAGGGATCGTCATGATCGGGCATGCTGGTGCTCCGGGGGTTGGGTCGCCGACAGCAGCGTCTTGAGATCGGTCGCGGGGTCCGCGAGCCGCGCGGGATCAACGGGGGCCCGGCTCTCGATGAGCCGGCACGCGACGGCATAGGCTTGTGCGTCGTTGAGGGCGTCCACGGCCATCAGCCGGCCCTCGCTGAAATACCAGGCGGACAGGCGGCGCCGCCCGGTCGGATGGAGGCGGATCGTGACGCTGGTGTGGCCCGCCGAGAGGCCCGCGATCTGGAGTTTGGCGTCGAATTGGTCGGACCAGAAGGTGGGCAGCGGGCGCGGCGGGGTGGGCTTTCCCGAAAGGACGGCCGCCACCGTCCGGGCCTGGTCGCAGGCGTTCTGGACCGATTCAAGCCGGACGGCGCGCCCGTAGAGCGGGTGCCATTGATTCGCGCAATCGCCGATGGCGAAGATGTCCGGATCGGCCGTCCGGCCCGACTCGTCCACCGCGATGCCGTCGTCCACCGGAAGGCCTGCCCGCTCCGCGAGCTCGGCGCGCGGTTTCGCGCCCGTTCCGACCACGACGAAGTCCGCGGGGAAGCGCGCGCCATCCCGCGTCAGCACGGCGAGCGCCGCGCCCTCCTCCGCGATTTCCGTCGCATGGATCCCGGTGTGGACTTCCACGCCGTTCCCGTTGTGCAGTTCATGGAGCGCCGCCGCGATATCGGGCGATGTGACGCGCGCGAGGATGCGCGGTTCCAGTTCCAGCACGGTCACCTGAAGCCCGCGCTTGCGCAGGCTGGCGGCGATCTCCAGCCCGATGTAGCCCCCGCCGACCACGACGGCGCGCCGCGCGGTTTCGGCGGCCCGCCGGATGGCCTCCGCGTCGGCGGCCGCGCGCAGCATCAGGACCCGCGCGCGATCCAGCCCGCGGATCGGCGGGCGCCGGTTCTGCGAACCGGTCGCGAGGACCAGGCGGTCGTAGGGAATAGCCGGTCCGGCCTCCTGCTCCAGCGCGCGCTGCTTCCGGTTGATGGCGGTGATGCGGGCGTTGAGTTTCAACTCGATGTCTTCGCGCGCATAGACGGCGGGGGGCCGAATCCAGAGATCTTCGAGCTTCAGCGCGCCCTGCGCATAGCCCTTCGACAGGGGCGGCCGATGGTACGGCGGATGGGGCTCCTCGCCGGCGATCGTGATTGCGCCGGTCCAGCCCTCCTTGCGGAGGCCCAGCGCGCATTGGGCGGCCGCGTGGCCGCCGCCGACGATCACGCAGCGTGTTGCGCCGGCGGCCATCAGCGGCCCACCACGTTCACGACGAGGCCATCCAGGTCGGCCCGCAACTTGATCTGGCACGCCAGGCGGCTTCGCTCGTTCGCTTTGTCCTCCAGTTCCAGCAGCGCCGCTTCGGCCGCGCCGGGCGGCCCCACGCGCGCCGCCCACCCGGGATCCACATGCACATGGCAGGTTGCGCAGGAGCACACGCCCCCGCAGTCGGCGTCAATTCCCGCCACGCCGTTCTGGACGGCCGCCTGCATCAGCGTCCCGCCGTCGTGTTCGACGCGCACTTCGTCCCCGGCCGGCGTGAGAAACACGATCTTTGGCATCTCTTCGTCCTCCCCCGTCGCGCGCCCGGCCGGGGCCCCCGGCCCCGACACCGCGCGCGGTGGGGAAAACATGCCGGGGCCGGCGTCGCGCCGCCACCACCCCCGCGCCAATAAATAATACTATTCGGTCATAATATTGACGAAAGTATCCGGGCGAGTGCATGATGCGTGCAGGTTAGCTTATGCAGCCTGCCTACGAGAAGGTGACGCTTGGAGCGGGCCGGACCCATCGGCTCTGGGTTCGGAGCGAGCCGCGCTTCGAGTTCAACTGGCATCTGCACCCGGAATTCGAACTGACTCTCATCACGCGCGGTCGCGGCATGCGTGTTGTCGGGGATCACGTGGCCGATTATGAAGCCGGCGACCTGGTCCTGCTCGGACCGGACGTGCCGCACACCTGGGCCAGCCGCGCGGGCGCGCCGCGCGGCGGGCGCCGCGCGAACGAGGCCCTGGTGCTTCACTTCACGCCGGACCTGTTCGGCGCGCACGCGCTGCGGGAGCCCGAACACGCGCGGTTGGCCCGCCTGCTGGAACGCGCCCCGCGCGGGGTGTGGGTCCGCGCCGGATCGGCGACGCGCGCGGCGGTGTTGATGCGCGAGGCGTATGCGTGCGAGGGCCTCCGCCGCACAGCCCGGTTGCTGGAGGTCTTCGATCTGCTCAGCCGGTGCCGCGGCGTCGTGTTGTTGTCCTCCGGCCCGCCCGGACGGGGCGCGTCGGGCGTCATACGGCGGCGCGCCGACGCCATCTTCCAGCATATCAACGAACGCTGTCTGGAGCCCCTTTCCATCGCATCGGTTGCCCGGCAATTCGGCCTGTCCATCAGCACGGTTCATCGCCTACTCCGGCGCGCGACGGGTCGCAGTTTCACACGGTTGGTCAACGACCTGCGGATTGGGCATGCGTGCGATCTGCTGGCCCGGACCGAGCAGCGCGTCATCGAGATCTGTTATCGGAGCGGATTCCAGAATCTTTCCCACTTCAACCGAATATTTCTGAACCTCAAGAAATGCACCCCGCGCGCCTACCGGGCGGCGATGACGGGATCCGGGGCGCGCGAATCGTGATCCGCCGGGCAGCCGGTCCCGCGGGGCCACCCGCGTCCGGCCCGGTCCTTTTCGATAGAACAAATTGGTATAGTCCGGACTTGGAATTTGGGATTTGAAGATTCAGGATTGGGTCCTGATGCCGCGCGCCGGAAATATCGGGATCAATTCCCCGGGTTGGGCGGGGCCTCCCGCCTTCGTTGGAAACTTCGGCGGGGCAGGCAGGACCCGCCAGGGCGCGGCGCGTCCGGAGGCCGCGCTCTACCAGCATGCGCCGTATTTTTATGGCATCTGGTATGATACCGAGACGCGATGATGATGGGTCGGCTATGCACGGTGGGAAGGGTCTCCGGACCCGGCGGAGCGCGCGCGCCCTTGCGTGCGGCGACGGGGGAGTCGCCGGCGTGACCGCGCCGTGGTGTTTTGACGATCCCTCGCGGCGGTTCGTCTGCCGCGAGCCGTTGCCGCCGGCCCCGTGGATCAACTATCTGGGCAATCGTCGTCTCAAGGCGTTTATCAGCCAGCAGGGCGGGGGGCTGTTGTGGTATCGCGAGCCCGCCACGCAGCGCATCACGCGCTATCACTACACGGGGGCGCCGCCGGACCGGCCGGGTTTTTATGTGTATCTGCGGGATGTGGACTCCGGCGACTGCTGGAATCCCCACGTCGCCCCGGCGAACGTGCCGCCGGATTCGTTCGCCTGCATCCACGAGCCGGGCATCACGCGTTTCGAGGCGACCCACCGGGCGCTTTCGGCGGAGGTCGCGTACACGATTCCGGTCGGGGACGACGTGATGTGCTGGAGGGTCAGGCTGACCAACACGGGCGATCGGCCCCGCCGGATCGAGGTCTGTTCCTACATGGAGTTCGGCCTGCTGGAATTCCTTCGCGAGGCGGAGGGCTGGTGCTATCTGAAGAATCAGTTCGGGCTGTGGTTCGATCGCTCGCTCCAGGCCATCCGGTACGACTATCATGTGTTCGAGGCGCCCCACGCGCCGCGCATGCTGTTCGCCTGCACGGAGCCGGAGGTGCGCTGGGAATGCGGGCGCGATGCCTTTATCGGGCTCGACGGGCACCTGGGCGCGCCGGCCGCGTTGCGTTCGGGGCAGCAGCTCCGGAACGGCGATCTGACCGACGGGGGCCACGCCTGCGCCGCCATATCCTGCGTCCAGGCGTTGGAACCGGGCGCGGCGGCCGATCTGGGCTACGTGTTCGCGATGGGGCCGGATTGGGAGCGGGCTGAACGGGCGCTGGCCGCGTATCGCTCGCCGGCGCGCATGGACGCCGCGTTCGAGGGGGTGCGCGCGCGCTGGGGCGAAATTCTGGACCGCTTCCGGGTGGAGTCCGGCTGTCCGGACATGGACCGCATGATCAACACCTGGACGCCGGTCAACGCGGTGACCGCGCTGGACCTGGCGCGTACGGTTTCGACCGATCACATGGGAACGGACGGCCTGCGGTTCCGGGACACCGCGCAGGACGCGCTGGCGGTGGCGCACTTGGACCCGGCGTTCGCGCGCGAACGGCTGGACCTGGTGCTGGCCACGCAAACACGGGACGGCGGCGGGTGCTTCGCCTTCTATCCGCATACGAACCGCCCGATCCGCGATGTCCCGCACCGCTCGGACAATCCCGCGTGGCCCGTATACACCGTCCACCACTGGCTGGCGGAGACGGGCGAGCGGAGCTATCTGGACGAGGTCATTCCGTACCGCGACGGCGGCGAGGGGCGGGTGTGGGACCATCTGATGACCGGCCTGCGCCACGTTGAGGCCCGCCGCGGCCCCCACGGCCTGCCCTTCCTGTTCGATGCCGACTGGAACGACAGCCTTGCCGTGTTCGGCGATCCCAGGGCCGAGAGCGTGATGCTCGGCATGCAGTTTGTGTATGCGTGCCGCCTGATGCGGGAGATGGGCCTGTGGCATGGCGAGGCGACTGACGCGGCCTGGTGCGAACGCAAAGCGGAGGAAATGGCGGCGGCGCTCAACGCGGATGCGGTTTGGGATGGCCGCTGGTACCGGCGGCTCCTTTTCTCCAACGGCGCCGTGCTCGGCGGCGCCGCCGCGAAGCAGGGACGGATCTACCTCAATCCGCAATCCTGGTCGGTGATCTCCGGCGTGGGCGGCCACGAGGGCCGGGGGGCGGTCGCGATGGACGCGGCGGCGGAGCTCCTGGACACGGAATGCGGGCTGCGGTTGATGGCCCCGCCGTTCACCGGATACCCGGAGCCGGACGATCCGCCCCTCGGCGCCAATCCCGGCATCGGTGAAAACGGCGGCATCTTCTGTCACGCCAACACGTGGGCCATCATGGCCGAAGCCCTGCTCGGACGGGCCGAGCGCGCATTGAAGTACTACCGCCAGGTGCTCCCGGAAAATGTGATTCAGCGGGTGGGCCCGTCGCGTTACGGCCGCGAACCCTACGTATACGTTTCGTCCCTGTGCGGCCCGGACAGCGCGAGTTTCGGCAAGGGCGGCATCAGCTGGCTCACCGGCACCGCGGGATGGATGTACGTCGCGGCCACGCAGTACCTGCTCGGGATCAAACCGACACTGGAGGGTCGCCTGGTCCTCCACCCGTGCCTCCCGGCGGCGTTGGGACCGATCCGGATCCGGCGGCGTTATCGCGGCAGAATGCACGCGTTCACGATCAACACACGCGAAGTCGAGACGGCCGCCGGGCCCGCTTCGCCCGGAAACCCAGGAGGCGATCCATGACCGACCGAGAACGATTCCTGCGCACCATGCGATATGAACCGGTGGATCGGCGGCCGTTCCATGCCGTGTCCGTCTGGCCGGACACGCTGGCGCGCTGGCGCGGCGAAGGGCTCCCCCCGGGCGTGGACGACGTCCACGCGCACCTCGGCGTCGCCTGTCTGCAGATGCGCAACGTCTCGGGCCATATGGGCCCGTACCCGGCGTTCGAACAGCGGACGCTGCACGAGACGGAAACGGAGATCATCCGCATAGACGACTACGGCCGGACCGTGCGGGAGTTCAAGGACCACACCTCCATGCCCGAGTGGGAAGACTTCCCGGTCAAGACCCCGGAGGATTTGGAGCGCGTGTTGGCCGAGCGGTACGACGCGGGGAATCTCGACGCGCGGTTCACCCCGGCGTGGGAGGCCCAGGCGCGCGACGCCGCGACGTCGGGGGCGCTGGTCCTGATTGATGGCGGGTGTTTCTACTGGACCTTGCGATCCCTGGCCGGCGTGGAAAATGCCAGCTACCTGCTGTACGACGCGCCGGAATTGGTGGAGGAGCTGTT
Organism: uncultured Verrucomicrobiota bacterium; assembly: GCA_964388845.1. Lineage (GTDB taxonomy): Bacteria > Verrucomicrobiota > Kiritimatiellia > CAIVKH01 > CAIVKH01 > JAMLJG01. Next base: position 37,859 of record CAYMCD010000017.1, read on the forward strand.
CGAGCGGTATTGCGTCATCGCCCTGGAGGGCATTCGCCGCGCCGGCCGCCTGACCCCCATTGACACGCTCGGGTTCGGCGAGGACATCGCCTGCAAAAACGGGCCGTTCATGTCGCTGGAGATGTTCCGCGCGATGGTCGTGCCCCGCTATCGCCGGACAGTGGACCTGGCGGCCGCCCATGGCGTGGAGCAGACCTGGTACGACAGCGACGGGGATCTCCGCGCGTTGCTGCCCGACTACCTGTCCGTCGGCATACACACGCTCGCGCCCTGCGAAGTGGCGGCGGGCACCGATCCGGCCCCGCTGCGCAAACAGTACGGGCGGGCGCTGCGGTTCATCGGCGGGGTGGATAAACGGGCGGTGGCGAAAGGTCCGGACGCCATACGCGCCGAGCTGGACCGCCTGCGCCCCGTGGTCCGGGAGGGCGGCTTCATCCCGGCCATTGACCACTCGGTGGCGGCCGACATCTCGTGGGACAACTACCGCTACTACGTGGACGAAATGCGCCAGTTACTCCGGGAGACTTCCTAGCAGCCTGTCGGACTGAGCACTCCCAAAACTCCAGAGTCCGGATATCGAACC